>DATJYK010000156.1:0-25816 GCA_035578005.1 Terriglobia bacterium
GAGGCTTCGTCCAAGTGGCGCAGAGCTTCCACGCTGAGCGAATGACCAGCTCCCGGCTCTTGCTTGACGCTGAGCAACAGGACCAGATCGCCTGGCTTGGCGCCGGCGGCGCTCGCCAGTTCCTGCACTTCCGCTTCGCCAGCCACTTTGGCGAGCGGCGATTGCGCTCCGGCATCCGTAACCTTGATATAAGACGACCAGTCTGCACCGGCCGCCTTGGCGATTTCGTGAAGCTTATCGAGCTGGCCGCGCGAGGCGCCGGCCCAGCCGGGCACGCGCAGGATCTTCACGGGCTCGGCCACATGAATCTTGCCGCGCGCGCCCGGCGGAAGCTCCATCCGTTTCCAGGCCAGATCGAAGCCAAGATGCGGCTTGTCAGAGCCGTACTTCTCCATAGCCTCGTCGTAAGGCAGAATGGCGAAAGGCCGCTCGACCTTCACATCAATCAGCTCGAACAGCTTCTCGATTAGCCTCTCAATAATGTCGAACAACACCTCGCGCGTTGGGAACGCCATCTCGATATCGATCTGGGTGAATTCAGGCTGGCGGTCGGCGCGCAGGTCCTCGTCGCGGAAGCAGCGGACAATCTGAAAGTAGCGGTCGAAACCGGCAATCATCAGGATTTGCTTGAAGAGCTGCGGCGACTGAGGCAGCGCATAGAAATGGCCGGCGTGGACGCGGCTTGGCACCAGATAATCGCGGGCGCCCTCGGGAGTGCTGCGCGTCAGGAAAGGCGTCTCGATCTCGATAAATCCGTGGCCGCCCATGTGCTCGCGCACCGCCAGACTGGCCTGATGGCGCAGGCGTAAATGATGCTGCATGCGGCTGCGGCGCAGATCGAGATAGCGATAGCGAAGGCGCGGTTCTTCATTCATGCGCCCTTCGTCTTCGATGGGAAACGGCGGAGTGCGGGCCTCGTTCAGCACCAGAAGCTCCCGCACCACCACTTCCACTTCGCCGGTGGTGAGGTCTCCGTTCACTGTCTCGGGCGCACGCATCGCTACTTCGCCTTCAATCCCAAGCACGTATTCGGATCGAACCTGCTCCGCTTTGGCATGAGCGCCAGCACTCATCTCAGGACGGCAGACCACCTGCGTGATGCCGGTATGGTCGCGCAGATCGATGAAGATCAAGTTGCCCAGGTCGCGCCGCCGCGCCACCCAGCCGGCCAGAAATACCTTTTTGCCCGCGTCAGTGGGGCGAAGCTCGCCGCAGTAGTGAGTGCGTTGCCTGGTTCCAAGAAGGTCGAGTTCCAAGAGTACGTCACCTCAACGTGTGTTCGAGAGTCGAAAGTCGACAGTTGAAAGTCAACAGTCGAAAGTTAAGTGTTCAGGCGCTTCAGCCTTAGATTTTGACAGGCCTGAAAGGCCGATCTAACCTAGCCCTGGGCAACGCCCAGGGTGATCGAGGTACCCTCAGAGCGCTGAGCCCTGAAAGGGCGACCTAAACGCGGGGTTCAGTCCCACATATAACTTTCGTCATATTCCAGCCCGTAGCGCTTCGAGAATAGTCGATCGTGCTGAAGATCAGGTGAACGTAGATTTGGGAGAGCGATTGACCCATTCCAATACTTCCCTTAGTTCGCCCCTTCAGGGCTACGTTCTTCATACCCCTTGATCACTCACCCTGGGCGTTGCCCGGGCGTTGCCCAGGGCTTTGATAGAGCGGCCCTTGGGGCCTCAGACATGTAGAAACTCGAGAGCGGGGCAAGCCGCGCCCTTACGGGCCGCGCCATGTATCATGACTTAATGCGCTCTGTAATAGAGCTTATAAATCTGATCTCAACCGAATGACAAGCTTGCGGCTTCGGCAACGATTTCCGACGTCCTGTCTAGCTTGCCCCGCCCGTCGCGGCGTCACTCCCCTTTTTCCGTGCTTTGGGCGATCTCATCGCCGGCTCGCCGAACGCCACAAGCTGCGCGAGAACTCCGAAGGCCCAGATGTACCAGGGAATCGAGTCGTGATAGTGAAACTGCAGGATGACACAGACAATGAAGAGCAGACCTCCCAACATGTTCCCCTCCCCGGTAAGCACAGCAGTCGGACACCTGCGAGCCAGATCCAAACGTTGCAAGCTGCGTGGCGGGCCTCCGCCTCCTAATGTCCGCGGTACTCCGGCAAATGATGTGCGCCGAACCCCTGACTTCAGGTGGTCTCCCTCGTACGACCGAAACAATGGAAATCGGCGGCAGGTGAATACAAAGAACGGTAGTGTCTCAGTTTGAGGTGGCACGGGCATCCTGCCCGTGTTATTTCATGGCCAAGATGGCCATGCCACTTCAAACTGAGACACTACCCAAAGAACTAGGTTAACCGCAAAGCGCGCGCGAAGTCGAGCGGCGCTGAGATCGGGTACTGGTTTCATTTGCTGGGCGGAACTCTCCCACACGCAGTCATTCCCGCGAAGGCGGGAATCCACTTTTATGCCTCCAAGAATTTCGAAATGGATTCCCGCCTTCGCGTGACTGCGTATGGAGCGTTCAGGTTAACACCGGCACCTGCGATCGGCTAATCCGGATAAAATTGGGACTTCGTGCGCGGCATGGCTTCTGCGAAACTGGAGGCGACGTGCGAACCGTACGCAACATTCTTCTCTCCATCCTGCTGGCCGCCCTGGCCTTCATCGCGGCCTGGATTCTGACCGTCAATCTTGACGTCACCTGGCACAGTTTCGGCAGCCACGACGTTACCCGAAGGGCCGCCTTTCGTCTGGGTTTCCAGATTGCCGCTGCGGCGAGCGCGATTGTGTTTCTGGTGGCGCTGTATCGCCTGGAGTGGCGGCGGTCGCGGACGAAGCCGTGATATGTGGTTCAGCACGAAGCACTCTGTGATTTCAACACCAGGGCAGGTGGATTTGAGATCACAGATTGCAGATATTGCAGATTACAGATTCAAGAAAATTCAAGAATTCAAGATATTCAAGATTCAAGAAATCTTCGCGGTCACAGCGGGCCAAGGCCAGACACTTGCGCTAAGACCGTACGAGACTGCCGCATTGAGGGTGAGGGCCGACCCAACCTCCGCCTCGAACGGCCGAAAGAGCACACAATTTTCAATTCACGAAGAGCAGATGTGGCGAGGCGAACGCCGAAATGTCCAAATCCAGCTTCCCGAGGCATGCCAAAGCCGCCGAGAGAGCATTCAACTCGAATGGCTCCAACTCCACCGCTCCCCAAGCTGTTGCTGAAAACAAATCACTTAGTGGCTTCGTTCCTTTGTTTGGCTCACTTTTTTCAGAGATGTTCTTGGGGGAAGCGCTACCCACCGGGTGGTTAGGCTGCGGGACTGCGGGCTTGGCGTCTTCTGGCCCGGCAGACCCCTGTGCGCTCTCCACTTGCTCCGGCATTTGAACGTAGCCGGCGTCGCCGTTGCCTGTGGCGTTTTGCGGAGGGCTGCCGTCGCCAGATCTCTTGCCCGACAGAGGCTGCGTTGCGGCGCGCCGCTCTGCGGCGTCGTGCTCGCGGCGCAGGTCGATGAGCACCCTCAGCTTGCGATCAATCGACCGCATCAGGAAATTCTCCTGTTGCCGCATCCATGACCACTTCCGCGAGCTCATCACCTCCAGCAGCCGGGCGGCTTGGCCGGCCTGGCTGAGCGGTCCCTGCTCCAGCTCACAGATCGCCAGCTCCTCGCGCACGAGCTCAATTTCCTGCTCCGCTTCCCGGTCAAACTGCCGGCTGGCCCGCTCGCCTTCCTCGTCGCTTTCAGCCTTCTCGACCCGGTTGACGGCCCACCTCAGGCGGACGCCCCGCCAAGCGCGTTTGGAGTCACCATAAAGCTGATAGAGACACGTGCGCACGTCCTTGATATTTTGATCCTGCTCCCCGTGCACCAGCGATTCCAGGATGCGGAGCATCTCACGAAACTTGCCGGGCGAGTCCGGCTGGCTCACCAAACCACAATCGTAGATTTCGTTGGAGCGGGCCTTCACGCCCTCCTCTTTCAGGCGCAAGGCCCGGCGCCGCTGCTCCAGCTCCAGCAGCTCGCGCTCGCGCTGCCAGATCGCCTGCTTCACGCCCTCCAGGCGGAGCAGCTCAAACTGCAAGTGAGCCAACTCCTCGGCCTGCTGCTCGGCAAAGGTGTCGGGCGGCTGATAGCGCTCGATGGCATCGGCGCATAGGGCTTCGCGCTCCGCCTCTTCCTCCTGGCTCAGGTCTTCGAGCAGCCGCTTGACCGGGTCAAGCCGTTTGGCGTATCGGCCGTGCTTGAAAGCGTTCAGGCTGGATTGCTTCTTGCCGGCCTCGGTGACAGGCCCGGTGGAGGCCGCGCTGTTGGCCCGGTTAGCTTCACGAACTTCGTCAGTGACGTTCTTTTCTATGCTTGCCATGTCTTTCTCCTTTTTTGGATTGAAAGTCCGAGTTAAGTTTCCGGCGTCAGAATCGGCGACGTGCCCTGGGAGCGCGGGCGTCCCGCCCCGCTCTCTCTTCCAACCTTTGCGGCCGAGACGCCCGCGCTCCCAGGGTGCTGACTTATGACGCTCTGTACAGTTCCCAATTTCGAATTCCGCAGCACGTAGGGGCGACCCTTGTGGTCGCCCACGGGCGGGCACCAGGCCCGCCCCTACGCCGCATATCGAGTTGAATCTGGCGCTGAATCGCCCAATATCAAGTGATACCGAAATGAAATGGGACAGTGGGTAAAGCTGGGACTTTTGGGACGGATTAATTTTGGCCTTTGTTTTCTTGAGGTTTGCCTGTGGATTACGCCGCCGGGCGGAGGCTTGGCGGGCGAGCGTGCCAAAAATGCACACTGGGGGAGGAGGGCAGAGGTCCCAACCGGCTTGGGTTTGGGAGGCGAAAGGGAAGAGGGGGGCGGCCGGGATGATAATCTGCTTCAATGGAGATGGGGGTGAGCTATGGCGAATTCCAGCTTGGTATTTCTGGGGGTCAAGGGTACGGTGATTGCGCTCGACAAGTCGAACGGGTCTGAGGTGTGGCGGGCGAGGCTGGCCGGGTCAGACTTTGTGAACCTGGTTGTGGAAGACGGCAGCGTTTACGCCACCACGCGCGGGCAGGTGTTCTGCCTGAGCGCAACCAGCGGCGAGATTCGGTGGAACAATCCGCTGAAGGGGATGGGACTGGGCCTCGTGACCATCGCATCGGCGGCCGGACAGGATGCGCTGGCCGAGAAGGTGCGCCGGGACCAGGCGGCCGTCGTAGCGGCCACGGCGGCTGCTACCGCTTCGTGAGGGAGACGCTGCGACGTAGCAATGCCAGGGGAAATAGTACCGGTGTCATTTGAACGCCCCGGAACGCAGATAGGGGTAGGTGCGCTCTCAGGCGCAGTCAATCAGCGAAGGCGGGAATCCACTTCCTTGATACCTTGTTTCCGAGGACTTCCACAATGGATTCCCCGCCTTCGCGGGAATGACTGCGTTCGGAGGGTTCCGCCAGCAAATGAGACCACTACAGGAGAAATGCGTAGTGTCCGAAAACCGGACACTACCGAGAAATGATAGGTTGGACGAGTTTCTGCCCAGCTTGCTAAAATGGTGGCTTGGGTCTCCTATGCTGCCTTCCAATTTACGCTTCAGTGACGTGTCGCTGGCGCCCATCGCCGAGAAGGTGCTGGCCGGTGAGCGACTCGGCTTCGATGACGGAGTTGCGCTCTATAAGTCGAATGACCTGCTGGCGGTCGGTTATCTCGCGAATCACGTCCGCGAGAAGCTGCACGGCAACGCCACCTACTTCAACGTCAACCGACACATCAATCCCACAAATGTGTGCGTGGCCAGTTGCAAGCTCTGCGCCTTCGGCCGCAAGCCGGACGCGCCCGGCGCTTATAGCATGGCGCTCGATGAGGCTTTCCGCCGGGCGGGCGAAGGGTGGACGGAGGCTATCACCGAGTTCCACATTGTGGGCGGTTTGCATCCCGACCTGCCTTTCGACTACTACCTTGATCTGCTGCGCGGCTTGAAAGACCGCTTTCCTACTGTCCATCTGAAGGCCTTCACGGCTGTCGAGATCGGCTATTACGCCCACATGACGAGGCTATCGGTCCGCGAGGTTCTGGAGCGGATGAAGGAAGCGGGACTCGGGTCGCTGCCGGGCGGCGGGGCCGAGATCTTCGCTCCCGCGGTGCGGAGGGTGATCTGCGACCATAAAATCGGCGCTTACATGTGGCTGAAGATTCATCGCACCGCGCACGAGCTGGGCCTGCACTCGAACGCCACGATGCTCTACGGCCACATCGAATCGGCTGAAGACCGCGTGGACCACCTGCTGCAACTGCGTGGCCTTCAGGATGAGACCCGCGGCTTTCAGACCTTCATCCCGCTGGCGTTTCATCCGGCCAACACAGAGCTCGGGAAGCTGGTGGAGCACCCCGAAACCACCGGCTTTATGGACCTGAAGAACGTGGCCGTCTCCCGGCTGCTGCTCGATAATTTCCCGCACATCAAAGCCTACTGGATCATGATGACGCCGCGCGTGGCCCAGGTGGCGCTGCGCTTCGGCGCCGACGATCTGGACGGCACCGTGGTGGAAGAGAAGATTTACCACGACGCCGGCGCCGGAACCCCGCAAGCGCTGACCCGGCACGATATCACCCGCCTCATTCGCGACGCCGGCCGCGAGCCTATCGAGCGCGATACGCTTTACCGGCCCGTGACACGGACGGAATCCACCTTTAGAGTGCAGGTCTAGTAGTGTTGCGGCTTCAGAGGTTCGACAGCTCTGGCGGCCTCTTGCGTTGTCAATCAGAAAATCAGTTAATCAGAACTATGAAAGTACAAAAGATATCGGCGGCGAAGGCGGCTCGCAATTTCTCGGAGATTCTGAATCGCGTGAAATATCGCGGCGAGTCATTCGTGGTGGAGCGCAACCATGAGCCCGTGTGCCGGATTGAAGCCATTAAGGGTCGAAAGCCGGTTACAGCAGGCGAGTTTGCCGAGTGGTGGAAGAGCCTGCCCCGTCCTGACGACAAGTTCGCGGACGATCTGGAAGAGATCCACAATATGTTCCGGGCAGACGCATTAGTTTGGCGGGCGAGCTAAATGGCGTCCAAGAGGCTCACGACGTCGGCAAGTTTCTGGTCAACGGAAAATACCTTCCTCCGGGCAAGTTCGAAGATCTCTCGAAGTTGGTTGAGCCGTGCCTGTTTTTGCCAGGGACCGAAAAGGATCTCTGCTTCGGCGCTGAGTGAAAAGATCTCGTTTTGCTCTGCATCCGTCATTCGTAGCAGATACGCGCCATCGACCTTTTTAATATGGAATCGATATGTTCGGCCGCCCCCAACTTCCAGGGTAGACACGAACTCATTGTCGAGAGATCCGGCCTTCTCCCAGGGTACCTTTCCCTCCTCAGACCTTTGCAGCAACCGCTCAATTACCGGCTCATAGTTGACCGGTGCCGGCTTGGCGATAGCTTCCTTGACAGAGTGCTTGATGAACTCGGGCGTCTGCTCTGTCGGGCCGAAGAAGTCCCGCTCCCACCTGAAATTGTTAGGGCCTTCGATCTTTACGATGTAGTCTGGGCGGTCTTGCGGTTCAAAGATGGAGATCATCCAATCTTCATTAGGCGGACGCTCCCCAATGCCTTCGAGCACGGCGCCCCGGACGCTGTCGCGATATGTGGGTAGCGCTATGGTGTTGCAGAAAACCTTCACGGCCATTGCGGTTAGTCTCCAAAGGCCTTACGACTAAACTCTACATCCCTTCACGCCATGATGCAAGAAAGGTCTTGACAGGCCTAAGACGAAATCCTTAGCGTGCCGCTAGAGGCTAACGTGCAGCAAGAGTGGGCCGCTTTTTTCGGGTATCTGGCGGACGCCGCCACAGTGGCAGGCCTGGTTATCAGTGTACTGGCATGGCGGAGGGCCAGTGGTGCCGAACAAGCAGCAAAGGAGGCGCGTGCAGCAATACGGCAGGCGAACGCAGCTGAAAGCCTGCAGGCGCTGCGTACGAAGGCGCGAGAGTTTCTGCTGAGCGTTCAGCGCGACCAGCGCGACGTGGCGGCTCTGTTCTGCGCTGAACTTCTCTCAGAGACAACAGTGGCAATCCGGCGGTGGCCGCTCCCGGTCGACAGCGCAGATCGCCTCCAAAGATCGGTGAAATACCTGAAGCTAGCGTCGACGGTACTCGCCGGGGCTGTCACCGCGGAACCGGTTGACAAGGGCCGCCTCCTCGAGGCCGCCCACGAGATGCTGGGGGCACTATCCGAGGCGACAGGGAAGAGCCTGCAACGAGTGGACAAAGGAGTCTGATGAACCAGCCTTGGCATCTGACCACGCTCATCAAAGCGCCCCGCCTCGGACAGCATCTGGGCGCGAATCTGCTCCTGGCCAGCGAAACCTTTCAACACACAGGTAGCTTCAAGTTTCGTGCGGCCTATCATCTTGCCTCGCACGTATCGAATCCGCTGATTATCGCAGCTTCCTCGGGGAACTTCGGTCAGGCTCTCGCCTATGCGTGCTCGCTCGTGGGCAAGCGGGCGATCATCGTCATGCCCGAGACAAGCGCGAAGGTAAAAGTCGACGCGGTGCGCGAATATGGGGGTGAGGTGGAGTTTGTGGACGTGCGCTCGAAGTCGCGCGCCGAGCGAGTGGAAGAACTCGCGCAAGAGCATCCGAAAGCCTACATCGCCAGCGCTTACGATGATCCGTTGGTGATCGAGGGCAACAGCAGCCTGGGCGAGGAATTAGGTCGCCTCGCAGCCGAGAAGCCCTTCGATTGCGTCGTGGCGCCCGTGGGCGGCGGTGGCCTGACCTCGGGGATCGTGATCGGGCTGCGCCGTGCGGGCAGCGCAGGACGATCAGTCGAAGTTATCGGCGCGGAGCCGGCCCTGGGAAATGACGCAGCACGGTCGCTGCGCGAAGGGCGCATCGTAGCGAATGACGCCGAGCCTCAAACCATCGCCGATGGTGCCCGGACTGTGAGCCTGGGCCGCCACAACTGGGCTATTCTCAAGGACGGCTTGGCGGGCATTGTCGAAGTCCCCGAGACCGAAATCGCACGCGGCGTGAGGTTGCTGTTCGAGTTTGCAAACCTTAAGGCCGAGCCCACGGGCGCGCTGTCCGTGGGCGCGTTGCTCACGGAACCCGGCCGCTTCCAAGACCGTCGTGTGTGTTGCGTGATCAGCGGCGGGAATGTGGACGCAGCCGTTTACGAGGCAATCCTGCGGGGTTGAGTTAGCTCCGTCCCTGAAGCCCCGATCAGTGATCGTCGGGACCGGCTGGAGGGTCTTTCAACTGAAGCGTTTATGATGCCGATAAAATAAACTGGGCCGCAGGATGCCGCAGGACGCAAAGCCCTTGCGATTGTGGGCAAGTGCGCTAAAATAAAGCGTCGGGTCACCTATGGCAGAAAGAACTGCCGTTCGACCTCAGTACCCGCACTGACAGCCAACTTTCTTCGCCGGACATTCGTTTGACTCCGGCTGGCACTTTCACTGACGATCGATACGCCATCGGCGCCCGCTAGTCGTCCAGTTTGCGGGACGCCGGGCATCTACTACAGAACATATGTCGAGCCTATTCATCTCACTTGCTCTGATCGCGGCGCCCAATCCCTTCGTGCAGTATGCTCAGAGGATTTTTCAAAAGGACCCCTTTCAGGGTCTCTACCAGCCCAACGCTTTCGACCTTTCAATTCTGATTCCTTACTTCACCATTCTCATCATTCTCTCGATTTACGGCCTTCACCGCTACCACCTGACCTGGACTTACCTGCACCACCGAAAGAAAGCTCCCAAGCCGGCGAAGGATTTCGAAACCCTGCCGCGGGTCACCGTTCAGCTCCCGATTTACAACGAACGATACGTGGTGGAGCGCCTGCTGGAGGCAGTGACGCGAATCGACTATCCGCACGAATTGCTGGAAATTCAGTTGCTGGACGACTCCACCGATGAAACGCGGATTGTGGCCTCGCGTCTGGTGAGCGAATACGCGCGCGCCGGAGTTCCCATAACCTATCACCACCGCGACC
Organism: Terriglobia bacterium; assembly: GCA_035578005.1. Taxonomy (GTDB): domain Bacteria; phylum Acidobacteriota; class Terriglobia; order UBA7540; family UBA7540; genus Gp13-AA77. Next base: position 9,923 of record DATJYK010000156.1, read on the forward strand.
ATCGTCGCGGTTTCAAGGCCGGGGCGTTGGAGGCCGGTCTGGCTGCAGCGACGGGTGAGTTCATCGCCATTTTTGATGCCGACTTCGTGCCGCACCCGGACGTTCTCCGCCGGATGCTGCCTTATTTCACTGACCCTCACGTCGGTATGGTGCAGGGACGCTGGACCTGGATCAATCGGGGATATTCCGTGCTGACCGAAGTCGAAGCGATCATGCTGGACGGTCACTTTGTGATCGAGCACGGCGGGCGCAACTTCTCAGGCCGCTTCTTCAACTTTAACGGTACGGCGGGCATGTGGCGGCGGTCCGCAATCGACGAGGCCGGCGGCTGGCAGCACGATACCCTTACCGAGGACACTGACCTCAGCTACCGGGCGCAGCTTAAAGGCTGGAAGTTCATTTACGATCCCACCATCGAATGCCCTTCTGAACTGCCGGTTGAAGTCAACGCCTTCAAGTCGCAGCAGGCACGCTGGGCCAAAGGGCTTACGCAAACCGCGCGCAAGATTCTGCCTACCCTGTGGCGCAGCGACCAACCCCTCAAGGTGAAGCTGGAAGGCACGTTTCATCTGACGGCTAGTTTGGCGTACCCCCTAATGGTGGTCTTCTCGCTCATTCTGCTGCCGGCGATGATCGTGCGTTTCTACCAGGGCTGGTTTCAGATGCTGTATATCGATTTGCCGCTGTTCCTCGCCTCCACGTGCACCGTTTCGAGTTTCTACATGGTGGCTCAGCGGGAGCTTCATCCGCACACTTGGAAGCGGTGCATCAAGTATTTGCCTTTTTTGATGGCCACCGGCATCGGCCTTTCCGTAATGAACGCCAAGGTCGTGCTGGAAGGTTTGCTGGGCGTGAAGTCCGAATTCGTTCGAACGCCGAAGTACCGTGTGGAGACTAGCGGCACGTCCTGGGAGCGCAAAAAGTACTCCAGGAAAAGTGGTTGGGTTCCCTTCGTTGAGCTTGGTCTGGCCGGATATTTTCTCTTCACTACAGCCTACTCCTTCAGCGTTGAGGATTACCTCGTGACGCCGTTCCTCATGTTGTTCTTCGGCGGATACCTCTACATGGGTTCGCTTTCCCTCCTGCAAATTCCTCTGCGCCGCTTCTTCAACTCCGTACCCGCCAGCGTCCGTGCGCGGAGCGTCTCGGTTGAGACGTGAAGATAGTTGTTAGGGGTTAGTGGCTAGTGATAAGTGGCTGGCTTAATAGGCTATTCCAGCACAATTCACAGATCGAGTGGAAAAGGGCTTTCGCCGGTGATGAGGCGCGCGGATCGGTTGAAGCTGAGGTAGTTCCATGCCCATTGAACCATCACCAGCAGGCGGTTCTGAAATTCCACGATGTAAAGCAAGTGAATGAACAGCCATGCGAGCCACGCCGGGTAACCGGAAAAGTGCAGCCATGGCAACTCCACCACTGCCGCGGCGCGACCGATGGTGGCCATATTGCCCTTGTCCTGATAGTGAAAATCTGGAAGCGTCGCGCCGCGCAGACGTGCCTGAATCAGTCGGGCTGCGTAACGACCCTGTTGTATGGCAACCTGGGCGACGCCCGGAAGCGGTTTGCCTTCTGGGTGGCTGAAGTTCGCGAGGTCGCCGACCACTAGAATCTCGGGATGGCCCGGCAAGCTGAGATCGGGCGCTACTCGCGGCCTTCCTGAGCGATCGATTTGGGCTCCAGCGGCCCGCGAGAGCACCTGCCCCAGTCGTGACGCTTGTACGCCGGCCGCCCACAGGACGGTGCGGGCCGCAATGCACTCTTTGCCAGCCTTGGTCTCCAAAGTGACCGCTCCCTGCCGTACCTCAGTGACGGTAGCTCCGGTCCTGAGAGTGACGTGTAGGCGTCGCAAAGACTCCGCAGCGTGTTCCGAAAGGTCGGACGGATACGAGGGCAACACCCGATCTGCCGCTTCAACCAGAATAATCTGCGCCTGGGATGGATCGACGCGCCGAAAATCGTGCTTGAGGGTATCGTGCGCGATCTCGCTCAGGGCCCCAGCCAATTCCACACCCGAGGGCCCGGCGCCAACAATCACAAAGGTGAGCCAGGCACGCTCCTTCGCGGAATCGGTGTCCCGTTCAGCCGCTTCGAAAGCCAAAAAAATCTGGCGGCGAATCGCAGTGGCGTCTTCCAGGGTTTTGAGTCCGGGTGCGAATTGGGCCCAATCGTCATGCCCGAAGTAATGATGGCGCGCCCCGGTGCCCACAATCAGCGTGTCGTAGGGTACAGCGCCGTCTTTCAAAATGACGCGCCGCTTCCCGGCGTCGATATCAATCGCCTCGCCCAGGAGCACTTGGGTATTTTTGTATTTCTTGACCACGCCGCGCAGAGGAGCCGCGATGTTGGCGGGCGAAAGGCCGCCGGTTGCTACCTGGTAAAGCAGGGGCTGAAAGAGATGAAAGTTGCGGCGATCAATCAACGTGACGTCCACCGGTGCGTGCCGCAGAGTGTGTGCCGCACTCAGCCCGGCGAAACCGCCGCCCAGAATCACGACTTGGTGCCGACGTTCCATAAAGCAGTGGTTAGTGGCAAGTGGTTAGTGCCAAGCCAAAAACGGCGGCTGCGCCGCATAATCACTAACCATTGACCACTAGCCACTGCTTTTTAGATCGAAGGATTGACGTAACGATGCAAGCCTATCAAGCAGCTTTCCCGAGCAGGTGCCGCAGCGCGCCTTCCAACTCGGGGTAGCGAAAGGTGTAGCCGGATGACTGAAGCCGAGCCGGAATAACTCGTTGGCTCGCGAGGAGCAGCGCTTCAGCCATCTCGCCCACAGCCAGCCGAAGCACAAAGGATGGCACCGTCAAAAACGTCGGGCGGCCGAGAACACGACCCAGGGTCTTGGTGAACTCGCGATTAGTGACAGGTTGCGGCGCTACCGTGTTCACAGGTCCGCTTACTGATTCGTTGGAAAGCACGTGCTGAATCACGCCGGTTACATCATCGATCGCAATCCAACTCATGTATTGACGGCCACTACCCAACGTCCCTCCCAGGCCGGCTTTGAATGGGGGAAGCATCAGGGCCAGCGCACCGCCCGCTGCGCTCAGCACGGCACCGATCCGCAGGTTGACCACGCGAATGTTCCTCGTGGCGAGCTCGGCGGCCTCTTCCCATTCGCGACACATTCTGGACGGAAAATTCGAACCCGACGCGCTGTCTTCTGTGAGCAACTCGTCGCCGCGATCCCCGTAGTAGCCGACCCCAGAAGCACAGACCAATGTTCGCGGCGGGTGCGAGAGCCGGGCAAGCGTTCCGGCCAGAAGTTGGGTGCTCTTCACGCGGCTTTCAAAAAGCCGCTTCTTCTGCTCGGCGGTCCAGCGCCGGCTTGCGACGTTTTCACCCGAAAGATGTGCGACGGCGTCGAAGCCTTCGATGCCTGCGGCCTCCAGGCGGCCTGCAGCGGGATCCCAAACCAACTGTTCGGGGCCAGGACGCGTGTTCGGCCGCACCAAGCGCGTGACCTGATGGCCCTCCGCCGAGAGAATGGGCACAAGAGCAGAACCGATAAGTCCGCTTGAACCGGTGACGAGGACCTTCATCTTCCCATCCGCGAGACACCGAACACTCTGCCCCATCGCATTTTACCCCTCTAAAGAAAACTATTAGGGCACCACCCGCACTTCAAAATTCTGCCCTTCCCATTTATCAGCCGTGGTCCAGTAGATGGTGAAGCGCACCGGCGCTTGCTGTTGAGCGGAAATGGGAATATCTACCCACTCGAGCTCCAGAGCGGTCATCTGCGAGCGGGTTTGCTGAACGTTGGTCCACTCGTCCAAGGTCCAGTGCAGCTCGAATGGCGCCCCCGTGATCACGCGCAACCGCCGGCCACGCTTCACGGTTCGCACTTGGCGATTGAACTTCCAGACCTCAATTGGGCACACCGATCGGCGATCTCCAAGATAGCGATCAGCTACTTCAGGAATCTTGGAAAACACGTCGGCGTCAAAGGACGACCGAAGCAGCCTGATGTATTCGGCGTGCGCCCACATCAGCGGCATGGCCGCACCTGTAGGCTTGCCGAGGAACATGTGAGCCTCGGTCAAATCAGGGGCGTCCCAAACCTGTTCGGGAAGCAATCCGGTATCCGAAGCGAAGTGTTCCATCGCGCGAATATAAGGGCCCGGGTCGCGGCCGGCGGCAAGCTCGTAGTGGCCGCGTTCGCCCGTCAGGAGCGGCCAAGCCCGTCCCCTACCCCAGTCTTCATAAGGCTCACCGTCATCACGCTGGCCGAAGCCGTCATGGTTGTATCGTCGCCAGCAGGGTCCGGCCGGCGTGTCCACCTTCAACACGGCGTCGACCACCGCAAGCGAATCCACCATCAGAGCACTGTCAGGCTTGCGGATCCCAAAACGCACCAGGTCCAGAAATCCCCCGTCCACGATCTCGCGGGCAGGGTACTCGTAAGGTCCTCCGGGCGGCTGGTTGGCAAGGGTCAGCACGCCGTTGTTCGGGTCTTCCGCGGGCGACGGGTCATCGACACTAGCAGGAAGAATGCGAATGTAGTGCCGCGGCACGCCAGGCACGAGTGTGCCTTGCGTGGTCACCGTCCAATCGTCAACGTGGCATTCGAGGAAGTCGGCGTACTCTTCCAAGAAGCGGGCTGTATCGCCATCTCCGCGGGTGCGCGCGAAGGCCGAGGCCGAAATCAAAGCCGCAATGTTGGCGGCCAGTGTGGAAGGCGAGTAGCCGCTGGCCTCCTCCCAGCGCTCCTGCTGCGTCACCGGACCGTATTGCACGAGGAAGCTCGCGGCTCGCAAGACCATGGGATAGGGGTCGAAATCCTTGAGCGCCCGCGCGTGATGCAGGTGCCACGCAAGCATGACGGGAAACGACACTTCGTCAAGTTGGATGCCACGCCAGTAAGGCTGGCCGTCAATCCAAAAGTTTTGGGGAAAGCCGCCGTTCTTCTGCTGGGAGACGGCGAGGTAAACGAGAGCCCTCAACGGAGTGTCTTTATCTCCCGCCGCCAGCAGTCCAGTGGCGCTGTTCACCATGTCGCGAGTCCACACCAGGTGATAGCCGCCCATGTCTTCATCGCCCTTGGATTCGCCCCAAGGGATCGACATAGAGGCGATAAAGGCGCCAGGATAGGACTTGTCTTCGTGGGCTAGCAGCAAGCTAAAGCTGCCATGATAGAGCCGACCTGCGTCACCTGCGACCGAGTTCAGCGGCAATATGCGGCTGCCACAAGCGCGGTCCCACTGCCGCACGTACCGATCGTGATGTTCGACAAAGGGAACGGCAAGGGATTGCAGCAGGGTGCAGGTAGCGTTTGGGAGACTATCGCCAAAGGCGACACCGACTGTGAATTCGCGCTGACCGCCCAACTCGAGATGGCCCGTGAGGGCGATGTTGCCTTCCAGAGCGCGATCAAATTCCCATTTCATGCCCAGGTGTTCGTGCACGTCCGTCCAACCGTCGCTCGCGCCTACGTAACCGCAGGAGAGCTGGGAAAACGGTATGGTGGCGGCCAGCGCCAGCCAGATTCCCTGCTTCTCCGCGGTCAGAACGCGTCGTCCCGCGACCTCTGTCACGTAGCCGTTGTTGTCCCAGCCGCCCATTTCCAGGTGTGGTGAGCAAAGTATATAGAGCCGCAGCCCGGCAAGAAAGCCCTCATCGCCGCGAAGCTGGATATGCTGCAGAATGCAGGCCTCGTGTGGATCAGCAATTAGCTCCTTCACGATTTCGTAGCGGCCATCGGGATCAGAGTTCACGGCGCGGTATCCGAGCGTGTGTGCTGAAATGCGCGAAAAGCGCGACCGTAAATGGCGCTTCTCTTCATGGAAGAATGTGTGTCCGTCCGTAATCAGAAACTGCACGTCGCGGAGCTGAGGCCGATCGACAGTGGGATAATAGACCTCGGTGAGGACGCCGTTCCAGGCCGTGAACCAGATGCGGCTGGAGGTCGAATACGAGGTGCCCACGCCGTCCTTGGCGCCGTGCGTCCAGCGCGGTGGAATCCCGGGCCGGCCGAATGCCTCCTGAGGAGCTTCACGATTGTCACCCACGCCAGACACCTCCCTTGCCCCAACGGCGCGAAGCTCTATCATAGACTGCTTGAGGTTGAGTCTCGTTCGGATTTGCAGTCAAAAGTCGGCCCGTCCGCGACGCCAGACGGACAGTGCGGCCGCACCTTTGGCTTCGAGCAAAGGTAGAGTTCTGCCAGCGAACCAGAGATGAGGGCACAGGTGAAGGCGGCCGTTTTAACCGGAATTCGTGAGATTGAAATTCGCGACGCGCCCAAGCCCACACTCCGAAACCCGGAGGACGTGATGGTGCGCATCGACGCAGTCGGCGTCTGCGGTTCGGATATTCATTACTACACTGAGGGCCGCATCGGCTCGCAGATTGTTAGCTTTCCCGAAATCATCGGGCACGAGTGCTCGGGAACCGTAGCGGTCGCGGGAGACGCTGCGTTGAACCTCAGGATCGGCCAGCGCGTGGCGATTGACCCGCTGCTTGCGTGCGGAGAGTGCGACCAATGCCTAGCCGGCCGCCCGCACACGTGCCGGCGGCAGAGATTTCTGGGCTGTCCTGGACAGGCCACGGGCGCGCTCGCCGAATACCTGGTGATTCCCGCCCGCTGCGGTTACCCGGTCCCGGAGTCGATGTCGGCCGCACAGGCCGCGATGGTAGAGCCTCTTGCGGTTGCGCTCCACAGCCTGCGACTCGCGCCCTTGAAGCCGGTTACGAGGATCGCAATTCTTGGCGCAGGTCCGATCGGCCTCTTGGTGCTGCTCGCTTGCCGCGCGACCTTGAAGGACTTGGACTCTCGCATCTACGTTACCGACTTGATGGATGAGCGTGTCGAAGCCGCGCGGCAGTGTGGAGCCGATTGGTGGGGCAATCCGCACCATGGGGATATTCGGGCCGCAATCGCGGCGCGTGAACCGCTAGGATTAGACGTTGTGTTCGAATGCGCAGGTCAGCAGGAGACGCTTGATCAGGCCGCCGACCTGCTCAAACCGGGCGGCACGCTTCTGATTGTTGGCATCCCGGAGGTCGACCGCATCAGCCTCGATCCCCACCTGTTGCGCCGCCACGAACTCGAGGTGAAGAGCGTGCGGCGTCAGAATAACTGCGTCGCCCCTGCCATCGAGCTGATCGCAAGCGGCGCTGTCAGAGTCGATCCACTGGTGACACACCGCTTCTCTCTTACCGAGACGAAAAAAGCCTTTGACCTGGTTGCGAGCTATGGCGACGGCGTCATCAAGGCGATGATCGAGATGACTCCAAGTCAGTAAGGGTGTCGTGCGGCTGACGCCGAAGATCACCCGGTTTCGCTGCCGCGACAAGCCATCACGTTCGCCTCATCGCTCGATGCTTGCGGAGCAAGATGACAAGCAAGATCAAAACGACAACCCCGATCGCAATCCAATCGAGGGTTCGGGTGAAGTGCAGCAAGCGACGCCAGCTCGAACCCAGCGCGTATCCCACCGAGCCCATCGCCACCGCCCAGGCGCACGCCCCCATGACGTTCGCCAGCATGAAACCTGCCCAGGACAGGTGGAAAGCGCCGGCCAGCAGCCCTGCCAACATTCGCAGTCCGATGACAAAGCGCGAGACGAACACAGCCCAAACGCCGTACCGCGCGACAGCATTGGCAGACTGATCGAACCGGTGGTCCGGAACGAAGGCGCGCCTGCTGAATCGCCGCACTAGAGGCGTTCCCCAGCGGTATCCGGCGGCGTAACCCACGCCGCTGCCGAGCGTCGCGCCGGTTGCGGCAGCCGCCATCACCCATTTCAAATCCAGTACTCCGCGGTGCGCCAGAAGGCCGCCGAACAGCAGCACCGTCTCGCCTGGCAAAGGCAGACCGGCGTTCTCGAGCATGACGCCGAAGAACACCGCGCCGTAGCCGTAGCGCGCAAAAAGCCAGGAGAGAAAATGGAAAAGTTGATGAGCCACGCGACGAAAAGGGAGGGATCACTTAACGAGGCTGTAATCGAATTCCTGCCTGCCCTTATGGCCTCCAGCGTTACGTTCGAGTATTACGGTTAGCATATCCGACGCAGTTCGCCGATAAGTGAGCCGAACAGAACCATCGGCATTCGAAAAGACAACTTGCTTTTCGGTGGAACTCGCGACCGGCAAGCTCAGCGCGCCCTCTTTCTCCTCCCAGGCGATGAGGCCGGGATCAAAATGCCGGAGGCGCAGCACCGGTCCGGCGGGCGTGGCTTCAATCACCATGAATTCGTAGAATTTCACCGCACCGCTTTCCGTATAACGGAACATGCCCATCATGCTGTCCGCGGAAGGCGGGCTCCACTCTTCATCAAACATCCCGCCCGTAACGCCCCCCTGCCAATGACCGGAGATAAATGCCAGATCCTGAATCAGCGGTCCGTTCACGATGGGCGCCGCATGCTGCGGGCTGGTGCCGCCCTCCACTTGGCCCGGTCGCATCGGACGTGGGCCTAGAGCGAAACCGAGCGAAGACAGAGCGAGGGCCCACAACCAGCGCTGGACGAACTTGCGAGATGGCGGCCGTACTATCACAGGACGAAACGTCTCTGGCCCGTCGCCTTGCATTATAACAGCGTCCCATTCAGTTGACTTGTAGTACCATGCCCTTCTCACGAAGTGGAGTCGTGCGCTGCGGGGTCTCAGCTCTCGATTCCGGACGCTTCGCGAGAAGGGAGTTGGCCTTATGCGGTATCACCACTTCATCTTCACAATGGCTGCGGTCTACGTGCTTTGCTGTGGGGTCGGCGCTTCGGACTCTGTGGCTCAAGTGCTCACCGTGAAGTCGCCGGACGGGAAACTGGACATGAGCTTCGGCATGAAGAGCCTTCCCGCCCCGTACGCGCTGGGCGAGCGGCCATACTATCGGGTGTCGTTTGAGGGCCGCGACGTGCTTACCGATTCGCCTCTCGGCCTCGTGTTTGACGGGGCGCCCGCTCTCGATCACGATCTTACCCTCAAAAGCAGCTCAACAGACTCGCACGATTCGTCCTGGGAAGACCGGATCAATGACAACCACACCGTGCGCGACCACTATAATGAGCTGACGGTCCACCTCGAGGAAGCAGCCCAGGGTGCGTCAGCACGTCGCCTCGACATCGTCTTTCGTGCCTACAACGAAGGCATCGCGTTTCGTTACCTTCTGCCTCAACAGCCGGCGTTGCAGCATTTCGTGTTGAGCAACGAAGACACCGGATTTTACTTCGCGCGCCCCGCAGCGGCTTTCGCCCTGAAGCTTGACAGTTTCACCACCGCTTACTAGGACGAATTTCAGAAGATGGCGCTTGGCGAAATCAACCCTTCGTCCCTCGTCGGTATGCCGTTGCTGGCTGAGGTTCAGGGTGGCCCTTGGGTGGCTATTACCGAAGCCGATCTTGAGGACTATGCCGGCACATACCTCACCGGTGCCCGGCACGTGCCCAATGGTCTTGCTACCAGGCTTTCGCCGCTGCTGGATCATCCCCAGCAGGCCGTGGTGGCCTCCACGCCCAAGTCCTCGCCCTGGCGCGTGCTCGTGGTGAGCGCGCAGCCGGGCGGCTTGATTGAAAGTCACGACCTCGTCCTCAACCTCAATCCGCCATGCGCGCTCGCGGACACTTCTTGGATCGAGCCTGGCAAGACGGCGTGGGACTGGTGGTCCGGCGACTACGCCACCGGCGTTGACTTCAAACCTGGAATGAATACCGAGACGTTGGAACATTACATCCAGTTTTCCGCCGATCACCACCTGCCTTACATGCTCATTGACGCCGGATGGGCCCGCCACTCCGAGAGCGGACACAACGCGGATGAGGCCGACATCGCCCATTGGGGCGATGTCGTTGACATGCCCGCCGTCATCGCCTTCGCCAAAGAGCGGCACGTGAAGGTGTTGCTCTGGATGCACTGGCGATCGGTGGAGAAACAGATGATCGAGGCCTTTCCCCTTTTCGAGAAATGGGGCGTTTCCGGCATCAAGGTAGATTTCATGAACCGCGATGACCAGGAGATGGTGAACTTTTACTATCGGGTCACGCGCGAGGCCGCGAAGTATCACCTGGTGGTGGACTTTCACGGCGCCTTCAAGCCCACGGGGATGCGGCGCACTTATCCCAACCAGCTCACGCGCGAAGGCGTGCTCGGCATGGAGTACAACAAGTGGAGTTTCCGGGATACGCCCTATCATCACCTCATCTTGCCCTTCACACGCATGCTGGCCGGGCCTCTCGACTACACCCCCGGCTGCTTCAACAACGCCACGCGCGATCAATTCGAACCGCGAAACGTGAACCCGATGTGCCAGGGCACCCGAGCCCACCAGCTCGCCATGTACGTGGTTTACTTCAGTCCGCTCCAGATGCTCTCCGATTACCCGGAGAGCTACGATCACAATCCCGGCATGGATTTTCTTGACCAGGTTCCGACCGTGTGGGACGAAACTCGGGTGCCGCTGGGCGATCCTGGCGAGTACATCGCCGTCGCGCGCAAGAAGGGTGACGCCTGGTATCTGGGCGCTATGACAGACTGGACGCCACGAGATCTCGACATTCCGCTGAGCTTCTTGGGCTCAGGGTCGTACCAGGCTCGCGTCTATGAAGACGGCCCGAATGCGGCCCAGAACGCCACTGACCTGACAATTCGGAACGGCGCTTACCGAGCTGCCGACCATCTCACGGTGCATCTCACGCAGGGCGGGGGAGTGGCCGCTACGTTCACTCCTGCTTCGGCCAGCCCCTAGCTCCCGCTGCCGTAGTCGTAGGGCCGACCCTTGGGTCGGCCTTGGCCGTGGCAGCTCCGGCCCTACTTCGCGCGTCGTTACGAAAGGGCAACTATGAACGGATTCCTATTGGCTGTTCTTCTGCTGGTGGCTTCAGGTCCCGCGCGCGCGGCCCAAACACTAAACGTCTACTTCATCGATACCGAGGGCGGCCAATCAACGCTGTTCGTCTCGCCCTCGGGTGAAAGCATGCTGGTGGATACCGGCTGGCCCGATTTCAACGGCCGCGACGCTAACCGGATCGTAGCCGCCGCGAAGCACGCCGGCCTCAGCCGCATCGACTACCTGCTCATCACGCACTACCACATGGACCACGTGGGAGGCGTTCCCCAACTTGCGGCCCGAATCCCCATCCGCAACTTCATCGATCACGGTCCCAGCGTCGAGCACGGCAAAGAGGCTGACGAGCTCGTCGCCGCGTACGCGCAAGCGACAGAGTCAGGCCATCACATCCTTGCACACCCCGGCGAGAGGATTCCTATTCGCGGCATTGACGTTGAAATCCTGACCGCCGCCGGCAATGAGATTTCGAGCCCGCTGCCGGGTGCGGGCGCCGCGAATCCTTACTGTGCAGCCGTCAAGCTTCGTGAGACTGACCCTTCAGAGAATGCGCAGTCCGTCGGTACGCTGATCACCTTCGGCAAGTTCCGCATGATCGACTTGGGTGACTTGACCTGGAACAAAGAGTACGAACTGGTTTGCCCCAACAACAAGATTGGGACCGTGGACGTGTACCTGAGCACGCATCACGGCTTGAACGAGTCCGGCGGACCCGAAATCGTCCACGTTCTGCATCCACGCGTCGCGATCATGAACAACGGCGCCACCAAAGGCGGGAGTACCGAAGCGTGGCAAGCCATGCACAGTTCCTCGGGCATTGAGAATCTCTGGCAGCTCCATTATGCGGTAGCCGGCGGCGACGCCAACAATTCACCTCAGCAATTCATCGCCAACCCCGAAGCGGACCCCAAGCAGGATCGCGGCTACTGGATCGAATTGAGCGCCGAATCGGACGGCTCATTCAGCGTCACCAACAGCCGCACGGGTGAGACGAAGAAGTACCCGGCGGCAGGCCGCTGAGCGAGCGAGCACGATCCTAACTGCGTAAGAAGTCATCGCCGAGGCCTAAGGGTGAGGCCGGAAGAGTCCTTGCGAAAACCAATGGATTCCCGCCTGCGCGGGAATGACGTCGTCGTCTAGAAGTTGCGGGCTCCACTCCACCGTCATTCCCGCGCAGGCGGGAATCCACGAGTTTTCACCCCCCACTCTGGACGTACGGCTCGAAGTCGTAACGCGTCCTCGTGCCAAGCGCGCGCTGAACTGCTACGATATCCACAAGGTACTCACGGACCTGATCCACCATGTCGAAGGCACCTCCCAACCTGCTGGGTCTCAGCCGGACTGAGCTTGAGGAGTTGGCCGTTGCCAGCGGGCAGCAGCGTTACCGCGGCAGGCAGCTCTATCGCGGCCTGTATGCGCGGGCTCTCCAGAACTTCGATGAATTCACCAACCTCGACCGCTCTCTCCGAGAGAAGCTGGCGTCCGAGCACGCTATCGTCTACCCCCGCATCGTGAACCAGATGACGTCGAAGGACCAATCGATCCGCTACCTTCTGGGCCTCGCCGATGGCGAAGCCGTCGAGGCCGTCTACATGCCCTGGCGCCTGGAGCAGCGTCGCGGGCGGCCGGTGGCCACGCCTTCAGGCCGGGAGTTGGAGCCGGCAGATGGACCCTCCGACGGCAACCGCACCACGCTTTGCATCTCGTCGCAGGTGGGGTGCGCTGTCGATTGCCGTTTCTGCTTTACAGGGCTGCTCGGCGCGCGGCGCAACCTGACGGCGGGTGAAATCGTTGGGCAAGTGCTGGCCATCGCCCGTGACCGCGGCTTGTTTCATCAGTCGGCCCCAAAAGCGCGGCGGATCAACATCGTTTTCATGGGTCAAGGCGAACCGCTGCTGAACTTCAGCGCCGTCATGAAAGCCGTCAGGATACTTGCCGATACCGATGCCTGCGCCGTTCCCCTTCGCCGCATTACCATCTCGACAGCCGGCATCGTGCCTCGCATCGGTGACCTGGGGCGCGAACCCGTGCGGCCCAAGCTGGCAGTCTCGCTGAACGCCTCCAACGATGAGCAGCGCAACGCGCTCATGCCCATCAACCGCAAGTATCCGCTGCGCGTCCTTCTCGACGCCTGCCGGGCCTATCCGCTGCGGCCGCGTGAGCACCTCACCTTCGAGTACGTCATGCTCGACGGAGTGAACGACTCCGAAGACGACGCCGTTCGCGTGGCTCACCTGCTGAACGGCCTCACGGCCCGCGTGAACCTGATCCCCTATAATGGCGGCACCGCTCTCTCCTACCGGCCTTCACCCCTGGAGAGCGTCTATCGCTTCGAGCATGTCCTGCGCGAAAAGGGCGTCCCGGCATTCATCCGTATCTCGCGCGGGCAGGACATCATGGCCGCGTGCGGGCAGTTGAGCCTGGCGGGACGAAACTGAATGGCCTGGTAGCGCAGAGTCTGCGCGAAAACTCGTGCTCGGTGCGTGCCCACGATGGCCCCCCACCTCCGCGGGGGTGACGCCGTTTGATTCAGGCGCTCCATCCCAACGCCGTCATTCCCGCGCAGGCAGGAATCCACGGGTTTTCACAAAAAAGTCATCGGGCAACCCAGATGGCGCCAAGCTTACTCACGCACCCCAATCACAGCCATCATCCGGCCGGCCTGGGAACCTTCGCGCCGATAGGAGAAGAACAGATCTCTGCGACACGCTGTGCAGTAGCCGGAATCATGAATCGCCGAAGCTCTGAGGCCGGCGGCCGTGAGTTGAGCCTGTGCGACGGCCACAAGGTCAAGGTGCAGGCTGGAGCGCTCGCCGCGATGCCCGGGCGGCGCTTGCGTGTGAAACAGCAGCGAGTAACGTGAGCGGGCGCGTTCTGTGTCGCGCTCCAGCGGCGGCGGGCAAAAAAAGTCGTCGCATTCAGTAAACCGGGCGCGAAATGCGTCCACCACCTCGTCGCCCACCTCATAGCAGCAACGGCCAATCGCGGGACCGAGGGCGGCCACCAGGTTTTCCGGCGCCGACCCGTAAATCCGGCGCATCTCGCCGACCGTCTTCTCGATCACCCTGGCCAGCGCGCCGCGCCAGCCCGCGTGCACAGCCGCTATAACGTGGAGTTTCACATCCGCGACCAGAACAGGGAGGCAGTCGGCTGTGCGAACAGAGAGCAGAACGTCGGGCTCAGAGGTCACGAGGGCATCACCGGCTGGAGAGTTGTGACGCTCCACTCTTGGCGAGTCAGCTTTAGGGGTTAGATCGGAATGCGGCCGGCTCTTGCCGCCCGCAGAACCCTCCGGCGTTCGCCATCCCGCGGCACGGAATTCGAGTGCCTCATCATTCGCCGGCCTACCCTTTCGCGAGCCGCTCGCCCGTGAAGAGACTACGTGCGTAGCCTCATAAACAAGGGCTGAATGGATTTGGCGCAGGCTAACCGGCGCCCAACGGCCGCCGAGAGCTTCGCGAAATCGCCGCTGGTTCTGCGCTACCTGGCGGGGACTGGCGCCGCCCGCGTGGCCGAGGTGAAAATCCCGCATGCCACCGGTCTCCTTCGCGCCCTGCAACGATTCCGCCGCCCGGCGTGTACTGAAGGCGTGAACCAACCACGGAAACTCTGCGAGGGCGGTAAACTCGAGCAAAGTGAGCCCGCGGCGTGAGACGAGATGAAAAGAAGTGCCGGCCAAGATGGCACTATAGCACGCGTTAGCCTGGCCTGATCACCGCCGCATCGTGTCCGGTTTTTCAAGTACGCCAAACAAGGTAGTGCGAACCTCGCGGCCCAGAGGTCCGTGGGCTTTTCGCTCCGCTACGCCGGTTTAAGCTACTCCGCCAGGCTGACGCATGGGACAACTTCTGTATTCTGGGCGGCTTGCCGCTGAGGCCGCGCAGCCCATTTTACAGACGATGGGTTACCTCCACGGCTAGGCCACAATGCTTTTCGCACCGGCCTCAAAGCCAGAAGGTATCTGAAACTAAGGGAGTTATTCGTTTAAAGCCAAGAGGCCACGGGTCGAAGCGCGAGGAGGTCGCTGCCGAAGTCGGCAGGGTGCCTCTGCCGCGCCGCCCCCGGAGCGCTGGTTTTACGGTTGGCTTCGCAGAGGCAAAACCAAAGCCGAACCGGCTTGAGGCCATGCGGATAAGTCCTTTACCGAGTTGCTTTGATAAGCTCGGCTGGGCGCCTGCGGCCAAAGCCAACTGGAAGACTAACATGTCGCGGACCGCATCAAAGTCATCGAAGTTCTTGTGGCCTTGACAGGATGTCTCCTAGTTCTTAGACTCGCCAACAGGAGGCGCTGTGGGCGCTGGGCCGGCAACATCTGATTGAAGACGGACTTTTGTGACCATTTTATATTGCCCGGGGAGGACACTAATGCGACCTTTACGCCGACGTCCCTCGCTCACCGCGGCCTCACTTACATTCCTCTTGATGCTCGGCGGGAGCGTTGCCGCATGGGCCCAGACCTTCCAGGGGAGCTTTACGGGTACGGTTACGGATCCCAGCGGGGCCGTTATTCCCAACGCCACCGTCGTTGCCGTCGAACAGGGCAAAGGCTACACGCGGAGCGCAGTTACGGAGCGCGACGGAACTTATAAGATTCCTCTGCTCCCTCCCGGCCAATACCGTCTGACGGTGGAAAAGGACGGCTTTGAGAAGGCGGTTCAGGGCCCCATCCGGCTCACGGTGAATCAGCATCCTCGGGTGGACTTCACGCTGAAGATCGGGGCTCAATCCGCCACGCTCACCGTGGAGGCTTCGCCGCTGGCCGTCGAGAGTCAGACCTCATCGGTGGGAACTACCATTACCCAGCAGCAGGTTTCGCAGGTTCCTTTGAACGGGCGCAGTTTCCTGGAACTGGCGCTCTTGGTTCCAGGGGTCTATCCGGGTACCGAAGGCACCCGCATTAGTGACCGGGGCGGCGCCATCAACGTCAACGGGATGCGCGACTCAATGAATTCCTATTGGCTTGACGGCCTTGATGACACCACCATCGGCGTCGGCCAGTTCACCGTGGCCCCTCCCATCGACTCCGTGCAGGAATTCCGCATGGAGACCGGCGTCTATGAGGCGAAGTTCGGGGCGCACGCCGGCGCCGAGGTGAACATTGTGACCAAATC
>DATJYK010000157.1:0-1363 GCA_035578005.1 Terriglobia bacterium
TGAAATGGACCCCGATTCTGGGACCAGAGGCTAAGTTGGAAAAGGGCCGCTCCGTTTGATAGACGGAGGGCATGATGACGAAGAAGACGCGACGGAAGATTGACGCGGCGTTGAAGGCGAAGATTGCGCTGGAGGCGGTGCGGGAGCAGGCGACGGTGGCGGATCTGGCGCAGCGCTACGAGGTACACCCGAACCAGATTTATGCGTGGAAGAAGCAACTGCTGGAACAGGCGGCCCGGGCCTTTGAGGCGGGTGTCGGGCGGGAGAGCGAGGCAACGCGCGAACGCGAGATCGAGAAGCTGCACGCCAAGATTGGACAGCTGACAGTCGAGCGCGATTTTTTAGCGCGGAGGTCCGGAAGATGAGCACGCCGGACCGTCGAGGAATGCTCGATCGCGCCGACAAGGCGCTGTCGATCCGCCGGCAATGCATGTTGCTTGGCATCGCGCGCTCTGGGGTCTACCGGCCGCCACCGCCGGCCAACGACAACGACCTTGCCCTGATGCGGCGGATCGACGAGCTGTTCACCGCCTGGCCGTTCCTGGGTTCGCGGCGAATAACCGCGATGCTGAAGGCTGAGGGGCTTGAGGTCAATCGCAAGCGCGTGCAGCGGTTGATGCGCAAGATGGGCATCGCGGCGCTGGGACCGAAGCCGAACACGACAAAGCCGGCGCCGGGCCACAAGATCTATCCCTATCTGCTGCGCAACATGACGATCGACCGGCCGAACCAGGTGTGGGCGGCCGACATCACGTATTTGCCCATCGGCCGTGGCTTTCTTTATCTCGTCGCCATCATCGACTGGGCGAGCCGTGCAGTTCTGGCGTGGCGTCTCTCCAATACAATGGATACCTCGTTCTGCCTCGCTGCGCTCGACGACGCTCTGGCACGGTATGGCAGGCCGGAGATCTTCAACACCGACCAAGGCAGCCAATTCACCAGTGCGGCCTTCACCGGCGCGTTGGCGGGCGCAGGGATCAAGATCTCCATGGATGGCCGCGGTCGTTGGATGGATAACGTCTTCATCGAGCGGCTGTGGCGGTCTCTCAAGCATGAGGACATCTATCTCAAGGGCTATGCCGACGGCCGCGAGGCCAAGGCAGGAATCGCAAACTGGATCGTCTTCTACAACGGTCGTCGCCTTCATCAGGCACTCGGCTATCGCACGCCGATGGCGGTCTGGCGCGAACGGATGCAGGCCACGAAGGCTGTGGACATGATGGACAACGCTGACGCGTTGACCACATGCCCACAGCAACAGCAGCAGACAGAGTCTCTGGCAGCGTGATAGAAAAGGATCAGGAGCGGTCAGTTTCCAACTAACAAACCGGTTCAAGCGGTCCCGCTCCGCGGGTCCATTTCA
>DATJYK010000158.1:0-2111 GCA_035578005.1 Terriglobia bacterium
ATTCCAGTTGACCAATCAGGGTCACTTCACGCACCATAATCACGCCAGCGTCGCTACGCTCCGAACGTGACCAGCATGCCGTCGGAACGAGTGACCGGGATCAAATCGGAATCACTGTCCACCTTCATCGGAATCAGCAGCTACGATCCGCCTACCCTACCGTTTGGCCGTAGCCGAGCCACTTTCTCAGATAGCAGACCTGGCCCACATGGTACGTTTCGTGATAAGCGAGGAAGGCGACGTGCCCGCCCACCTTGCCGTCAATCGACCGCCTTCCTTCAGGCGCGGGCTTCGCCAGCACCTCGGCGGGCGCCTCGGCCACCGCGGCTTCAAGCCGGACGGAGACGTCCGCCCAAGCGTTCCTGATGTCCTCCACCGATGGATACTGGTCCGCGGGCGCAGGCGTCGCGCCCCGGGCGAACAGCGAACCCCAGGGCGAAGACCAATCCGCGGCGAGGGCCTTGAGCACTCCGCCCCGACTATTAATAAGGTGTCCTGCTACCCACAGCAAGTGGTTGGAAGCGTCACCCGGCTTAAGAAGCCAGTGCTCCGGGCGAATGTCGTCCGTAGCTTCCTTCAGCAAACTTGTATTGGTTTTAAATATGCCATCCACGTACAGCAAGCTCGTGTCCATGACTACTCCTCGCGATTGGTTTTCGACTCCCCTGGTCGGGCGTCCGCCGGCCCAACATTAACAATGATGCCGCCCGACCGCCTGCGATGCGGCCCGCAGTGCCCGGAGTGTCGGGCACGAAAGCGCGGAGCGAGAATCGAGCCCTCACGAAAACTTCATGATGGGCCGCACTTCCACCGAACCGTAGCGCGCCGCCGGGATGTTCGCGGCCATGGCGACGGCCTCGTCACGGCTGGCTGCCTCCACCAGGTAGAAGCCGCCGAGCTGCTCTTTGGTCTCGGCGAACGGACCGTCCGTCGCGAGCGATTTGCCGTCACGCACTCGCACGGTAGCGGCAGTGGTGGTGGGCTGCAGCGGCTTGCCGCTCTTGATGGCCCCGGAAAACTTCTGTCCGAACGCTTGATATTCACCCATTTCGGCCGGGTCATAACCCTTGCTAAAGCGTTTTTCATCCTCGTAAATCAGCAGCAGGTATTCCATAGCTTTTCTCCTTGTCGGTCGTCATTGGGTCTTTCCGGCGGTACTGGCAGCATTGCCGTCCGCCTGGAGGCGGTGCTCCCGGCTTTCTTCCGCCACCCTTACGACGCACCAATTGGCCGGAATCGACAAGTACCCAGATTTTTTCGTCGCCCTGAGCGATGCTACCGCTCGGTGCCTGTGGCAACGCCGAGGTGGCAACCATGACAATCCGCTGGGGTGCTCGGCGGCCGCGCCGTCAAGCTGGAGTTTCATCGGTAACGACTCAGTTTGACCCGCGTCGCCGGCCATCCCCTGGCTCGACCTAGCACCTAACACCTGACACCGAGTTCCACTACAATACGGAGTGACCCGGCGCCTTATATGTAGCCTAGTATAGAACGCTAGATTCGTAAATATGATCTATGAAAACTGCCTTGACAGATTCCTTGCCCCGTGATAGACAGAAGCGAGGCTTCCGTTATGGCGACCCATCACCGCTCGGGCAGGAACGCGATTCGGGCGGGTTGTACGTCAACATGCCGAATGGTCGCTGCGACATGGTCGAGCAGCCGGTGAAAACTCAGCGTTACGAACGAGGCCGTCAAGTTGCTGAAAGGAGAGACTCGTGATTTTCCCGCGGGCTCGCAAGCCATCAACTTGCTGAAAATGCTTATGTTAGACTATTGAAAGCCGTCAACTAACTGAAAATGAGCCGGTTACTCCAGACGTCCGATCGGAGCAGCATCTGAATAATTTAGCGAGTTTTTGGGAGTCGGAGCCCGCAACCACCCCGGAGCGCCTTGGTGTGCGAAAAGTCGGACGGGGGAAAATCAGGTTCCTGACAAGGCCCCCCCTGGGGGCTCACCTATGCGCGCGAACGAACCCAAACTTGTATCATGTTGTTGCAGCGTAGGTTAATCGAGATCCGAGGGCCTATTTGCCAAACGAGTCGAAAAGACGAACCCAAAACAGTAACCCGCAGATTCAAAGATGGATAAGAGTCAAAAAGGGGTCAAAT
>DATJYK010000159.1:0-4128 GCA_035578005.1 Terriglobia bacterium
GAATGAGCGTGTCGACGCCGGCTACGCGCCGTTTCTTGAGAACTTCAAATCGCTGACCACGCAGCGGGTGGAAGGGATGAGATATTTCTGCCCATCCCAAAGGCGAGTGGGGCACAAGTGCAGTCTGCTCTAACCGTCGGCAAGCCGTAATCGGGATGGCCGATAACTCGCAGATGGAATTTGCCGTTCTGTCTGGAGTATTCCAGCGTACGCTTGAGTGGCCGGCGAATCGGGATTCCGCAGAGCACGAACGGGCGGGCGCTGAAAGCACGCCTGGGTCGGCCCTCCGGATGGCGCGCCTGCACTATCGCATCGAGCTTGTTGAGCCTGCGTTTCGTAATGCCGATGGCCGGGAGGACGGAACCGATTGGCGTTAAGCCGGGGGGAATCCGGGTATTGGATGCCAGCGGGTGGAGGGTGGCCTGAGGGAGGCTCATGGTTCACCCGGCTTCGACTCTGTCTGCGCTCTCCCGGAAGCATGGAACGGCAGGTGGCAGTGGGGAGAGTCCCGTGTACCCGCCGTGTACCTCAGTTCGGCGTTTAGGCCCTTTTTGGCGCTTTCAGCGGAACGTAAAATCAGTAACTTACGTCCGCTGAGCACCGGGCAGCGGTTCGAATCCCTCTCTCTCCGCCATCTCGATTCAGCAGCGATCTGACGGTACGCTTCTCTTTCCTGAGTGCTTGGTGCCTGGTTCACTGCTCGAAGCATCTGTGGCGCCTTCCTAACCCGGCGACGGCTGTCATGGTGTGGGGGTTGACACGTGTGTGAAAGGTAGGAATTAACTAAATTGGGCATTGATACCAAAGTTCGCTCAGGCTAAACTCGCCCGTTAGCTTTCCGGCTTCGCGCCCCGGTGCACCTTGGACCGGGTCCAGTTTTCATACAGTCACAACCTGGTCGCCGATCGGAGGCAGCAAATGAAGACGAGAATTATCACCGCCCGGGCCACGCTCCTCGTTGTCTTGCTCTTGTGTCTGTGGACGGCGCTGCAGTTTGGCACCACCGGTTCCCGGTGGTACAAGTTGGGTCCCGCGGCCAGATACCAGCAGACCGCCGTCTACGACTCCAACTCCGGGACGATGGTGATTTTTGGCGGCCAGCACACGTACAATGAGCAGAATTACGACGACGTCTGGTGGGCCAACAACGTGACCACGGCGGCGTGCCTACCCCCTTGTGCTCTACAGTGGACACATCCATCCGGGATAGTGGCCAACGCTCCGTCCGCCCGATTCGGACATACTGCGGTTTACGACGCCGTGAACCTCCGCATGGTGGTTTTCGGCGGCGCCGGAGGGGTGACGAGCCCCGCGCCTTGCCTCAATGACGCTTACGTTCTGGAGGACGCTCCGGGGACGAGCGGCACCACACAGTGGGACGCCCTGAGCCCAAAGGGCAGTCCCCCTCCCGTTCGGTACAGTCATAACGCGGTGTATGACGCGAATGACAACGAGATGATCGTCTTCGGCGGAAACAACTGCTCGACGACGTATTATAACGACGTGTGGGTGTTGACCAACGCCAACGGTCTCGGCGGTACACCAACCTGGACGCAGCTTTCTCCCTCAGGCCCTGCTCCCGGACCGCGCGCTTATGCCAGCGCGGTTTACGATGCTGCCGATGACATCATGATGGTTTTCGGGGGGTACGATGGGTCCCTGGATGGAGATCTTTGGGTGCTAAACCATGCCGGAGGCGTGAGCGGCAGCCCCGCGTGGGTTCAGTTGAACCCGACGGGAACTACTCCGTCTGCGCGGTATCAGCACAGCGCAGTGTATGATGCGGCTGACAACCGGATGATTATTTACGGCGGCCACACGAAAAAGGCGGCTGAGATAACCGAAACCTGGGTGCTGGCGAATGCAAACGGCTTGGGCGGAGCCCCCTTCTGGACACTGACGTCTTCCGATGGTCCGCAGCGCGCCCTCCACAGTGCGATCTACGACCCAGCCACAAACAAGATGGTCATCTTCGGCGGGCAAGTTCCCAAGTCCGTCAACGGTAATCCCACGGAAGACCACGTTTGGGTGCTGAATGATGCTAACGGACTGTAGCGAACGATGGTTGAGCGATCGGGGATGGTACACATGCCGCCCACTGGGGTTGCGTTCTCCCGCTGCAAAGTCGCAGGGGGTGGCAGACGAGAAGTGACACCTCTAGTCGAATCCAGGGGGCGCTCGATGAAAAAAGGTAAAAAACTCGCAGCCGTAATGCTGGCCGCGATTTCTTGGACGGTTTGCTGTGCGCCGACGGGATTCGCGCAGTGGGTGCCCTCCGGCCCAGGCCCGCGCGACCAGCACTCAGCCGTCTTTGACGCGGCGACTAACCAGATGATCGTCTTCGGAGGTACGGACCTGGGCACGATTAATTACAACGACGTCTGGGTCGCCCTAAACGTCATCGGCTCCTGTTCGCCGGCCTGCTCACTGCAGTGGACCTTCGAGGCTTCCACGGGTTTAGCGCCTGCCGCCCGCTCGGGCCACAGTGCCGTCTACGATTCTACGAACAGCCGCATGATCGTTTTTGGCGGCGCAGAAGGGTTTCCATCACCCTGCACCAACGACGTCTGGGTGCTTGAGAACGCTAACGGGGTTGGCGGCACGCCCGGTTGGATCGAGCTAAGTCCCGGCGGCACGCTGCCCCCGGCCCGCACCGGGCAAGCCGCAGTCTATGATCCCGTCAGGAACGTAATGATCGTATTTGGTGGCTCCGATTGCAACGGCGGTTACTTGAGCGATGTCTGGGTATTGTCCAATGCCAACGGTCTCGGCAGCACTCCCACATGGATCCAGCTTACGCCTGTGGGCAGTTCCCCGCCTGCCCGGGCTTACGCATCGGCTGCCTTCAGTTCTTCCTCCCACAAGCTGGTGATATACGGCGGGACCGACGGCGATGAACTTGCGGACGTATGGGCGCTTTCGGGTATCGACCCGGTCAGGAAAACGTGTTCCTGGAGCCACGAGTTGCCTTCTGGAACCGCGCCGGCAGGACGCTACGGTGCTGCTTCTGGCTACGACTCCACCAACGACCGCATGATTATCAACGGCGGATTTTCCGCTCAGGGGATTCTCGCAGACACCTGGGTGCTGCAGAAGGCAACGGGCGCCGGGGGCTCACCTTCGTGGAGTACCCTCTCCGCCGCTAACTCGGGCTCGCAGGTTTACTTTCATTCCGGCGTCTATGACGCGACTCACAACGAGTTCGTGGTGTTCGCCGGGATCTCTGAGCGGGCGCCTAGCCCACAGGTTGCGGACGATCATATTTTTGTTCTGACCGACGCGAACGGCCAGTAGAATGGCGCAGTGTTCCAGTTGCCGCGAGTCCTGAGACTCCAAGGAACGGACGTGGCAGAAGGCAAGTCATCGATGAGTTCCCAACCGGCTATTCCGCGGCGGGTTGCTCGCCGGCAGAGCCCGCCTCCGGGTCACCGGCTGGCGAGCATTTTGAAGTCTCAGTGTGGTCGGGGCAGCATCTGAGAACAAATATAGCCGGTTTTCGAAGTCGGAGCCCGCAACCACCCCCAGGGCGTGCGAGAAGGAGCACCCCCCCGGGGACCACCGATGCGTGCTGACGAACCCAAACTTGTATCGTGTTGTTGCAGCGTATGTTAATGGCGATCCGGCGGCTTATTTGCCAAACGAGTCGAAAAAACGAACCCAAAACAGTAACCAGCAGATTCAAATACGGATAAGAGTCAAAAAGGGGTCAAATTGGCGTTCGAAAAACGAACCTAAACGAACCTGACTTTCGGGGGAAAAAACGTGCAAAATCAGGAAACGAACCCAACGAAGCCAAGAAACGAACCCGAGCTTCGCACAGTGGTTCCACGTGGGCTCGTTCGTCTGTGGTCCAAGACTTCGCTTGACGTCTCATCGGAGGGGACCTGAACAAATATAACAGGTTTTTGAAGTCGGAGCCCGCAACCACCCCAGTCCCCAAGGCGTGAGAGAAGGAGCACCCCCCGGTGGTACCACCGATGCGCGCTGACGAACCCAAACTTGTATCATGTTGTTGCAGCGTAGGTTAATCGAGATCCGAGGGCCTATTTGCCAAACGAGTCGAAAAGACGAACCCAAAACAGTAACCCGCAGATTCAAAGATGGATAAGAGTCAAAAAGGGGTCAAAT
>DATJYK010000160.1:0-11650 GCA_035578005.1 Terriglobia bacterium
GCATCCGAGGTAAGAGCCGTATGAGGTAATTCTTCAAGTACGGATCCGTGCGGGGGGCGTTGGGTAACCAGCGTCCCTACCGCGACCGAACCCGAGTTTTGGGGGAGAAAACGTGAAAAATCAAGAAACGAACCCAACGAACCCAAGAAACGAACCCGAGCTTCTCCCAGTGGTCGGGCGTGGGCTCGTCGGTTTGAGGCCGAAGACTTCGCTGGAAGTCAGGGCCTACGTTGAGGGCGCAGTTCGAGGTCAGGCTGGAATCCGCCCACAAATTCTGACGAGGAAGCTCCGTTCTACTCGTGGCTGATACCACGGTTGGAAACATCCCACGATGTTCCCGAAAGGGTGCGGCTGAGCAAGCGTTTCTTGACCAAACGCTTGCTTCCCTGAAGGACGGCGAGCGCTGTGAGAACTCCCAGGACGATGACGCTAGGGTTAAGAAAACAAGGCACTAACATTCTTAGGAAATCCCGTGACGCTGAGCTGCCAAGCGTGGCTTCATAAGCTTTTCGTGCCGTCGGGGGAATGAGCCGAGGGCGCAGGCGGCTCTACAGGCAGGGGTCCAACCAACCTTGCGTCGGGGTTGCACTCGTTGATCCGTTCGAGTAGAATTCTTCACACCGGAAGCGAGGGGATGGGCCGGTCTAATCTGATGTCAACTCGATTGGGGGGAGTCATGCTGAGACGGTTCTTTGCGGTTGCGGTGTGTCTATTGGCCGGTGCCGTGGGAGCGCGGGGGCAGGAGTTTCGGGTAGCGCAGCAATACGCCGCCGGAGCTAACCCGTGGTCCGTGGTGTCTGCTGATTTCAACGGGGACGGCATCCCCGACCTCGCCGTGGCCAATTTCACAGACAACACAGTTACCATCATGCTCGGCAATGGCGACGGCACCTTTCAATCCTTCGCCTGCAATTCGGCGACAGCGGCTGACTGCACGACCGGAATCGAACCCATCTCTCTGGCGGTCGGCGACTTCAACGGCGACGGTAAGCCGGATTTGGTGATGGCATGTCTTTACGACAATGCCGTAGCGGTCCTCCTTGGCAACGGCGATGGTACGTTTCAAAATACTGCAACTCCTATCGTTACGGAGTACAGCGCGGGAAAGAAGACCACTCCGTATTCAGTCGCGGTTGGGGACTTCAACGGCGACCACGTCTTGGACTTGGCAGTGGCCGATAGCGCCAACAATATGGTGAGCATCCTGATTGGCAACGCAGGCGGCAGTTTCCAAGCGCCGGCTGAATATGCCACAGGAGTCGAACCGACCTCGGTTGCGGTAGGCAACCTCAATGGAGACAGCAACCTGGACTTAGTAGTGGCGAATTTTGGCGCGAATACGGTAAGCGTGCTGCTGGGGAATGGCAATGGTACCTTTCAGACCCACGTGGACTATCCGACAGGAAGCGAGCCCATCTCGGTAGCGATCGGCTACTTCAATGGCGCCACCAACGCGGATGTGGTAACGGCAAACAACTTCGCGAACACGGTGAGCGTGCTGCTGGGAAATGGTAACGGCACTCTGCAAACACATGTCGACTACGCGACCGGAGGCGAACCTACATGGGTGACCGTCGGTGACGTCAATGGAGATGGCAATCCAGACTTGGCGGTGGCCGACGAGAGTGGGGGAAGCATCAGTGTGCTGCTGGGGAACGGAAACGGAACCTTCCAGACCCACGCCGATTTCGGGGCCGGAATCAGTCCACGTTCTCTGGCTCTCGGCGATTTCAACGGAGACCACAAGCTGGACTTGGCAGTTGCCAACACGAATACAGCCAGCAACTCGGTGAGCGTCCTGCTGGGTTACGGCAACGGCAGTTTTCAGGATAGCGCCGTCTTTGCGACTGGATCCGAGCCCATCAGTGGGGCCACGGGAGATTTCAACGGTGATGGCATTCCAGACGTGGCGGTGGCGAATGTAGCCGCCGGCACAATCAGCGTGCTGCTCGGGAACGGGGATGGCACATTTCAGGCGCACATTGACTCGCAGGCGGGTTCTTTTCCCTACGGCGTGGCCGTGGGCGACTTCAATGGCGACCACATTCAGGACCTGGCCGTGGTTAATGTCGGCGCCGATACCGTCAGCATCCTCCTGGGCAACGGCAACGGAACCTTCCAGACGCCTGTTCCTTACGCGACAGGCACCGAACCTGTGGCGATCGCCGTCGGAGATCTTAATGGGGACCATAACCTGGATTTGGTTGTCGCCAATGTGTTTAGCAACACGGTGAGCGTCCTGCTCGGCAGCGGAAACGGTACGTTCCAGACTCATGTGGACTATGCCACGGGCAGTAGTCCGCGAGGAGTGACCGTGGGTAAACTAAACAGTGACAATAACTTGGATGTTGTGGTGGCCAATAGTCTAAGCAATACGGTGAGCGTGCTGCTGGGTAACGGAACCGGAACCCTTCAAAGCCATGTAGACTACGCGACCGGAAATGAACCTGTGTCGGTTGCGGTCGGAAACTTCAACAGTGCCAGTGACAGCAACCTTGATGTTGTCACGGCCAATGCGGGGGACACCACCGTAAGCCTGTTACTGGGCACGGGCAGCGGGACGCTAGGAGCCCCGGCACCCTTCCCAACCGGAAGCTCGCCGCATTCCGTCGCGGTGGCGGACTTCAACGGCGACGGCTTCGCGGATGTTGCGGTCGCAAACGTCATCAACAACTCGGTGAGCGTGCTGCTGGGTACCGGGGCCGGAAGCTTTCAGGCGCGCACTGACTATTCCGCCGGACCCTCTCCTTACATCGCTGTAACGGGCGACTTCAACCTTGATGGCGCGCAGGACCTGGCTGCGGCTGACAATGACAGCAGTACCGCAACCGTGGTGATGAATACGGGCGGTAGCTTCTTGACCTTGACCAGCTCCCCCAATCCGTCAAGTCCCGGGCAAGCCGTGCAGCTCATCGCCACGATTGCGCCCGGCTTGGTGATTTTTGGCCAGCCCGCACCTACTGGATCCATCTTTTTCTATAACGGCGCAACCTTGCTCGGTTCAGCAACGATTGCCTCCGGATCAGCAAGTATCAGCACCTCGTTCCAGACGGGCCCGGACACCATCACGGCGGTCTACTCGGGCGATGTGAACTTCAATACGCATACTTCGGCGCCGATTACCCAGACCGTGGGGGGCGGCGTGACATTGTCGCCTGCGTCACTCACCTTCCCGGCACAGCTTCAGGGAACCACCAGTGCGGGACAAACGGTTACGCTTACCAACACGGGTAGCGCCACGCTGAGTATCACAAGCATACTCCCAACCAGCAATTTCAACATTAAGAGCAACACCTGTCCGTTGAGCCCCTCGACCTTGGCCGCGGGAGCACACTGTACTTTTTCGGTCACCTTCACTCCCGGGTCCATCGGTACACTCACGGGTACAGTCTCCGTCACGGACAATGCCACAGGCAGTCCTCAGACCGTCTCTCTCACCGGGACGGGAACTGTGGTGAAATTGGCCCCGAGCAGCGGCTGTAGTTTCGGAAGCGTGACCGTGGGAACCACCAGTTCGCCCTGTACGGTTACGCTTACCAACGGATCGAAGACCACTTCGCTGAGCATTACTTCAATCGCCATCACTGGGACAAATCCCAGTGATTTCGCCCAAACAAACACCTGCGGTACTTCGGTAGGCATACAAAAGAGTTGCACGTTCAGCGTGACATTCACACCCATCGCCTCCGGGACTCGGTCGGCGTCGCTGTCGGTTAGCGATAACGGCGGCGGCAGCCCTCAGACGGTGAGCTTGACGGGGATGGGTAGCGGCCTGCCGGTGGTGTCGCTCTCACCCACGTCGCTCACTTTCCCGACACAGCTTCAGGGAAGCACGAGCAAGGCTCAGACCGTCACCCTCACCAACACGGGCACCGCCTCGCTGAGTATCACCAGCATCGTCCCCACCGGGAACTTCGGCGAAACCAACACGTGTGGAACGAGCGTGGCGGCAGGCGCAAATTGCACCATTTCGGTCACCTTCTCACCTCAGTCTGTCGGTACGCTCACCGGAACGATATCGATCACCGATAATGCTACCGGCAGCCCGCAGACTGTCTCTCTCACGGGAACCGGGACAATCGTAAAGCTGAACCCAAATATTCTGACCTTCGGTAGCGTGAGCGTCGGGACCAGTAGCTCGCCAATGACGGCTACGCTCACCAATGGATCGAACTCGACGATCTTGAGCATCACTTCGATCACCATCACCGGGACAAATCCTGGCGATTACAGCCAAACGAACAACTGTGGCTCGCAGTTGGGAACAGGGGCAAGCTGCACCATCAGCGTGACCTTTACGCCTACAGCCACGGGCAAGCGAACGGCAACGCTCTCCGTCAGCGATAACGGCGGCGGCAGCCCCCAGACGGTTGCCTTGCAGGGGCAAGGCAAGTAGGTCTGTAACGGGCTCGTGGACTTCGGTCCTCGCTGCCGCGGCGAAGATTGGCTAGCGCGGGAAGTGAAGCTGCAACACCGGACCCGAGGAGCTGACGTCGAGATGATATCACCGCGGATGACAACATCGATGAGGGTCAAACGTATTGACAATCCCGGTGACGCGGGTTACGCTACACGAGACAAAGCACGGCAAATGGGGTTGAGATTCGCTGTGCCCGAAGTGTTAGGGGGAAAAATCATGCCATCGTACGCGGGGAAGAGTCTAGTGCCTAAGTCCCTCTTCAGAGCTATATTGGTCATACCTCCGCTTGCCTTGCTGTCCTTAACGCTGGCCACGGCGGCTAAAGCACAGACCGCAACGGATCCGGGACCGAGGCCCTGTAAGCCGTCCGATTGCGCCGGCGGCTTTATCAGCGGATTAACTACCGACCAGGCCTTGATGAAGCAGCAAGGCTCAAACTTTTTTGCAGAAGTAAACCTCATTGCGGGCGGTACAAACATTAAGAGAGTAGGGCTGGGGCCGAGGTTCGACGCCAATTCCTGTAACAGTTGCCACGCGGGGCCGGCAAACGGAGGCTCGAGTCTGGGCTTCAACGTCACGCCGATCGCCTCAGGCACGCTATGCCCGGACGGCACCTCGATCACGACCCCTCAGGGCAACCAATTGTTCGCGCAGTATCAGGGTTGTGGCGCCGTAAACACCATGCCTTTCTTTGAACAGACCAACGGTCCAACCGTGGTGGCGCGTATGCCGTTCCGGTCTGACCTTGTTACGCCCGATGGGCACGTTCACCAGCTCTTCACCATTACGGGCCGGTCGGACGCGGGAACCTGCAACATTCAGCAGCCCGATTTCGAAACCGCCTATGCTGAGGGAAACCTGATCTTCCGCAACACCACCCCGTTTTTCGGCGGAGGCCTGGTTGAGATTATCAGAGACTCGGACATTATCGCCAACATGATGGCCGAACTTACGCAGAAGATGGCGCTTGGCATTTCTGGCCACCCCAATCTCAACGGGGACGACGGTAGCGTGAACCGGTTCGGCTGGAAGGCCCAAAAGCGCTCGCTCATCCTTTTCAACGGCGAAGCCTACAACGTGGAGAACGGGATCAGTAACGAGTTTTTCCCAAACGAACTTGACGAGACGCCCGGCTGCACACCGCCCTTTCCGGATGGCCCCGCCTCAGGTGGGAATGGGACCCATGGTGTTCCTGACGATCGGGCGGATTACGCATCCCTTCCGACCCCTGGTTATCTCATGCCTGGAGACCCTGAGCGGTTCGCGATCTTCGGGCGCTTCCTAGCCGCTCCCGTTCCGGGCCAGTGCGTTGCGGACAGCGCCTTCGGGGAGACGGCAGCTCAGACTTGCTCGAACGGTCAGACCCAGTTTAACAACACGGGGTGTGTGCTGTGCCACACTCAGTCATTCACGACGCCGCCGTCCTCCGTCGGAGCGCTCGGTGGTCAGCAGGTGAACCTTTACTCAGACCTGCTGGTTCACGACCTTGGCCCCTGCGATGCCGATAACGTAACCCAGGGGTCGGCCACCGGCGACCAGTTTCGCACCACGCCGCTCTGGGGAGTTGGCCAACGCTACTACTTTATGCATGATGGCGGTCTGAACCGGCACGGCCTCATGCCGGAAACCAACATCGTCCAGGCGATCGAAGACCATTACTGCGTCGGTAACACTCAGTACCCGAATTCGGAAGCCAACGGAGTAATCACAAATTTCAACAATCTCAGTCCCATGAATCAGCAGGACTTGGTTAACTTTTTGCGCTCACTCTAGCACTGGCTTTGCTGCATGGATGAGTGGCTGCATGGGCTTCGGTAGCCTTGCCAACTGTAAAGATCGAGGGGAAAGCATATATGGCCGAGAAGAAGATTTGGCATGGGGAAAGTAAAAGGGGGCTTCCTTCGAGAGCACGGGGTCTGCTCGGGCTGGGCTTCCTCGGCTGCTGGGTCCTAACGGTCGGTGTGTTCGCCTCGGCGCAAACCGCAACAGATCCCGGCCCCAGAACTGGGACTGCGGGTGCTGGATCATTCCAGAGCGGGCTTACCACGAATGAGAAGAATTTTGAACCACCTATCGCGGGCCAGTTCGACCAGGCATTTAGTGTTACCGGAACGCCGGCCTGCTATTGCACGACCTCAACCGGTACTGGCTCTTGCGCTCCTCAGACTTGTCAGTCCCAGTTCGGCCTAGGGCCGCGATTCAACTCAAACTCCTGCGCGAGCTGTCATGCGCAGCCGGCGCCCGGCGGGTCAAGCCCGTCATCAAATCCGGTGTTTGGCTTTGCGAACCCGAGTAACACTGTGCCAAGCTTTGAGCAAGCCAACGGGCCGGTCCTGGTCCCGCGCTTTCCCTACCAGATTTCTGATCTTTCCGTCCCCGACGGGCTGGTTCACCAACTTTTTACGATCACAGGCCGCAGCGACAATCTCCCCGGTTGCACCCTGACGCAGCCGAACTTCACCCAAGCCGGTTCACAGGGTAACCTTGTCTTTCGCCAGCCTTTGCCCACCTTCGGCGATGGATACATTGAAATCATCGAGAATACTGATATCTTGAACAACCTGAATTCCAACCTCGCCCAAAAGCAAGCGTACGGAATCGGCGGCGCGGCCAACATTGCCGACGACGGCTCCATAAGCCGCTTGGGTTGGAAGGCGCAATGGCGAGCGATTCTACCTGCGGCCGGTGCGGAGGAGAACGTCGAGATGGGGGTTACCAATGAGATGTTCCCCACGGAAACCGATCAGTCGAACCCAAGTTGCGTGACGAATCCTGTACCTGAAGATTACACCAACTACGCCTACACGGGTGTCAATGGCCAAGTAAGCACCTATACCAATTTCCCATGGAACTTCCCCGAAGGCGCCGATCGCGATGCCATTTTCATCCGTTTCCTCGAACAGCCCACTCCGGGCACGTGTATTGCCGATACCGCCTTCGGGGAGACAGCGGCTCAAACTTGCTCGAACGGCCAGCAGCAGTTTAAGAGCGCCGGTTGCGCGCTTTGTCACACTGTTTCTTACACCACACCGGCGGGATCGATTCCCAGCATGGGGCACATCAAGGCCTATCTCTATTCCGATCTCCTCCTGCATCACATGGGACCTTGCCTGGCAGATAACGTCGTCCAGGGCGTTGCCCAAGGCGATATGTGGCGGACGCCGCCGCTCTGGAATGTTGGACAGCGCTACTGGTTCTTGCATGACGGCAGAACGAATAACATCGTGACGGCGATTGAGGATCATTACTGCACCGGAAACAGTCAATATCCGATTTCGGAAGCCAACCAAGTCGTCACGAAATTCAATGGCCTTTCTGCACAAAATCAGCAGGATCTGATCAACTTCCTGCGCTCGCTCTAAGCCTGGCGAAAGACCGGCCGCGACGGTGATGTCAGGATCTTGCGACGCGTCGTACGCGCGAGCCGCCAACAAACTCCTTCCAAATCGGCAAGCGCCGATCGGCAATTACTCGCAGCGTAGCGCCACCATGGGATCGACTTGGGCGGCGCGACGCGCCGGAAGATAAGCCGCGAGAGCGGCGACGCCCAGCAGCAGGCCGAGTGCCAGCGCGAAACTCCACGGGTCCGAAGGTTTCACTCCGTAGAGCTCAGCGGCGATGAATCGGGTGAGACCGATCGCTGCCAGCGCACCAGCCGCAAGGCCGGCGACGGCCAGAGTCATCCCGTCCCCGAGGACCATCCTCACAATTCCGGCGTGTCTCGCGCCCAGCGCCATGCGCACTCCGATCTCCTGTGTGCGTTGCGCCACGCCGTAAGCCATCACTCCGAACAGCCCCACCGCAGCCAGAATCAGCGCAATGCCCGCGAAGGACCCCAGCAGCACCAGGCTGAAGCGCGTGCGTGAACTCGCAAGAGAGACGACTTCGGTGAGCGTTTCGACCTCGGCGACGGGCACGTTCCCATCAATGGAGCGGACCGCGCCGCGAACGGCGCTCGCCCAATCCACGGGCCGCCCTTCGGTGCGGACCACCAGGTGCATGTCTCCATGAGGCCGCTGCGCTTCCGGCCAGTAGAACGTTGGCTCCTCTTCCTCCGTCAGGCTCTGGTACCGGACGTTGCCAACCACGCCCACGATTTCACCCACCAGGGTCTGACCCCAAAAGATGCCCAGGCGCTGGCCGATAGGATTTTCGCCGGGCAGGAAGCGCTCCACTAACGCCCGGTTGACGATCAGCTTCAGCGGGCTCGTCGCCGGGTCGATCGGCTTCGAGATATCGAGGACGCTCGTATCGGCGCCCGTGAAGTCGCGGCCCGCGTAGAGCGGCACGCCCAGCGTAGCAAAGTATCCCGGCGTTACGGAACGGGCGAGGGCGTCTAACTGTTGCCCCGGAGGAGGCTCGGGACGTCCGTAGACATGAATCCAAGTTGACGCTCCGTGACCCGAAACTGGCAGGTGATCGATAGCCGCAGCGGAGCGAACGCCCGGCAGGCTTCGGACGCGGTCGAGCACTTGAGCGAAGAATGCGGATTGCTGCTCGCCCGTCCGGTATTGCGCGTCGGGCAGCTTGACGTGACAAGCAAGAACGTTCCGGCCACTGAAGCCGGGGTCAACGTGACGAAGATAAGCAAACGTGCGCAGCAGCAGTCCGGCGGCGACCAGCAGCACTGCGGCCAGCGCAATCTCCACGGCGACGAGACTGCCTCGCAGCCGCCGTCCGGCTCCGAGCGCGCGCCCCCCGTGACGGATTGCCAGCGCCACGTCCTCACGCGACGCCTGAAAGGCCGGGACCAAACCCACTAGAAACGCCGTCGCCACCGTGACGCCGAGCGTGAATGCCAGGATTGCGAAATTGGGATGCAGTTGCTCGAGGCGTGGAATCGGCATGCTCGCAGGCACCAGGCCGACGAGGAATCGCGCGCCCCACAAAGCCACCAGCACACCCAGCAGCCCTCCGACGCCCGTCAAAACCAAGCTCTCCGTAAGCAACTGGCGAATCAGCCGACCGCGGCTCGCACCCAGCGAAGAGCGCACCGCCATCTCGCGCTGACGCGTGGTGGCGCGCGCGAGCAGGAGGTTCGTGACGTTCGCGCATGCGATGAGGAGCACGCAAAGTACGGCCCCGAGCAGCACCAGCAAAGCAGGCCGGATCTCGCCGACGTAGGACTGGATCAGCGGCGTCAGCCTTGCCTCACTGCCCATACCGGTGAGAATCGGAGGCCCGTCACGTTCGAGACGGCCAGTGAGCGCAGTCAAATCGGCCTCGGCCTGGTCGACGCTCGCGCCCGGCCGAAGGCGAGCCACAATCTGAAGCTCGCGGCCCTCGGTCCACCGGGCACTGGGATCATGTGCAAGCGGTACTAGAAAGCTCGGGCTACCGAGAAACTCGAAATCCGGGGGAAGCACGCCGATCACCGTGAACGGAAAGCCGTCGATGGTGATGCCCGTTCCGAGCGCCGCCGCGCTTCCGCCGAAGCTGCTTTGCCACAAGGAATAACTCAGCAACGCTACGTGGTTGCGATTCGGGTAGTCCTCATCTGGCCTGAACTCGCGGCCCAACAGGGGCTGTACGCCGAGAACGTCCAGGAAGCTGGCCGAGACGGCCTGGCCCGAGAGTTGAACGGGCTCTGCGCGCCTGCCAAAAGTCACCTGGATGTCAGCCACCGTATCATCGGCGGCCATGGACTCAAAGCTGTGGTTCTGACTGCGCCAATCAAAAAACGTTGTGTCCGCAAAGTAGCCCGTGGTTGCGCCCGTATGCGGATCGCGTTGTGCGAGCATCACGAGCCGGTCGGAATCGGGAAAGGGCAGCGAGCGCAGCAGCACCGTGTAGACCACACTGAACAGTGCCGTGTTGGCGCCGATGCCGAGCGCCAGGGTGGCGACTGCCGCCACGCTGATCCACTTGGCACGCCACAACGTGCGAATCCCGTAACGCAGGTCTTGAGCGAGCCGTTCGAGCCACGTCCATCCCCACATTTCACGCACCTCCTCTTTCACCAGCACGGCGTTGCCGAACGCGCGACGAGCGGCGTAGCGAGCCTCTTCGGAAGGCACCCCTGCATCCTGCTGTTCCTCCTCTTCCAGATCGAGATGAGAGCGCACTTCGCGCTCCAACTCGGCCTCGCGCCTATTTCCCAGCCGCGATCGGAGAACGAGCTCACGGAGTTTCCGGCAGATGCTTATCATAGCGACTGTGGATCAGCTCTCAGCTCTCAGCTTTCAGCTTTCAGCTTTCAGCAAGCCAAGCTCCCGTTGGCTGAAAGTTGAGTGATGAAAGCTGACTGCTAATCTGTCTCTCGTCACTTGCCACTTCTCACTAAACGCTAACCACTGCTCTTCGCCGGCCACATCACTCGCGCGATAGCTCCGGCGAGCTGCTTCCACTTGGATTCCTCCGCCGCAAGCTGCTTGCGTCCGGCAGGCGTAAGCCTGTAATACTTGAACTCGCGATTACGGTCTTTCGCCATCTCCCATTTCGAGGCGATCAGTCCCTTGCGCTCGAGACGATGCAGCGCCGGGTAAAGCGAGCCGTGCTCCACCTGCAACACGTCGTCGCTGGTGCGCTGAATCTGTCTGGCAATGGAGTGTCCGTGCGCCGGCCCGAAGAGGAGCGTGCGCAGGATCAACATGTCGAGGGTGCCCTGCAAGAGCTCAATGCGATTTGAAGATTCGAGTGTAGCGGTCATGGTAGAGATTCTACTACCACTGAGGGTAGACGCGCTACCATGATTTCAGTTAGGCGCGGCCTGCGGCATGGCCACCAAAAATTCGTGAGGTCCACCCAGCAGCCAAGCGTTGCGCCCTCACTGCGCCGGAGACTCGCTTCCGCCGAAAGCGGAGACCGGCTGTCTAACCGCGGCGCGGCAACGGCCTTCCCCTTGGGTTCGATTACCGCCTGCCCCAGTTTTTTAAGGGTTTCATGTCATAAGTTATCGTTCGCAGAAAACCGTGAGGCTTTGAGGCCCAGCCCTTCCACCTCCCATGTGTCAGTCTATTTGGGAGCACTCAGCGGCTCCCGCTCCGGCCCCGACAGAACCCGGTGGCGTCTCGCACGGCACTTCAAACGGTGGCTTTCTTACAATGTTTGTCGGTGCTCATAATAAAGGACTTCTTGGCTTTGTGTAAGATTTACACAAAGCCACCAAGTTGCTGATTCCACGTGGCTTCTTGGCTTTGGCAGCGATGGCAAAATCTGTAATCGACTCATTCTAAATACCCTCTTGGCTTTGGGTAGTATCTTTTTTTGCGAGGCTCTTCTCCCTGAAGT
>DATJYK010000161.1:0-52090 GCA_035578005.1 Terriglobia bacterium
GCATCCGAGGTAAGAGCCGTATGAGGTAATTCTTCAAGTACGGATCCGTGCGGGGGGCGTTGGGTAACCAGCGTCCCTACCGCGACCGAACCCGAGTTTTGGGGGAGAAAACGTGAAAAATCAAGAAACGAACCCAACGAAGCCCAGAAACGAACCCGAGCGCCACCCGGTGGTCGGGCGTGGGCTCGTTGTTTGAGGTCGAAGACTTCGCTCGACCTTTGGGTGTTATCTTCGCGGCTTGCGAATACGGGGGGCAATGGACGGCGGCCAGACCATCTCGGACCTAGGTGAAGGCGTTCCCCAGGCCAGCTTTTTCACGCGGCAGAAGGCACTTATCTCCATTCTGGCTTGGGTGGCTGTTTCGGGGCTGAGCGGCTGTGGCAGCGGGTCCGCCGTGCTTCGCAATCTGCCGACGTCGGCCACCGGCACCTTTTTCATCAAGCAGAAGGTGCTGCCCGACGCGGTCTCGCAGCGGCCCTACACGGCCTATATCAACACCAAAGGAGGCAGTGGACAAGTCAGCTCCTGCAAGCTGGCCGGCGACTCGGCGGGATTGAGCGCCATCCAGCAGCCCCTTACCATCAACCGCCAGTCGGCCCCGACCTTTTGCCAGCTCAAGAGCCAGGCCATGACGGCACCGGCGGGGCCTCATACGTTTAACCTGACCGCGACGGACACCCAGGGTAACAACGTGACGGCTTCGTTTACGGTCAACGTCCGGCCCGAATTCGTCTTTAGCCAGAAATCGCTTAAGGACGGGGTCACGGGCCGCACCTACGGACAGGCCAAAGCCGGCTTCTCTCAAGCTGTCACAACCACGCTCGGTCAAAGCAAAGCCGGCAACGCACCCTTGACCTCATGCGCGATGACCGTCTCAGGAGGATCGAACCCTGGCCTTCTGAGTCCGCTGCCCATAAACCAACTCACCTCGACTACTCCGGCACAGTGTCAACTGCAAAGTCTCAACAACACACCCTTGGCGATTCCGGGATCGACAGCGGTGACCTATGAGCTGACCATCTCCGGCACCGACACCCCGATTGAAGACAAGGACCCCGATGTTTCTGCGGCCAACTTGTCTCCACAGGCAGTTCCGCAGCACACGGCATCCACCGCGCTGAGCCTTACCGTGAATCCCGCCATATCCTTCGCTCCCAACAGCATCGTCATCAACGGTACGGCCATGGACGCCGTAAACGGCCGGACCTATGGAGCCGGAAGCCTCGCCAGCAATTCAGCGAAGACCTCATTGAGTTACACGGCCACCGGAGGCCTGCTCACGACCGCTGGGCTCAAGTTCTCTCCCTCGGGCGGCGGAACGTCGCTGGCACTCCCAAAGCCGATCACCTGCCCGGCCTTGAATGCGGTTCAGGTTGGCTCAGCTTCGCTGGTCTGTAGCAGCGGGAACCAAGCGGTTTCGGACACGCCCCACGTCTTCAGCTTTGGGCTCAGCGTCAGTGACGCGGGCAACGCGGCGACGCCTCCGGGATCAACGTCCAGCGACATCGACGGCGACAGCCAGTATGAGCTAGCCTTGGATGCGGCGCTTGCCGACCAGCTAAGCCAAGTGACGACAACCACCGCGCCGGTGGCCACGGCCACGAACCCATCCAGTCTGCTCGACGCGGTCATGGACCGCAGCTACGGAGTAATCGGTGGGACTCCGACGTACACTGCCTCGGGTGGATTGGGTCCGAAAGCCGTGGGCGGAGGAGGCTACATCTGGTGCCTGAGCCAGGGAAGCCTTCCCGGCGGCTTTACAGGCATCTCCAATGGCACGACCTGCTCGACGGCAACGACGCCCGCGCCGACCTCCCCAGGGAATACGATCAGCTTGCAGGCCTCAAACGTGACCGGGGCCGCTTCCAACCCGCCGGCTCCGATCACGTTCACCGTGTTGCTTGACGACACCGGAAATGCCGCGGTCCCGAGCGGTGCCGCTTCGTCTACTACGGCCCCAAACTCAACGGGCGTCATCATTCGCGCCCCACTCGTGGCCACGCTCACCCAGCAGCAGGCCGCAGGGGCGCCACCAGTGACGAACCCCGGGAGTCTTCTCGATGGCGGCCTGAACCGCAGCTATGGCGTGATCAATAGCGCTCAAGGCGCGCCTCTTTTTTCGGCCAGCGGCGGACTGGGTTCGAGTTCGGTCGGCGCCAGCGCTTACCGTTGGTGCTTGAAGTCCGGGTCGGTGCCTGTCAATGTCAACCTGACGGCGTCGTCCGGCAGCTTGGTGACCAGCACGTGCGCTCTGACTGAGGCTGCCGTAGGTTCCACAGTCACCCTGCAATCGACGGCCGTCGGTTCCACGG
Organism: Terriglobia bacterium; assembly: GCA_035578005.1. Lineage (GTDB taxonomy): Bacteria > Acidobacteriota > Terriglobia > UBA7540 > UBA7540 > Gp13-AA77. Next base: position 2,313 of record DATJYK010000161.1, read on the forward strand.
GGACGTTCAATCCCGTGCTTCAGTTGGATGACGGAGGCAACGCAGCCGTCCCCAGCAGCTTCACTTATGATGCGGCGAGCGCTCCGGCAACGAGCGCCCCCACCAATCTGCTGATTCATCCCGCCATCACCACGGTCACCACCAACGATTCGCCGGGCATGGACGCAGCCGCCGGCCGCAGTTACGGATCAAACCCGGCCTTTCCCACGCTGCAGGACTTGACTTACACGGTTCCTACCGTGGGCGGCGTTTCGCAAGGAGTTGGCACCCTCACCCTGAGCCCCGCCGGCCTTCCCGCCGGAGTCGCCTGCGTCGAGCCCTCACCACTTCCCAACCCGGCTCAGCCACAGATCAATTGCAACAGCGGAGGCAAAGCGTTGTCGTCAACGGTCGCGCCCGCCGGATCATTCCAGGCCTACTCGATTGCGGTCACGGTGAGTGACCCGGGTAACTTTGCGACGCCGCTGGCCAGCGCTTCGACGGACTCGGGCCTGACGAAGCCTGACACCTTGACGGTCTATGGAAGCCTGCAGGCATCCTTGAGCCAAGCCACTAACCCCACGCCGACGACGTGGTTCGCAGGCGTGGGACTCCGCACCTACGGCATTCCGGCGGCGGCGCCCACCATTGGCGCTCCGCCCACTTACGCCGCGTCGGGCGGGCTGGGCGGGACTGGAAACTCGAGCTACGTCTGGTGTCTCAGTCCTCAATCGGGCCCGCTGCCCGGGGGGCTTGGAGGCGTGTCCTCGATCTGCGGAACAACCTCCATGACCAAGGGCAATTCGATCGCGCTGACGTCGGGAACCGGCGCCCTGACAGACGTCAGCGCCGTCACGACTTACCCGAGTATCAAAATTCAACTCGACGACTCGGGAGACTTGGCGGTCCCCGATAGCCTGTCCGCGGGGGCCTCAGCGATCGGCAGCCCCGCCTCCATTACAGTCAACCCGCATATGGCGGTCATTGGACCGCCTGCATTTGTTGCCGGCGTGGTATCCAGGGATTACGGGGTGGCTACTGACACGTGTGCTGGCGGGCTCCCCTGTGCTCCACCCGTCTTTCAGGTCAGCAACGGCTTAGGCTCTTATGTCTTCTTGCCACCTTCATCCGCCGGCTTCCCAGCCGGATTCAACTGCACCACTCAGGTAAGTGGTCTGTCAGGGACCGACACGTGTTCCGCGGCGCCAGTGACCGGCAGCGCAAAAACGTACTCAGTTCAGTTGACGGTCTCGGACCCGGGCAATCCGGCGGCGCCCAGCCAAACGCTGAGTTACACCTCAGGGAGCAGCCTTGCGATCAACTCGATCCTGGGCGGCAGTCAGAATCCGGCCTCGCTGCCGGTTGGGGTCAATGGGCGGAACTACGGAGTGAGCACGGATACCTGTAACGGCGGAAAAGCGTGTGCGCCGATCACCTACACGGCAACCGGCGGTTTACCAGCCTACATCTGGCCTAACCCGAATACGATCTCAGGAGTTTCCGGATTTACTTGCACCCCAGGAGGGACGGGAAACAGCACAGATTCCTGCTCGGCACTGGGTCTTTCGGCGGCACAAGGCGGCTACAACGTCTCGATCCTCGTCCAAGATACGGCGAACACGGCAGTTCCCAGCAACTCCTTCAGCTTCCCGAGCAGTGCTTTGACCGTCAACGCGTCCTTGGGAGGAACGCAAAATCCTTCCTCTCTGCCAGTCGCAGTCCACGCGAGGAACTTCGGCGTGACGACCGACATCTGCGCTGGGGGAGCAGCTTGTGCGCCCCTCGTCTACACCGCCACCGGCGGCTTGCCGCCCGGTACGACATCCACCTACGTCTGGCCAAGCCAGGTCTCGGGTGTGTCGGGCTTTTCGTGTACTGCCGGAGGAACAAGCGACAGCACCAATACCTGCTCCGCAACCAAGCTGTCGGCTGCGGCCGGAACCTACCCCAGCGTCACCGTCACAGCTTCCGACACGGCGAACACCTCGGTTCCCAGCGGCTCGTTCCCATTCCCCAACAGCTCTCTGACGGTTAACGCGGCCTTGGGCGGGACGTCTCCCGCTTTTCCGGACGGAGTTAACCTCCGTGACTACGGCGTGAGCGGCGACACCTGCGCCAGTGGAAAGGCGTGTGCGCCCATCGTGTACACGGTTACCGGTGGGCTTCCTAACTACATGTGGCCCAATCCGAACACGCTCTCTGGTGTCAGCGGATTCACTTGCACGGCGGGCGGCACGAACAACAGTACGGACAGTTGCTCCGCCGCCAATCTAGCGGCTTCGAAGGGGAGCTACAACGTCACCATCACGACCTCAGACACGGCAGACACCTCGGTCCCGAGCGGCTCGTTCTCCTTCTCGGCGAGCTCTCTCACGGTCAACGCCGGGCTCGGCGGCACGCAGTCCCCGACCACGCTCCCCGACGGCGTCACTCTTCGCGACTACGGTGTGAGCAGCGACACCTGCGCCAGCGGAAAGTGCGCACCCATCGTCTACACGGCTACCGGTGGGCTCCCTAACTACGGATGGCCCAGTCCGAACACGGTCTCCGGTATCAGCGGATTCACTTGCGCGGCGGGCGGCACGAACAACAGTACGGATAGCTGCTCGGCCGCGAACCTATCGGCTTCGCAGGGGAGCTATAGCCTCACGATCACGGCCACAGACACTGCGAATGCCGCAGTCGCCGGCGGGTCGTTTGCATTTCCGGCGAGCGCTCTTGCTGTTGACGGCCAATTGGCGATGCCCGCGCCCACACCCTTTCCGATACCCGACGCCGTGAGCGGTCGAACCTACGGAAGCGGGAGTGCATGCGGCGGCGGGTGTCTCGCGCTCACCTATGCTCCCACCGGCGGGTTGACACCCTACAGCATCACCGGTTCGGGTTTCCCGGCGCCCATTGCGTGCACGCAATCGGGCATCACTCTGAACTGCAGCAGCAGTTCCGGGGTCACCGGGGACAGCAGCGCCGGATCCGTCTCCGTCACTGACACCGCGAACGCTTCAACCCCCAGTGGCAATGCCGCCCGCTCGCCTTCCGATACGATCACCGTCGACCCCGAGATCGTCATCGACAACCTGTTCATCGAGAACGGCACGGTAGGTGAGCCCTACAGCACGATCTTCAGTTGCATCATTCCTGGCAGCTCTCCCAGTGCCTGTGGAGGAACAGGTAACCCAGGGAATGCTGCCGCTGTCTATACCTGGTGCGCGGGAACCATTGATTCGGGCGGAGCGTGCACGCCGAGCGGCGGAATACCCGGGGTGTCGATGTTGTCTGCGTCAACCACTCCCCCGCTTCCGCCGTTCCCGGACGACGACATCCGGCTGGGCTATTATCAAGGCGTGCCAAGTCAGGCAAGCATTTCCTCCAATCCGACGTTCTCGGGCACTTTCTCGGTAACCGACAACGGAAACCCGGCTACGCCGAGTTGCTCTGCTGCGGGCACATGTCCCACCCCTTTGAGCACTTCGTCCAAGGTCTTCCCAGAGCTCGGCTTTGTGGCTACCTACGCTTCCGGTTCCACTGAGGAGGGCGACACCTTGGTGGAGTACAACACCGGAGGAGCGCCTTTCGCCCAGGTTGGTACGCCGATTTCCCTGGGCTCGTCGGCATCACCGGGATTCCCGGTGATGCCGCGCGTGACGCCCGACGGCCAGTACGCCTATGTGACCTTGCAGGGTACGAACGCAGCAGCCGCCGTCGATCCGGTCGCGGGATCGGTTGCGGCCACCATCACGGTGGCCAACACGGGCACTTTCAACCCGACGACTGTCGAAGTTGTACCGCAGATCTTCAATAGCAGCAATCCATTCGTCAGCTATAACGCCTGGCTGGGCGACCCAACGATCAACAATCCGAACCTTGCCTCGGTTGAACCGGTTGCAAACGCACAATCGCCCACCAATAAGACGCTCCAGAGCACGAACGAAACGGTGCTGCCTAATACGAACGTTTTGGCCTCCTCGGTGGACGGGACGCGCCTGTTCGTGACTCTCTCCGCCGCCGCAGCCGGAGGGGACACCTTCGAGGTGCTCGATATCACGTCGATTGCGACGGGCGGCGTAGGCCAGACGGTTAAGAAATCCCTCGCGCTAGGAACGAGTACCAACGCGGTGCTCACGGACCCACGCGCCAACGTCGCCTACGTTTCCACGTTCGATTCGTCGAATAACGGCTACATCACCGTGGTCAGCACCGACACCTCAACCGACACCTATAGCATCGCCAACACCATTCCGGCGCCTGCGGCCAACATTTGCAGTGACAATTCGATTGCCGGCATCGCCATTTCTCCGGATGCGCGACGTCTCTACGCTGTTTGCGCGACAGACAACAATGTTCATGTGTTCGACGTCTCCGGCGCCGATCCCAAGGCGGCGACCTTCGGGGCGCCGGTTGCAACAATCGATTTGGCTCCGGCCACTCCGCCTGGCGGCTACACCAATTGCTCAGTGGCGATTGACCCCAAGGTGAACCTGTCGAACACTTTCCTGTTCGTGAGTTGCCAAAACTCAGACACGATCTCGGTGGTCAGCACAGATACCGTAAACGACGTCTACACGGTTACGGCTTCGATCTCAACTGACACTTCGACCGGTTTGACCTGCGGGACCGGTGGTTCGTGCCCACAGGTCCAGGATGTGATGGTGAACCCCGCGTTGCACATCACGACCGGCGGCGACAGTCTTTCAGACTCTTCGAGCCCCCCAACTCAATTGCCTTCGGCCAGCGTCGCCGCAGGGGCTTATGCCACTTATATCGTAGCCATCGGCGGAACCGTTTCAAGCACAAGCACGAGCGCCACCCGCGCCTGGGCCGAAACCACCAATCCGCTTTTATTAGGTCCGGGCGCCATAGGAGCGTGCGTTGGGTTTAATGAAATCACGAGTGCCGGTGAAATCACCGGCACGCCTACAACCACGGGAACGTGCGGGCCCTTCACGATTCGCGTGACCGACGCTAGTTCGCCGGGCCAGTTTGTAGAGCGGAATTTCGAGATTGGAGTGGGCCCCTGAGCCGGCTTATTCGTTGGCCTGCAATGCGACCCATAGAAACGGGACGGTCGCATTTCTCAGTTTGCGCGGGTGTAAAGCGCAAATTCAGAAATGGCGGGACACACCGGGCACTGAGTGATCCGCAGGCGCACTCGGTTGGTGGAGACGTCCGGCGACGTGCGAATCAGGCGGCACGAACCAATACTGGTGTTCTGGGCGAACGTCTTCCAGGCGCCGTCTTGCCAGTGATCCAGCGCGAACGCTTCTACGCGCTGCCCGAGCCGGATATTCTCGCGCAGTCTGACGAGATCAAAGCGGACCGGACGATCGAATTCGAGTACCACCTCCGGCGTCGTCGCCGCATCGTCGGTGCTCCAGTAAGTGTAGCGGTCGCCGTCGATAAGGTTGCGCGGCCCAAAGGCGTCGTCGTCGCGGGCACGGACGGTCGCCGTAACCGGGCGGGCTGCCGTCGCCAAATTGTTGGCAAACGCGGTCCGCAGTTGCTGGCCGAAGCTCTGCAGAGACGTCACGTCACTCTCGTGCAGCAGCCCGCGGCGGTCCGGCGGAACGTTCAGCAGCAAACCCGCACCATGTCCGACGGAGCCGTCATACAGCTTCATCAGCTCTTCGGGAGTCTTGACGCGCGCGTCTTCGGCGGCATGCCAGAACCAGCCCGGCCGGATCGAGACGTCGCATTCCGCCGGCATCCAGCGTGACCCGTGTCGAGTCCCGGCCTCCGAATCCTGGGAGCGCACGTAGCCGGGTGCGGCCGGTCCGCCATCCTCGCCCACCGGATCGTAGGTGGCCCAGCAGGTTTCGCCGGCGTCGCCCTTCTCGTTGCCGACCCAACGAACGTCCGGCCCAACATCGCTGAAGATCACGGCACCGGGCTGTAGCGACCGAACGATTTCCCAGTTTTGCGGCCAGTCGTAGTAGGTCCTCCGGTCGATCACCCGCTTCTCGCGAGCACCGCCGTAATATCCGTCGCCGCCGTTGGCGCCATCAAACCATACCTCGAAGATCTCGCCGTAACCGGTTAGAAGTTCGCGCAATTGCGTTCGGTACATCTCGGGGTAGGCAGGCTTGCCGTAGAGAGCGGAATTCCGGTCCCAGGGCGATAAGTAGACGCCGAACTTCAGACCCGCAGCGCGCGCCGCCTGGGACAACTCCCGCACGACGTCGCCCTCCCCACGCCGCCACGGGCTGCGCCGGATGGAGTGGTCCGTGGTTCGAGTGGGCCACAGGCAGAAGCCATCGTGATGCTTGCAGGTGAGAATCACGCCTTTCATATCCGCCGCCTTGAGCGCAGTCACAATCGCCTCAGCATCAAAGGAGGTCGGATTGAATAAGGCCGGATTTTCATCGCCATAGCCCCACTCTCTGTCGGTAAACGTGTTGATGGAGAAATGAAGGAAGGCGCAGAGCTCCAACTCCTGCCACTGAAGCTGACGGCCAGAGGGCAAGGCCCCGTAAGGAGCGGGCGCCTTCTTGGTTGCTGCCAAAGATCGCGCTGCAGCCACCGCCGCCACCAAAAATCCGCGCCGGGACATCCGGAGCACATTCATAGATTAAGTATAGCTGTGGCCCGAGGAGTCACGGCGGGTGCTGAACGAGTCCCCGGTCCGGCTGCCGGTACGAGATCGAATGAACAACGCTGGATCCGTGGCGAGCATGCGCCGTTCTAACCACCTTGGGCGACCGCCTTTGAGGCGGCCCCGCTCATCAAGTCACCCGCTCCGCGGGGGGTGTCTAACTGATTGCGACATGGCGGATATGACTTGCATTTCTCTCCCGATGCGCGCCATAAGAATCTCAAAAGGCTGCCAGTAGTCGACCAAGGGTCGATCGGCTTACCTTCGTTCCGGGGCCGCGACCTCCTCGCAGAGCCCGATGACCAAGGTTGCGAGCTCATCCATCTGGGCTTGATACGCCTGGTCCAGGGCGAGGGTGGGTTCGCGGAGACGATCCGAGGGAAATATTCCGCGCCGCATCAAAACTCGCTTCTCGATTTGGATGGCCACTTCGAGGTGCTGCAGGGCAAACACCAGATAAGGCTGCATCCGGTTGAACAGCGCCTTGGCTTCTTGAATCCGGCCGGAATCGTAGAGCTCGAAAAGGCGCGCGTAAACCTCAGTGAAGGCCGGACCTGGCATCACGCCCATGGCGCCGTGCGCGAAGCCGTCCATCAAAGCCACACCGGCCAGGCCGTAAAGCACCTGGAGCTTGCCGCCTGAAAGCCGGATGATCTCGGCGCACTTCATACCGGGCAGCACGATCTCCAGTTTGGCGAACTCGAAATTGGGACAGCGCTCGGCCAGATCGACGAAGAGCTTGGCAGGCAGGCCACCGCCGGTGAAGTCTGCGTCCTGCAGCATGACGGGAATTTTGACACTCCTGCAGACACTCTCGTAGAAAATCGTCTGCTCCCGGATGCCGAGGGCGCACCACTTTGGGGCCACCACCATCAGGCCGTTGGCTCCCAGCGACTCTGCATACTGCGAGAGCTCAACCGTGGCCCGGACAGAACCGCATCCCGTACTGGCAAAAACCGGCACCCTTCCGGCGGTCTGTTCCACCAGCAACTGGATGACGCGGCGGCGCTCCTGGTCAGTCAGCTTGTAGAACTCAGTCGCAAAACCCGGAGCGCAAACCGCGGCAGCGCCGTGGCCGATCGCGAAGTCAACCTGCCGGCGAAACGTCGCTTCATCGATGCTTTCATCAGAGTTGAAAGGCGCCATCATCACCGGCACCACGCCACGAAACTTCATGCGCTCGACCTCCTACGGATTATGGTGGTGGACTTCGTCATGTCGTCCCGGCCTCAAGAGCCGGCTAGACTGGCGCCATCGTCGACGCGCGAGCGCGACGCTTGGGTTGCTGCCTACTTCGGCTCATCGCGGCGGAAGTGCCAGTTCTCATCCCACAACGTCATGTCGGTACCGGTGTAGGGATGTTCGCGGGCCACGTCCAGGTTGAGATCGGCTCCGAGGCCTGGAGCCGTCGGCAGTTCCAGGTGGCCGTTCACCAGGCGTGGATTCCAGGTGAGCAGGTCCTTCTCCCAACCCACATTGAACTGATCGAAGTACTCCTGCATATAGCAGTTGGGTGTCGAAGCGGCGATCTGCAAACACGCCAGGGTGCAGATTGGCCCTTGTGCACTGTGCGGAACAATCACCCCGTAATGAGCGTCCACCATGTCAGCGATCTTGCGGCAGGCCAGGATGCCTCCGATGTTCAGCGGCTCGAGAGTCACTACGCTCACCGCGTCGTCACGCAGGAGTTCCACAAACTGCTGCTTGGCGCTGAAGCTCTCGCCGGTACCGATAGGAATGGAAAGGCGGCGGGCTACCTCGGTGGTCGCCTGCGGATTGTGATGGGGCACGGGATCCTCGTACCACACCGGATTGAGCGGCTCCAGGCGCTTGCCGATATGAATCGCAGTATCCACACTAAAGCGGGCGTGCGCTTCAATCGCCAAGTCGATCTCGCTTCCCACCGCCTCGCGAACCGCCGCGCAAATTTCGACGGAAAGATCCTCTTCGGCGCGCGTCACCTTCCTCCAGGCCACGCCGAAAGGATCGAACTTCATTCCCGTGTAGCCTAGCGCAGCCACCTCCCTGGCTTTACGGGCGAAGTCCTCCGGGGTGCGAGGGCAGCGATACCATCCGTTGGCGTAAGCGCGGACGCTCTCCCGGCAGCGCCCCCCCAGCAGGTTGTAAATCGGCTGGCCCAGCGCCTTGCCCACGATATCCCAGCAGGCAATCTCAATGGCCGAGAGCGCGCACATCTTGATCTGACCACCGTCGGCAAAGACATCCCGCGAGATCCGCTGCACGATGGCCTCGGTCTGGAAGGGCTCGTAGCCGAGGATCAGCGGCGTCATCTCGCGGACGGCCGCTTCCACCGTCCGCGACATCTGGCCCAGCGTCCCTTCGCCGATCCCGTGAAGTCCATCGTCGGTCTCCACCCGGACAAATAGCCAAGTTTTCCAAGGATTGCCCACCAAGTACGTCTTGACAGAGCTGATTTTCATTCTCCTGTCCTCGTTTTTCTCATTCTGGTCACCTGAAGCGATTGGCTAGGCAGAATATACGGCAGGCCTCACGAGCGTCAAGAGAAAGGCAGATCCAGCAAATTCGGGATTGAGTCCGAAATGGCTGGCGGCCGGTTGGCTTCCTCCCTTCGAATCCAGAATCACACCGTTACGCCGCCAACCAGGTTCGGCATCATCGGCATCCGCAGCGCCACGATGACTGGCCGAACTCGTCCGTCATGAAATCCTGACAACCCTCTGATTCCTCAAGACATTCCAGCTTCGTTCGCACCTAGTTTTCTTTACACCCTCGTCGAATGAAGGCGGGAGTCGACGTATTCGCCGACGCTCCTCCAGGACAAGCTGCGGGTGTCTTTCCCTTTGGGCATCTTCGTCGATCGCGACTTTCGGGTACTGGTGTGATTTGAACGCCCCGAAACGCAGTCATTCCCGCGAGGGCGGGAATCCATTGCGGAAGTCCTTTTAAGAAAAGGCATCAAGAAAGTGTGGATTCCCGCCTTCGCGGGAATGACGGCGCCCTGGAGGGTCCGCCCGGAAAATGACACCAGTACCGACTCGGGCAAACTTGCCCTCCGCGGACCTTTGAGAGCCTCCACTCTGAGCAACAGGTAACTTAATGATTACTCTTTGTCACAACCCTTGTTCCTTGGTTCTACGGTGCGACCTATCACCTTATTGATTCTGAATCACGTAGCGGACTTGGCCCCGCTTGCGCAAGTTGGACGAGGGCGAGTAACGCGCAACTGACTCTTCGACGGAGAATCGCGATTGTGGTTTTAAGAGGCTGCGTGAACGGCGGGGAAAAACAGAGCAGAGCCCCGGGGCCGAAATGAACCGCGACCGAGAGCGACTTCGAGAGCAACTGTGATGCCATACCTCTCGCGCTCCTCATTCCAGAACTTCCCGGAACTGACAATCTGAGATAAGTATGGAAACCGCGCTCTATCAATAAGATTCCGGCTTCGTTCGTCGCTATCCGCTCTTCGAATGCCTGCCTGTTTACGTAAAATTTACGTAAACAGAGAGCCCGTGACCATAAACGGGTTCCCTCGCTGCCGAACAGCAGATGAGCCATCCAGCCGCGATCTCGAGTCCCCGAGTCAAATTCTCATCTCCTTACGAGTCAATCAGATTCCGGCTTCGTTCGGCTCCCTTGAAGGCCGCAGCAGGCCACGGCCTACAGGGGATCGACCGTCCGTACCCAACCGTGCTCACGTAACCTTGCTGTAGCCCCATGAGTCGGCCGGCGCTCGCGGATTCGCGGGCTGAGTCCGGGCGAAAGGACTCCATGCAGGCCTCGCTTTCATATAGCACGAGGGCGTCCAAATGTCAAGTAATTTGTTTGACGACCTCGCTTGCCGTAGTAGCGTTCAATACTAGGCTACATTACAGTGATGCCGCTTTTTCAAAAGGAATCTATTTCCGGCACGCGTCGGGCCTTTCACGCTGATCACGAGAACGTCTGTTGCAGGACGCCTTCCGACTGCCATCCACGCGGTGGGTGCCAGGTCTTCCCGCCACCGTCTCGATAGGGACAGATCTCGGAAGGAGATTCGTCCATTTTGCTGCTCCGCGCACATGATCAATCGCCATTCTTGGGCTTCGTTGAAAACGAGCCCTGCGAAGGAATGCCATCGACGGGGGCTTTCGGCAATCGTGGTTTTTCGGTAGACTCGCCAGTTTGAAATTCAGCACGCAAGAGGCAGACGTCGGATGACTGATTGTCGCGTCCGGATAAAGGATTTGCTCCTATGTTAATGAAGTTGAGTCCGCTCGACTTTTCCATCATCGGCTTCTACTTTGCGGTCGTGCTGTTGGTCGGGTACTACCTCAAGGGCAAGATCCATAGCTCTTCGGACTTCCTTCTCACGGACCGGTCATTCTCCCACTGGATCACGGGCATCGCCTTCATGTCGGCCAACCTTGGCTCGCTCGAGATCATGGGTCACATCGCCAACGGCGCCAAATACGGAATGAGGACCAATCACTGGTATTGGGTAGGAGCGATTCCGGCCATGGTCTTCTGCGGACTCTTCATGGTTCGCTACTACTACGCCAACGGCATTCGCAGCGTGCCCGAATATCTGCGGATGCGATTTGACCATCGCGCCCACGCCCTCAACTCCGTCAGCTTCGCCGTGGTGACGGTACTGATGTCAGGCATCAACATGTTCGCCTTCGCAGTGGTGTTCCGCAGCATGCTGGGATGGTCATTCACCTCCAGCATTCTGCTGTCGGCGGGCGTGGTGCTCATCTACACTTTCTGGGGCGGTCTGGCCTCATCGATTTACAACGAGGTCCTGCAGTTCTTTCTAATTATTGTCGGGTTCCTTCCGCTCTCGTTCATCGGCCTGCACGAAGTAGGAGGCTGGCACGCGCTGATCACCCGACTGCCGGAGCAGTATCACCATACTTGGAAGGGTATGGGCGGGCCCGGCGATCCGCTCGGCGTTGACTGGTGGGTGGTGGTGATCGGGCTCGGGCTCACCGCCGGGCCCTCTTACTGGTGCACGGATTTTCTACTGGTGCAGCGGGCGCTCGCTGCCAAAAACCTCAACGCGGCGCGCAAGACTCCGCTGGTGGCGGCCATTCCGAAGATGCTGTTTCCAGGTGTGGTGACCTTGCTGGGCATGATCGCTCTCACCGTGGGTCCTCAGATCGTCACTAAGGACTACAACTTGGCTCTGCCCATGCTGCTCGGGCGCTACTACCACAGCGGCATGCTGGGCCTGGGATTGACTGCCTTGCTGGCCAGTTTCATGTCGGGCATGGCCGGCAACATCACCGCCTTCAATACAGTGTTCACCTATGACCTTTACCAGACGTACCTGGTGAAGAATCGACCCGACTCCCACTACCTGCGGGTGGGCAGACTGGCCACGATCGGGGGCACCATGCTCGGCGCCATCTCGGCTTACATCGTGCTCAGCTTCGACAATTTGATGGATTACATGCAGCTCATAGGAATTCTCTTTATCTCGCCCTACTTCATCGTCTTCCTCTTGGGCATGTTCTGGAAGCGCGCCTCGGCCGCGGCAGGATTCTACGGCATGGTGGCCGGCACCGTTGGCTGCTTCACCGAATATTTGCTCTACCGCCTGAACCTCCTTCACTTCCGGACGCCGATGGCTTCGAACGTGTGGACCGCGGTGTGGGGCCTGGTGGCCGGCCTGATCGTGATGGTTGCGGTCACCTACTTCACCGATCCGCCGCCGCCGGAAAGCTTGAAGGGTTTGACCTATGCCTACGCGGCTCCGATTGAGAGGGCCGGAGCGTGGTACCGGACACCGGAATTCTACGCCATCGTCGTGATCGCGGGCCTGATCGCATTGAATGTCAAATTTTTTTGAGGGGTCCCTGTGATGGAAGGTCTCACCAGGATTCGAGAAGGGCGGGGCTTCAGCTCCGCCGCTCTGAGTTGCTATCGACCTTATGCTCTTAACACGCTGGACAGTTCGTCTTCACGAACTGTCCAGCGTGTGAGAGCGTATCGAACTAAAGGGCTGCTTTTCGGCGGGGTTGAAACCAGGTTGAAACCCCGCCCTTCATCCGCAACTCGGAACTGGCGAGAAATGCGGGCTAACCCCCAGCCAAAAGACCGCCATCTACAGTGAGAGAAGTGCCGGTGATATAAGCGGCAGCATCGGAGCAAAGGAAGCGCACGGCTTGGGCGATATCATCGGGCGTGGCCAGACGGCGCAGCGGGATGCGGCCGATGATCCGGCTCTCCTCAGCCTCCGGATTTCCCGAGTCCCGTAAGTATGCGCGCAAAAGCGGGGTGTCGGTAGCGCCGGGAATGACGCAATTCACGCGGATGTTCTCAGAGGCGCAGTCGAGCGCGACGCCCCTCATGAAGGCGAGCGCGCCTCCCTTTGTGCCCGCGTAGGCCGAGCAATTGGGATAAGTCACGAAGGCATGCCCTGACGAGGCGATGACGATGCTGCCGCCGCCGCCCCGCCGCATCACTGGGATCACATGCTTGCAGCACAAGAACGTCCCTTTCATGTTGACGGCGTAAAGCTGCTCCCACTCCTGTTCGGTTGTCTCTACCACCGGCCGCGTGATCTCCACCGCAGCGTTAGCGAACAATACGTCGATTCGTCCCCAGCGCCCGGCCAGCGCTTGGACCGCGCGCTCCACCTCATCGCTCCGGCTGACATCGGCGTGGAGTCCTATGCCTTCAGCGTGCTCCTGCTCAATCAAACTTACCGTCTCGGCGCAAGCCGGTTCATTCCAGTCGAGAACACCGACCTTGGCTCCTTCGTGCGCAAACAGCAGGGCGGTGGCACGGCCGATGCCGGACCCTCCGCCAGTAATGAGCACAACGCGACCAGTAAACTCGCTCATGGGTTATAGGCCTCCTCTGCTGTCACTCCGAGGAGTCGCAAGCGACGAAGAATCTCGCAGTTCCCTTGCTTTCAGAGCGAGATTCCTCGCTACGCTCGGAATGACACGGTTCCGGAACGTTTTCCACAAACTGCTGAAGCACGGCTACGGAATGTCCCACGCCACGACCGTCAAGTCAAGTTTGAAGGCCTTTTGGTACTGGCGTCATTTGAAAGCCCCGGACGCCGTCATTCCCGCGAAGGCGGGAATCCATTAAGAAAGGCCCTTGCAAAAGTAACGTATCAACCGAGTGGATTCCCGCCTTCACGGGAATGACGGCGTCCGGGGCTTTCAAGGAATACCTGGGCTCAGAGGGTTCCGCCTAGCAACATGACACCAGTACCCGTCTTTTTCGTTTTCACCAGCGGCTAAGCAGTCTCTCCGCCAGTGCGGAGTTGACCGAATTTGTGTTGAAAGCATCCAAGAATTCGGTTATGAGTTCACGGTGTCGGCTTTGCGAATGATTGCCGGGGCGCGAGCACCGAATCTCGGCCTGCCCGGTTGTCATGAGGAAAGGCAGGGGCCAATCAGGTTTCGAGATGATAAGCCGGCGTGAATTCGTTACCATTCCATTCGCAGTCGCGGCCGGCATGAGTCTGAGATGGCGCGACGACTGCTCGGACTTTACTATGCCAAATGACACTCCCAACAGCCGCCAGCTCTATCCCGGGGTGTATCAAGTTGAGTCCCTCTTCGGCGGGCGGAATCTGTTCCAATATCTTTTCGTCGGTGACAACATCGTGTTGTTGGACACCGGTCTCGCTTACACTCCTGAACACACCATTTTCCCCGCAATGAAGAAGCTTGGGCTCGAGCCTCAGCGGCTCAACCTTGCCATTACCAGCCATGCTGACGGCGATCATCAGGGTGGCAATGATGCCATCAAGCATGCCGTACCCACCGCCTGGCTGGCCTGTGGAGACGCCGATCGCGCCATGGTGGAAGATCCCCGGACGCTTTGGGAACAGCGCTATAACTTCCTCAAGCAGGATTATGGCGTCGGTATCGATCCCGAACCCTCACCCGACGTCGGCAAGCCCCGGCAGATGGACCTAACTTTTGCCGGCGGGGAGAGGATTCGAATTCAGCGCGACTGGGATCTGGAGCTACTCCATGTTCCGGGCCACTCGCACGGGCATCTCGCTCTACTGGACCGGAAGCAAAAAGTGGCCTTTGCCGGCGATGCCATTCATGGCCAGGGCTGCCCGCGCGCGGACGGCGCCATGGCTCTGCCTGTCACCTATTACTACGTGGACGCCTACCTTTCCACGCTCCGCCTGTTCGAGAACCTCCCTATTGAGACGCTCTATTCGGGCCACTGGCCGACCCTGCGCGGAGCCGAGATTCGGGATTTTATCGCTGTGTCCCGGCAGACGGTGCAGACTTTCGACCAGGTTATCCTGACACAACTCGCCGCACACCCTCGAGGTGTGGGGATGCAAGAGCTGATTGATGCTATCGGCAACGCCTTTAGCGACTGGCCAAAAGACACGTTGGTATTTGCCATGTTCGCTGTCAAAGGCCACCTGGATCGCCTGGTGGAATACGGCAAGGCGCGAGAAATCAGGGACAGCCGGCCCTTCAAATGGGTTCCGGCCTGAGCCCAGGGAGCACGCGGTAGCCGCGGAGCACCGCGAGAGTTTTTGTTCTGGCTCGGTCTGATGGGGAGCGGACCTGAGACAAGACTCTGACCAGCCGGCGCAGGCTTCCTGCAGGTCACGGTTCATTGGAATTCATGCCGTCTCAACGCTGGCTGCGCATCATTCCTGTTGCGGTGGTGATGTACACCATCGCCTACGTCGACCGGACGAACATCTCTCTAGCCCTGCCTGCAATCAGCCATGAATTACGCATGGATCCTCAGCAGGCTGGTAGCGCGGCCGGCGTCTTCTTCTGGGGTTACGTACTGCTGCAGGTTCCCGGCGGTTATCTTGCCCGCCGATGGAGCGCCAAGCGTCTGGTGAGCCTGCTCCTCGTGTTGTGGGGAATCTGCGCGGCCGGCGGAGGCCTGGTGCAGACACCGGGCCAACTGTGGATGGCTCGCCTGCTCCTCGGCGTTGCCGAAGGCGGAGTGTTTCCCGCCACGCTGGTGCTGCTCACCCACTGGTTTGCCAAGGCGGAGCGAGCGCAGGCCAACGCGTACTGGATGCTCTGCCAGCCGTTGGCGATCATTCTGTCCGCCCCGGTTTCCGGCTGGATTATCGGCCGCTGGAACTGGCGCGTGCTGTTGGTCGCAGAAGGCGTGCTGCCCTTCCTATGGCTCGTCGTTTGGACATCGTTTATCGATGACCATCCGCAGCAGGCGCGATGGCTCAGCCGAGAAGAGTGCGACGCCGTTGTTGCGGTTCTGAAGCGCGAGGCAGCCGAGCGTGGCAGCATGGCCGGCCGCGGTCTGCTGCGGGTCTTGCTTCAACCTTCGGTCTGGTTGCTGATCGCAGTCTATTTCCTGATCAACTGCGGCGGGTACGGCTTTCTCTTCTGGCTGCCCAGCGCCATCGCGCGGGCGGGAGAGTTCAGCAGCCTCTCCATTGGCCTGCTCTACTCTGTGCCTTACGTGCTGGCCGGCCTCTTCATGGTGCTCAATTCCCGGCACTCCGATCGCGCCGGCGAACGCCGTCGTCATATTGCCCTGCCTTTGGCGGTGGCGGGGGTGTGCCTCTCAGCGGGAGTCTCGCTTAGCGGACGCACGCCCCTTCTCGGGTTTGCTCTCATCTGCCTGGCGGGCGCCGGACCTTATGCCGCTATCGCGCCGTTCTGGGCTTTGCCTGCGGAGCACCTGCCCGATTCGGCGGTGGGGCCGGCGATAGGGTTGGTTAACGCCTTGGGAAACCTGGGTGGATACATTGGTCCGGTGGTAGTGGGAGCACTTACCAAGCGGCTTGGTGACTTCCGCTACGCCTTTGACGCCTTAAGCATCGGGCTACTCCTTGCGGCTGGGTTAGCGCTGGCCGTGGGAAAGGGACCAGCCAGTCGGCGTACCTACACCGAGCCCGGGGAGACGTAGGAAATCTCCGTGCCACCTGTCCGGATGCGTCGGCCGCTTACTCCCGCAGGCCGACAGCGTTCCGCTCAAACAGTAGACGATCCGCGGCGACCACAGTTGATTGACAAGTCGGATTTCCGTTACATTGGCTCAGTGTTCGCCAGCCGCCTCGTCCTAGCCCTAGCTCTCCTTCAGGGCACGGTCCCTGCTGAGCGACAGTCCGACGCCATTCAGCAAGACATTCAAGCGGGAAGATTGAGGGACGCCCGCCAGAAGCTTCAGCAAGCGATTCGGAGTTCGCCTCAAGACGCTGCTTTGTGGACACGCCTGGGAGAAGTGGAGGTCAGGCTTAAAGACGACCAAGCCGCCATCGCTGCATTCGAAAGGGTCCGTTCCCTGACGCCCGGGGACGCGCGCACTTACTTTAATCTGGGACTGCTCTACATGGAGCAAGGCAACACAGGGCGGGCGCTCGAAATGTACAGCCGGGGACTCAAGCTGGATCCCGAGGATGAGGCAGCCAACCAGAATTACGCGCTCTTGTTGACTCAAGCGGGCAGGCCCTGCGAGGCAGTAAATCCGCTGCAAAAGCTGAAGGGCATGAAGAGTGCAGACCTTCCGGTGCGCGTGTCGTTGATTGAGGCGCAACTGAAGTGTGGGAACGAGGAGGCAGGCCGGCGGGAGCTGGACGAATTCCGGCAACTTCCTTCGGTTACGGTAGAGGACCAAATAAAGCTGGCCCAGGTTCTTGTGCAGGACCACCTTGTCGAGGCGGCGGAGAGCACGCTGGAATATGTGGTGCAGGCGTCGCCGGACCTTGCCGAGGCTCACGCAAATCTCGGATCGCTGCTTCTCGACAAGGGCGACTTCGAGGAAGCGGCACGCCAGTTGGGGCAGGCGGTGCAGTTGGCGCCGACCTCCGCCGAGTACTCGATGGAATTAGCTCAGGTCCTACTGAAGGCCGGGCAGTATCCGACTGCCTTGGAGTTTCTGAAGGCAGTGAAGGACCAATTCGGAACACTTCCCGAATATCAGTACAAGCTGGCGTGGTCTTACTACGGCCTGGGGCAAGTTCCCCAGGCCGCCGCGCAGCTTGAGGCCTTGGCGCAACAGCATCCGGAGTTGGATCGAGCTCATTACTCGCTGGGCAACTGCTACGTGGCCCTGGGGCAGTTGGAAAAAGCCGAAATGCAATACCGCAAAGCGATAGCGCTCGATTCAAACCGTGGGTCATATCATTCAGCGATCGGGCAGGTTCTCAGGAAACAAGGAAAAGTAGGTGAGGCCATCATTGAACTCGAAAAGGGGCTGCAACTAGAGCCGTCGGACATGGAAAGCCGGGTGCAGCTCGCCATTTGCTACCAACAGCGCGCGGAACTCCCGAAGGCGGAACGTCTGCTCGAGGCTGCCGTGCAGAAGCAGCCCAACCTGCTGAACGCCCATCGCGTTCTGGCACAGGTTTATTATGGCGAAGGCAAGAAAGCGCAAGGCGACCGAGAGTCAGACTTGGTCTCGAAGTTGGATTCGGAAGAAACACGGCGTCGCGCGCAGATGATGGACTCGCCGGCTCCTCAGACATTTCAGTAGGCTTCCATGACGTTCGTCAACTCTCTACTGGCGTTGTTGTTCCTCACGGCCTTGCCGGCGAAGCTCGTGACCTTCCGCCAGGTACTCCCGAAAGAGAGCGGCGTCACCTGGGTCCACAATAATGCCCGTTCCGACCGGCACTACCTGCCGGAGGCTTTCACTCCCGGGGTGGCGGTATTCGACTACAACAACGACGGCTGGATGGACTTGCTGTTCGTGAACAGCGGGGAGACGACGTTCTTTCATCCGGTACACCCGCTGCCGTACGCGCTGTACAGAAACAATGGGGATGGGACCTTCACCGATGTTACCGAGAAGGCAGGCATCCATCCCAATCTCTTCGGGATGGGAGTTGCGGTCGGCGATTACGACGGGGACGGCTACCAGGACGTCTTCATCACTGGCTACGGACGCTCTATTCTCTACCACAACAACCGCGACGGAACCTTTACGGACGTGACCGCCACGAGCGGCATCCAGGCGCCGGGCTGGTCTACCAGCGCCGTCTGGTTCGACTACGACAACGACGGCAAGTTGGACCTCTACGTTGGCCAATTCGCGGACTATTCCAGCCTGAGAGTTTGTGGCATTGCAGATTCCTACGGCGGGAAGATGGCAGGAGCCTCCGACAGCGAGCACTTTTATTGCATCCCTTCGATCTTCCCGCCCACTTCCAGCCACCTCTATCACAATGACGGAGATGGCCATTTCACAGACGTGAGCGCGGAGACAGGCATCGCCGGCTCGAAGGGTAAGGCGTTGGGCGTGGTGGCCTCGGACGTCAACAACGACGGCTATATGGATCTGTTCGTATCGAATGACACCGTGGCCAACTTCCTGTTTGTGAACCGTGCCGGCAAGAAGTTTGAAGAGGCAGGAGCTGCGGCCGGCGTGGCCTACAGCGAAGACGGTCTGACCCGGTCAGGAATGGGCGTGGATGCGGCCGACTTCGACCAGGACGGATGGCAGGACTTGTTTGTGGCCAATGTCGACCAGGAGACATTTTCACTGTATCGCAACAACGGTGACGGGACCTTCAACGATCTGAGCAGCCGGACCGGGATCGCCAGCGCCACCCGGTTGCTGAGCGGGTGGGGGCTGCGATTCTTCGACTACGATAACGACGGCCTCACAGACCTGATCCTCGCCTGCGGCCACCCCGACGAGACTGTTGATCGGCGAATGTCAGGGGTCACCTACGACGAGCCGCTGCTGCTGTTCCACAATGAGGGCCAGGGCAGACTGCGGAATGCCAGCGCCTCGAGCGGACCGGCATTCCAAGGGCGATATGCTGCGCGGGGCTTCGCGGCGGGCGACCTGAACAATGACGGCTATCCTGACCTGGTGGTTGCCACCAACGGCGGGGCGCCCTTGATCCTCATGAACAATGCGGAAAGCCAGAACCATTGGATCGGGCTCCGCCTGCGGGGGACGAAGTCCAATCCCGACGCTGCCGGCGCCATCATCAAGTGGAGTGCGGGCGGGACAGTCCACTCCAGGCTGAAGACGGCGGGCGGCAGCTTTATGTCGAGCCACGACCCTCGGGAAGTTCTGGGCATCGGAAACGCGACGCGCCTGGATTGGGTCGAGGTCCGCTGGCCGAGACCCAGCGACCGGGTGGAGCGCTTTACGGACCTGCCCCTTGATCGCTATTCGACCATTGTGGAAGGCAAAGGCATTCGATGATGCTCTTGCGGATCGCCTTCATCCTGGCGCTGCTCCAAGGTACCCCTCCTCCGGCATCGCTGCTCCAGCGCGCCAAGCAGGACTTTGAATCGGGAAGATATTCCCAAGCGCGCGCTGAACTGGCCGAGGCTTTGAAGGCCGCCCCGGAGGACGCGGTCCTTTGGAGCTATCTGGGCATGACGGATTACAAGCTCAACCAAGTCGCGACCGCGGTGGCTGAGTTTGAGAAGGCCCGCACGCTTGATCCTCACAATCCCCTGAATTATTTCAACCTCGGCCTGTTGTACCACCAACAGGGTGAGACTAACAAGGCGCTGGAGGCTTACCGGCAGGGCCTCGCGATGAGCCCTGACGATAAAGCGGCCGGGGAGAGTTACGCCCGCCTCCTCATTGAGGCTCACCAGTATCGGCAGGCAATCTCACCTCTCGAGAAACTGAAGGCCGAGTCGCCTTCGGACTTCTCGCTTCATCTCGCTTTGATCGAGGCCTGCCTGAAAGCGGGCCTCAACGATCAAGCTGATCGGGAAATCCAGGAGTCCATGAAGGCTCCGAACCGCTCGTCGGATGAGGAGATCGATCTGGCGAAATTGCTCCTCGACAACAAGCAACCGGACGCTGCCCGCTGGGTCCTGGAACAGGTGGTGCAGGCGGCTCCCAATCTGCCCGACGCTCACGCCGGCCTGGGCATGGCGCTCGCGGATCTGGGCCGCTACCAGGACGCTGCGAAGGAACTCGACCGAGCGCGTCAGCTCTCGCCTGGCTCGGCGGATTACGCGATGCGGTACGCCGAGGCCCTGCTGTTGTCAAAGCAATATTCTGCTGCGCTCGACTTTCTTAAATCTGTCCAGGACCGGTTCGGGAAGCTTCCCGAATACCGGTACAAATATGGTCTGGCCTGTTACGGATTGTCCGAGTACGTATCGGCTATCGACGAACTCGATGCACTCGTCCGCGACTACCCCAACCTTGACCGGGCCCACTACTACCTCGGGCATTCTTACAGCGCCACGGGCGATCTTGCCAAGGCCGAGACTCAATACCGGAAAGCGCTGGCCCTCAATCCCCAGGATGCGTCGTATTACGCCGCCCTCGGACATGCGCTAAGAAAAGACAGCGATGAAAAGACAGACGAGGCCATCGGCTATCTGCAGAAGGCGTTGCAGATGGACCCCTCCGACACACTGAGCCGGCAGGATCTGGCTCTTTGCTACGAGAAGAAGGGGAGGTATTCCGAAGCTGAGAACCTCCTGGTGGAGGTGGTTCGGCAGCAGCCGGGGCTCGTGGAGGCTCATCGTGTGTTGGCGCGGATTTACTACCGTCAGGGAAAAAAAGATCTGGGCGACCAGGAGTCAGGAGTGGTTTCAAAGCTGGATTCTGATGACCTCCGCCGCAAAAAAGAGATGATTGATACCCCACCTCCCCCACAGCGTCTTCGGTAGGGCGCTGTGCCTGATCCATGCCAAACCTGCACCCCAAGAGCTTGTGAAAAGCTCTTCTGGACTGTGTCATTCCGGCGGCGAGCCCTGCGCCGAGCGCGGAACACAAAGACCGGGATTTCGCAGGATTCGGCGGGGCTGAAACCCCGCCCTTTTCCAATCCTGGTGAGAGATGCAGGTTAACAGAATGCCGGAATGCGTTCCGAAAAAACTCTTGACATCCCAACTAGCCGGTGTTATAGACTCGTTTCGTTTTGTATTGTTTGTGTTTGATTGTTAGCTTGCGACTGAGTTTTGGGTGTGCCGGTCTGTCTCATTTTCGCCGAATCGAAGGACGGAACTGATTAACCAGGAGGAGCAAATGAGAGACAAGTGGGAGAAGGCAGCGAAGTCGCATTTTGGCCAGTCGCTGGGTATCGCCTTACTCGCCGGCGCCGTGCTTTGCCTGGCGGTGATCCCAGCCTACGGGCAGGCCGGTAAAGCCACCATCACCGGGTCCGTCACCGACTCCAGTGGCGCCTTCGTCTCCGGCACCCAGGTGACGGTCACCAACACTTTGACCGGGCTTACAAGTGCGGTTCTCACCGGCGAAAGTGGCACGTACGTGGTTCCCCTGCTACCGCTGGGCACGTACATGGTGAGCTTCCATCACGACGGTTTTGAGACCTTCACGCAGACCAATATCGTGCTCACCGCGGACGAGGTGGCGCGGGTCGATGCCACCCTAAGAGTCGGCCAGGTCACGCAGACCGTCGAGGTATCAGCGAACGCGCAAATGTTGCAAACGTCGAACGCCTCGCTGGGCCAGCTTGTCTCGCGCCAGGCCGTCGTCGACTTGCCCTTGAACGGACGCAATCCCGCCAGCCTGGTGCTGCTCTCCCCAGGGGTGATTGACGTCCTCATCACCGGGGCGGGAGTCAATCAGGGTTACGTCGCCAATCCGAATGACACGGGAGCCTCAGCGAGCGGCGGACGTCAGGGAAGCACGTATTACATGCTGGATGGCGCAAATTCCATGGACGCAGAGAATCTGCTCGCCAGCCCTTTTCCCAACCCAGATGCCACCCAGGAATTTCAGGTGATCTCGAATAACTTCCAGGCCCAGTATGGGTTCGCTCCCGGAGCGGTGGTGAGCGTGGTTACCAAATCCGGCACCAATCAATGGCACGGGGACGGATTCTGGTTCCTGCGGAACTCGAGCTTGAATGCTACGAATTTCTTCACCCATCAGGGGGACGGTCTCAAGCGCAACCAGTACGGCGGTTCGGTGGGCGGGCCCATCAAGCACGATAAGCTCTTCATCTTTGCCAACTTTCAACGAACCACGGTGAACCAAAACCAACAGGGCGGGAACGACGTCGTTCCGAACAATGCCGAATTGAGTGGAGACTTCAGCGGTTTGTTAACCGGAACGAAGGCAAATCTGTGCGGGGCCGGCGGACCCGCCAATTTGGCCTTCGATACCGGCCAGCTTTTCCAGGTGTCCCAGACGGCGCCCTTCGGCACGCCCACGGTCTGCCCGGCCGGCAGCGCGATGGCGGGCCAAAAGGTCTTTGTGAAAACGCCCTATGCGAACAACTTCATTGATCCTGCCACCTTTAACCCGGTCAGCATGAATTTCGAGGCAATGCTCCCGAAGACCGACGCGGCGAACGGCCTGGTCTATCTTCCCGGCGTGCCCCTGAAAAGCTACGTCAATGAAATGACCGAGCGCGGGGACTACAACGTGAACGACAAGCAGCGCGTTTTCGGGCGCTTCTTCTACAATGATTACACCCAGCCGGGAAACCCTGCCGGCGGAGATCCTTTGGCTTCCATCCGGTCCTGGGACGTCCTTTACTGGAACATTTCTGGCGGCTGGGTATGGACGGCGAGGCCCACGCTCGTCAACAATCTGGCCGTCTCGGTCAACCGCACACTCTCCGAGAGCTTTGCCGGTTTTCGCGACAGCAATGGACAGCCGTACTCCCTGGCTACGCTGGGCTCCAATCTGGTTTACCCGCCCGGATATGCTCCCGATATCGATCAGCTCTCCACCAACGGATTCTGGTTCGGACAGAACACCAACGCGCCCATGAAGCGCCGGAACATCGCCCTGACGGATTCTCTGACCTGGACCAAGAGCAGGCATATGTTCGTTTTCGGCGTGGACATCCTCCGCATGAACTATCAGGACTCTACGAACTGGCAGTCGTCTCCCCGAATTTCCTTCGACGGCGAGGTGACCGGCATCGCCTCGGCAGGAATTCCAGGTAGCGACCGTGCCGACTTTCTGCTGGGGCAAGCGAACTTCTTCGAGCAGGGAGGCGGCGAATTCACCCAGAACTACATTACCAACTGGACCGGCTACGCGCAGGATACGATCCGCATGAAGCCTAACCTGACGCTGAATGTCGGTTTACGATGGGAGCCCTACTTCCCGGCTACACCCTATTACGGGAAGATGGCGAGCTGGCAGCCGGGACAGCAGAGCACGAAGTATCCTAGTTCGCCGGCTGGCTTGGTCTTCCCCGGGGACGCTAGCATCCCTGCTTCTACCATCTATCCCACTCTTAGCAACTTCGATCCGCGGCTGGGAATCGCCTGGCAGCCGAGTTTCATCAAGAACACGTCCGTCCGAGCGGCGTTCGGCCTCTTTGCCGCGCCTATTTCCAACATGAGTTATCACCACATCGCCGATGTCGCTCCGTTTTCCAGTGTTTTCGACCTCTATTACACCCAGGTGGGGTTGATCAACTTCTCGAACCCCTGGTCTAACTTCACGGGATCGGGCGGCGTGAGTCCATTTCCAGACCAGCAGCCTTTCGCCAATCTGCCGGCCGCGCCTCCGGGAACCATCAACTTCATCCTTCCCACCACCGTCTCGGCGGTGTTCCCGAAGAGCTTTACAAACCCCAGAGCCTACTCCTGGAATTTCTCTATTGAGCATCAGTTCACGCCCAATACAGTGTTCACCGCGGCTTACGTGGGGAGCCAAACCGAACATCAGTTCAATCCCATTGAGCAGAACCCCGGGGTGAACAATGTGCGGCCGGATGCTAATTTCGGCTCGATCCTGCAGACGGAGTCGCTGTCCACTGCCTCTTATAATTCGCTGCAGCTCAGCTTCAACAAGCGGATGTCACACGGCCTGCTGTTCACCTCGAATTTTACCTATTCACACTGCCTGGATAACGGCACCCTTGGTGATACGGCGTTTACCGGGAGCCTGGGCGATCCGTACGATGTGTCCTGGAACCGGGGCAACTGCGACACCAATATCCCACTTGTCCTGGTGTCGAACTGGATCTGGCAGGAACCAAAGCTTAGCAGCCTCGGGCCCGTGGGCAGCAACATTCTGGGAAGTTGGGAGTTCAGCGGCATCTGGACTGCGCAGTCCGGGACGCCTTTCAGCATCGGCGGCGGTTGCGCCGGGAGCAACAACTCCGGAACGCTGATCGGCGGCGACCGCGCCGATGTCACCGGCCAGCCCTTTAACGTACATCAGGGATCAAAGAACCAGTGGCTGACGCAGTACTTCAATCCGGCAGCTTTCCAGTGCAACGGTCCCAACACGTTCGGTAATTCCGGCAGAAACCTTATGGCCGGGCCCGGACAAAACAACTTCGACCTGGGGATCTTCAAGAACATTCCCTTTAAGGAACGGTATAACGTGCAGTTTCGCTGGGAAATGTTCAACGCTTTTAATCGCGTCTGGTTCAGCGGTCCCAGCACCTGCTTGACTTGTGGTGTGGGACCGGGCGGATTTGCGAGTATCACCAGTACAGCGAATTCGCCGCGAATCATGCAGGCTGCGCTGAAGTTTTCGTGGTAAAGCGCCTATGAACGCAGCGTCGGGAACAGGGGCGAAGAGCTGTCGTGAGAAAGCTCTCGCCCCTGCTAATGCCAGCAGAAGTATAAGCTTATACGGGTTCCGGCACGGCCAAAGGAATTCCGGCTTCTTGAAACGCCGCGCGGAGCACTTCTCTCTCGTCCTCGCGGGCCGAACGATGCGGGCGCCGCGGCACTCCAGCCGTACGGCCCTGTAATTCAATCGCGCACTTCACTCTTCCGCAGAATCCCGTCATGTCTTCCATGGCTCGCCAAACCACCAGCAACTGATTGTGCAGTTTCAGCGCCCGTGAGTGGTCGCCCTCCTGCACCGCCTCGTAAAGGTCCACGCAATGTGCTGGCAGCACGCTCGCGATAGCAGACAAGGTGCCGTGAGCTCCGACGACGAAGGAAGGATAAAGTAAGTCATCAACGGCGCTTAGGATTGGAATCTGCTTTCCAAAGTTGTAGACCATGTCAGCAAGCTGGTGCATGTTTGAGCCGCTCTGCTTCACCGCGATGATTGCATCCGCTTCAATCAGCTTCCTCACGCCTTCGGGAGTGACCTGCGCCCACGGCAGGACGTTGTAAAGGATGATCCCCAGACCGGTACGGTCCCCGATCTCGGAGTAATAAGACACGAGCTCAGGAATCTCCGGCTGAAACAAATAGTGCGGCAACGTCACCTGCAGGGCAGCGACCCCTGACTCCTTGGCGGCCAGACCCAACTCGACGGCCTCATCCGTAGTGTCGGGGATCACTCCTGCAATCACGGGGACGCGGCCGTTTGCCTGGTCAACAAAGATCCTGTTAAGCTCGCGCACTTCCTCCCGGGTCAACCCTGCACCCTCCCCGGTGCTGCCACCCGCGCACAGCGCGGTCGCTCCGCTACTCAGGTGAAATTCAATCTCCGCGCGCAGGGCCTTTTCGTCGATCCTGCCGCTCAAATCGAAGGGTGTGATGACGGCTGGAATTACTCCGCGCAGCCAAGGAACCATAGGTGAAACCTCCTTAAACTACCTATCGCGGGTAGAGAACAACTTGCCGCGGCTTGAATTGATCGAGTTGGGCAGGTCCTAAGCCCTTAAATCCACATCGTATATCATAAAGCGTGACGGCCGTCAAGAGCGTTCGGAATGTATTCCGCATCCAGGCCCTTGGTCTAGCAGGCTGCGGAAAAGTCGAACTCGATCGAACGACGCCGGCACAGGCGCTCCTGCCCGTCCTGATTCCGTTGCACTTACTCCTGGCGCGAAGCGCCGGGTGAGGGGCTGTCAACGATTAGGCGGGACGGGACACTCGAGGAGTCTTGCCGCCCGCTTGTTCCGGGTGTGGCGGGCAAATGGGTGGAGATCGTGTGTAAACTTTTTGCCGGCAGCCGGAAACCCGCGGCCAACGCACTCATTTTTGCACAGTCTAAGTGCTTGAAGCAGCGAGGCGAAATAAACGTTCTCAGGTTTATCGCCATTTCCCACCTTCTCAGTTGCTTCTGTCAGTCTGGTGGATTCCGGAGGCGGCCAATACGAAACGCATAGGCTCTGTATCCCCGCCTCGTAGGGAGGGCCCTCCAAATGGCACAAAGGCAAATGGCAAGGTTTCGACACCCCACCAGGAGTGACCCCTCGCGCGAGCGGTCGCGTATTCCAAAGCCAAACAAACCCACTTGGACAAGTGGCGTTTTATCAGGAAGATATGCGAGTGATCCATCAAACAAACCCAACACAATTAAGACCTTCTGAATCAAGTTCTTATCGTAGAAAGCAGGTAAATTTGCGGAAAATATAAATGGAGTACGAAGATCACAGCTTTTACGTCCAGGATTGTGACAAAGATAACCAACAAGATAACAGCGTCCAGGAGATTTCAAACCGGGAGAGGCCAAGACGCCAGAGGTTGCTGCCGGCCGCGCCGTGGAATCTACTATAATGCGATTAGAATGTATGCCCAAAGAGCGGGTTCCAGGGAGAGGGAGAGCAATGAAAAAGAGAGAGTCTCGCAGGTCGGCGCGGGACAAGAATTTCGTGGGTGCCGCCCGAAAGGTCTTCGCCGTTCTCGAGGCGCTGAGCCAGCAGCCGAAATCCGGACTCCCGCTCGATGAAATCACCGAGATCACGGGAATGGCCAAGACCACGGTGCACCGCCTTCTCTACTCCATGGGCAAACTTGGGTATATCGAACAGGACCCGGTGACGACTCTTTACTCGTTGTCGGGGAAGTTCTTCGAGCTGGGAACCAACGCTTTGCCTTACCAGCGCCTGACCGTTTTGGCGAAACCGCTGATGCAGAGTTTGCTCCTCACCTTCGGCGAATCGGTGAACCTGGCTGTGCCGATCAACGGCGTGATGATCTACATCCTGGTGCTCGAGAGCCCCAAACCCCATCGTGTCGCGGCTTCAGTCGGCGATTACTCCTACCTTCATTCCACCTCGGTGGGCAAGTCCGTCGCCGCGTACATGTCGAGCGAAAAGCTGGAGCACGCCCTGGTGCACTACGGGATGCCGGCGATGACGTCGGCCACCATCACCACGCGAACCGGCCTGGAACAGGAGCTTGCGAAGGTTCGCGAGGAAGGTGTGGCCCTCGACAACGAAGAGAACGCGCTCGGCATCATCTGTGTTGGAGGGCCCATCTTCGCCTCGGACGGAGAGCCTATCGCCGCCCTCAGCATCTCGGGTCCCGGCATTCGCATGTCCCCGAACGTCGCTTCCATCAAGACGGCCGTGCGAGAAGCGGTGCAAAAGATATCCCTGCTGCTGGGCCGGAAGATTTTGCCCGCCGCAAGGCGTCACCATGGAGGTTCAGACGCGTGGGCCGTGGCGACCGTCCGGACCAGCGAAGATAGGCCACACACGTAGCCTCTACAGCGTGATGAAAAACGGCGTACGATTCATGTCATTTCGAGCGAAGATTCCATGAGCCTTCGGCTCGCCACCTACCATGAAAATACATGCCAAGCGCCTGCGCCGGAGGCGCCTTGGAGTGCGGCAGCTTGCTGCCGCTTTCCAACAGGCCAGCTTGCTGGCCGGGAACAACGCCGGGTTCAGATGGCCGCGAGCAAGCTCGCGGGATCAAAGCGGCAGCAAGCCGCCGCACTCCAAGGCGCTTCGCGCATTTTCATTAACAGTGGCGAGCCGAAGGCTCACGAAGTCTTCGCTCGAAATGACATGAATCGGGTTTTTCATCGTCCTGCTAAGCGTGAATCTCGTTCGCTCCCAGGCTCTGTTAGCGTGGTGGGCTCAGGCTTCGGAAGTCACAGCGAAAATTGCCAGGGGAGGTTGGCCTTCTTCGAGTCTGCAGTTGAGGGCTTGCACCGCGCCCGGCTTCACTTCGACGGTCCAGAGCAGCACTTGGTAGTGCTCGCGGACGACGTCCTTCACGTATTCCAGGGCGCGCTCCGCTTCCGTGGGCACCGGGTCAATCCTCGTGGCCGCGTGAATCAAATTGGCCTGCGCTGCTTCCTTTCCGGCTCGCACGGCGATTTCCTGTTCGCTGCCTCCGGCGTAGCTCACGCGATAGGTAGCCACGCGGTCGCCTCGCTTTCCGGCCAGCGGATATCCGACCGGCAGCGTCACTTGGCCGAGGATGTGCAACCGGCGACACGGGCGGCCGACAGGTATCGCGAATCCGGACGACCCGGGCGCAAGGATCAAAGGTCGCGCGTACCGGTTGATGAAGGGAACCTGAAAGGGGATTCCACCGATGACGAGCTCCCGCGGCGGAAGGTCTGGCCATAGCAGAAACTTCTCTCCGGTGCGCTTCCACTGGTCTTCCGCCATATCCGCTTTGGGCCAGAACCGGGCCATTGCCGCTTCAAGAGCCGCCCAGGACTTCATTCCTTCCGTGCTTTCCACCAGCGGTTGGAGGTCCAGGGGATGAAAAGCCGCACCGGGCTCGCCGGGCTGCCACTTGAGGGGCAAGATTACGGGCCTCGTATCGGGTGGCCGGGGCTCCTCGGCGCGGCCCTGAAACAAGCCCGACAACTCCAGGTACAGGTCCGACCGGATCTCGCGGGCCTCGTCCACGACACCGGACATCAGGATGCCGTCCGCCGTGGGCCAGTCGAGTCGGCTGTACTGGCGCACGTCCTGCCAGGACCAGAATGCATGGCCCGCCAGCTTGCCGCTCTTTACCAAGTCGAGGATCAGCTCGCTGTGGGTCTCAGGGTAGATGTCCTTATCGCTGGCCTGCTCCCAGCCCCACTCGGTGAAGGTGAGCGGACGCGAGGCACCATACAATTCCGCGGTTTTGGCGTATTCCTGGGCGTCGGACGGATAAACGTGCGCGTCGAAAAAGTCCATGCCAGCCTGCTCGAAGATCGGCTTCGCCTCTTTGGGGTCCATGGAGTTGGCGAACGAGACGGGACGCGAAAGCGGGTCAAGCTTCCGGCAGCGCTCTTTGCCTTCTCGCAGGTACTCGGCCGTCAGCCTGCACTCATTCCCCAGCAGCCATCCAAACACGGAGGGCGAGTTCCAATCTCTTCGGATCGTTCCTTCCATGATCCGGTAGCCAAGCTCAATCATGCCGGACGGCATTGTTTGGAAGTTCATACCCCAATAGCCTGGTTCCTCCGTCACCAGAAGACCCAATTCGTCCGCCAGTTCGACGACGCGGCGATGATGAGGATAATGCACCAGGCGCACGTAGTTCGCTCCCAGCGCCTTGATCATCGTCATGTCCTGCGCCATCTGGGCCTGGGTGAGAGTGAATCCTTGGTCCTTCCACATGTCGTGCCGGCAGACGCCGTTCAGCACGAGGCGCTTTCCATTAAGCTCAAATTGATTCCCGTGGATTGCCACCTGCCGAAACCCTGTGCGGCAGCTCCAGGCGTCGTCACCCGCGTCGCTATTCCAGCGAGCTTGCAGTCCGTAGAGGTTGGGCTGTTCGGGCGACCAAAGGTCGGGTGCCGCCATGTCGAAGGTCAATTCGGATTCGCTCGAGCCGGCCGACGCTTGGATACTCCGCTCGCCGCGGGCCACCTCGATTCCATCGCGCGTCATCACCACCTGGAGTCGCCCGGAGACCGCCTCCGCCGACGAAAGCAGCACCGTTGCCTGGCAGGCCGCCCGAGCGTAGTCATTACTCAGCTTGTACCCGAACCGGACGTTTTCGATATAAGCGGCGGGCCGGATCTCCGCGTAAACGTCGCGGATGATCCCGCCATAGGCCTCCCAGCCGGGATTGACGCCGAGAGCGATCTCGTCCTTGCCGGCGCCGGTGGGATCCGGCCGCAGGTCCGCGATAGCCACCTCGACGAGGTTTTTTCCCTCTTTGGCCGTCCGAGTGAAATCGAATTCGTGGGGGACGTAGGGAATGGTCGTTCCGAATTCCGCCCCGTTCAAAAACACCCGCCCGTGATAGGTGATCGCGTCGAAATGCAAGATGGCACGCTGATGAGGTGAGAGAGCCGGCAGGAGAAAGTCACGCTTGAGACGGTAAAGGCCCAAAGGGCGCTGCGATGAAGGTACCGGGATCACGTCCAGCAGGTTGCCGTTGACGTAACGCTCCCATGCGCCCGCTAGATCCACGCGCGAACGCGAGCTGGAACCGGATTGCGCAGCCATTCCCGGACGCGCGGAAACGGCGCCGGCAGCGTAGCTCGGGGCAAACCCCGCGGCCAAAGCGCGGCCTTCCCGGCTGGCCTTTTTTCCCGATGTCAACTTCGTCGTAGGTCACCCCAGGCTTGCGCAAGAATCACTAATCGTATTCCACCGTGATGGCGAAGATCGCCAGCGCCGAATGCTGATCGTTCAGCTTGCAATGCAGGCTCGCCAGCTTACCGCCTTCTGCAGGCACCGAGAGCAGCAGCACTTGGTACTGTTCACGGGCAATGTCCTTCGGAAAGCAAAGAGCTCGCTGCGCCGCCGTGGTTTCGGGCTCAATCCGGGTGGCGACATGGATGAGGTTCGACTGAGCCACTTCGCGGCCGTTGCGCAGGGGAACCTGCTGAGTCTTGCCGGAGGCATAGCGGAGAGTGTAGCTGGCGATCTCCTCCCCGTCGTCGCCCGTCACCGGAAAGCCGGTAGGGAAGGTCACCTGCCCGAGAATGTGCAACCGGCGGCCTTCGCGGCCCAAAGGAATCTCGACCTCGGGTGCTTCGGGCGTCACCAGCAGCGGGCGAGCGAATTTCTGGACCACGGGAATTTGGAAGGCGACTCCGGAAATCTTTACCTCCGAGCCCTGCCAAAGGCGGAATCTGCTGCCGGTGCGCTTCCACTGGTCCTCGGCCATGGGAGCGGTGGACCAGAACTTCGCCATCCGGTCTTCGAAGCTCTGCCAAGCTCTGGCGCCCTCCGGGCTGTCCACCAGGGATTGCAGGTCTAGGGCCGCGAACTTACTCTTCTGAGACCACGGCGGCCACTTGAGCGGAACTGCGAGGGGACGAGTGGCCGCGGGTTCGACTTCGTGGTGGCGTCCCTCAAAGAGCCGCGAAAGCTCCAGGTAGGGAACCTGGCGAGGCTCGCGGCCCTCGGTGACGACTCCCGACTCCAAGATGCCGTCGCGCATCTCCCAATCGATGCGGCTGTACTGCCGCATGTCCTGCCAGCTCCAGAAGACGTGGCCGGCGAGCCGGTGCGATTCAATCATATCGAGCATGCGATCGACACTGTTCTGCATCACGATCTGCGACTGGCCGATGGCTTTGCCTCCCCACTCGGTGAAAGTTAGCGGGCGGCTGGAGCCATCGAACTCCGCTTCCTTGTCAAAATCGTCGAGGTCGTAGGTGTAAGGATGCTGGTCAAAAAAATCCATTCCGGCCTGTTCGAAGATGGGCTTGGCCTTCTCCTTGGGCATGCTGTTGGCTGCCGAGACCAGCCGGCCAATCGGGTCGAGCTTGTTACAGATTTCTTTGCCCTCGCGCAAGCTGTCGACGGTGAGCGTGCATTCGTTGGAGAGCAGCCACGCAAAGACGGAAGGTGAATTCCAGTCGCGGCGGATCGTCCGTTCCATGATCTTGTAGCCCAGCTCGATCATGCCGCGCGGCATGGTGCGGAAGTCCATGTTCCAATAACCCGGCTCTTCACTGATCAGGAGTCCGTATTGGTCGGCGAGCTCGACGACGTAGCGATGGTGCGGATAATGGACTTGGCGAACGAAATTGGCGCCCATCGCCTTGATCATTCGCATGTCCTGTTCCATCTGCCGGCGGGTGAGCGTGAATCCCTGCTCCTTCCACATGTCATGCCGGGCCACTCCGTTCAACACCAGCCGCTTGCCATTCAGCAAAAAGTCGGTTCCCTGAACGGCGACGCTGCGAAACCCGGTGCCGCAACTCCAAGTGTCCTCGCCGTGGCTGGTGCTGAGGCTCGCGCGCAACTCATAGAGATTCGGTTCTTCCGGCGACCACAGCGCCGGCGCGGCGACGTCGAAGGTCAGTTCCGTCTCGCTCGATCCGCTGGCAACCGGAGCCTGCTTTGCCACCCGGGCAACTTGGAGTCCGTTGCGCAACAGCGCCACCTCGACCTGGCCGGAGGTCTCCGTGGATGAGGACACCTGAACTTGCGCGCGGCAAGCCGCCGACGCGCCGTCGGCTTTCAGCGTGTAGCCGAAGCGGACGTTGTCAATAAATGCGGCGGGTCGTACTTCAACGTACACGTCGCGAATGATCCCTCCGTAGGCCTCCCATCCCCGATTGACACCCAGCGCCAGTTCGTCCACGCCGGCCCTGCTGGGGTCGGGAATGAGATCGGAGATGGCCACCTGGACGGTGTTGAGTCCGCTCTGCGCATGGCTAGTGAAATCGAAGTCGTAGGGCACGTACGGGCCCATGGTTCCGAGCTCGGCGCCATTCACGAACACCCGTCCAAAGTAGGTGATGGCATCGAAATGGAGTATGGAGAGCTGATGAGAGGAAAGCTCGGGAAGGAGGAACTGGCGCTGCAAGTGGTAGAAACCTGAAGGGCGCAGCGACGACGGCACTGGAACCACGTCGTACAGCTCGCCGTCAATGCGCCGCTCCCACGACCCATTCAGGTCGACGCGTACGCGTCCGCCGGCTGCGGAATCCGGGAAGGGGAGCGTCTCTTCCAGTGCCACCGAAGCCGCAGGCAGCACGGTTGAGGCTCCGAGGGTCGCTATGAATTTTCGACGGTTGACCATGGGATATTCGGCAAAGATCCCGCTTCTTTCCGCGGACGAAAATGAACGGTATAAGACATTTGACGACCGCAGTCAAGCAAAATCAGCATCGGCGGAACGGATTCCGCTTCTGTCTACTTGCCGCTGCCCATCGAAATAAGTGAGAATCCGAATGAAGGAGCTACCCCGATGCTGATCTCCGATCAAGTAACCCAATACAAGCGCGACGGCTATTGTGTGTCCGCCGAATTTCTGAGCGCCGACGAAGTCGCCAGGATTCTCGACGAGATCAGCAACATCTCCTCAGGTTCGACCGTTGCAAACCATGACGGCTCGCGGATGGAAATGGAACCGCAGCAGGCTCCTGATGGCACGCGAATCCGGCGCATATACGAACCCTGTACTCACTACGGCGTCTTTCGGGCGTTTTCGGAGTCCGCAGCTCTTCTTGACGCAGTTGAGCAGCTTCTGGGGCCGCACCTGAGGTTCCACTACAGCAAAATCAACATGAAGCCTCCCGCCATCGGCTCAGTCGTGGATTGGCATCAGGATCTCGCCTACTACCCGCTCACCAATCGGGACTCGCTAGCGGTCCTCTTCTATCTCGACGACACGGATCGAACGAACGGGTGTTTACAGGTGATCCCCGGTCTTCACACCGGCTGTCTTCTGGACCACACGTTGGACGGGTTCTTTCAGGGACGAATCACTGAAACAGTTGACGAGTCCAAGGCAATACCTCTCGAGGGAAATAGGGGCACTGCCATCTTTATGAATGCCATGACGCCGCACGCTTCCGCGCCCAACACATCGTCCCGCCCGCGGCGCACCCTGATTCTTAGCTATCGGGCCGCGGACGCTTTCCCAATTTATGTAGAGGGCCAGACACAGAATCTGGAAGCCAACGCGCGGATGGTTCGGGGAGAAAGTCCGAGCGCGGCGCGATTCTCAATGACCTCGTTCTCCATTCCGCGGTACCCGCAACAGACAAAGTCTTTGTACGAATTACAGGAGCTCGCTCGCGCCAGGGCGGCGCGCAGGTTGAGATGAGTTGCCAATTGCCAGCTCGGCGATTCCCGGTAGCTGGTTTAGGCGATTTGTTGTGTCCTCCTCAGACCGATGTTCGAAATTGCCTGAAATCGAAGTGCCAGCTATGTATTGGAAACCCGATAGCGGTTCTCGACAAGCCAACATACGGTCGAATGATAAACGAATCTTGTAATAAGTATCACGTTGGGGGACCTCTGGGATCGCAATTTCAGGCCTAACATCGTCGAGAATGAAGCGCAACACGCGGCAGATGTACCAGGATCGGTGGCGCAAACGGATTAGCAAAACTGAGAAGTACATGCACGAGCTGCAGAGCCAGCAGCGCGAGGCAATGACCAAGATCGAAAACCTAATTGGGTTTACCAGGAAACAGGCAAGTGGGCAATGAGCAAAAATCGACGCAGTTTGTGGCCTAATGTGGCCCACTTGCACTACGTGGGATATTGTGTCCGATTGTCTCGTATCGCGTTAGCTGGCGGGGACGACGGGGCTCGAACCCGCGACCTCATGCGTGACAGGCATGTCATAACAATGGGCCGGTGTTGATTCTGAAGGGCCTTAGCTGGCTGCTGATGGCCCGTTTTACCCCTCATTCCCGCTCAGATGTGGCCCAGTTGTGGCCCAGCAGCTCCCGGAGGAGGGCGCATGAATCTCACGCGCATTCTTGGCGGAAATCGCCGTATTCCTACGGTGGTCAACGATGGCCGCTCCCGAGGCGACCCACGCAGATGGTCACAACATCCTGTGGTTGTGGACGGCAGCGGCGCCGCGGCTTGGACCGTCCTGAGCGTGCCATCATGGCCTAGACCGGTCACCACCGGTCGCTCACGTCTTCACAAGTATATTCGCGGAGGGGATTGTTTCTTGAAACTACGGCCGCGCGCGTTCGCCTTTGAAAAGCGCATTGGTAGGGACGAAACTCGCACCAGTGGTGCGAGAATCCGACGCGCGCTCCGTCAATGCGGCCCTCACGACAACTTACTGGCTCGTCGGCCGGCGCCTGGTCGAACATGACTAGGGCGGGGAAGCGAGAGCCACCTACGGCTCGGAACTACTGAAGCGACTGTCGCGGGATCTCCAGTCCCGGATGGGCCGCGGTTTCTCGGAACGGAACCTGGAGCAGATGCGGCAGTTTTATCTGCAGTGGCCAATTCCGCAGACGCTGCCTGCGGAATCCGCGCCATCCGGCGCCCTGGGGATTTCGCAGACACTGTCTGCGAAATTCGAAGCTACACCGGCCTTTCCGTTGTCCTGGTCGCACTACGTTCGGCTTCTATCGGTCGTGGAGTTGGACGCCAGACGCCACTATGAGGCGGAGGCGATCCGTGGCGGCTGGTCCGTGCGCCAACTCGATCGCCAAATTTCAACCCTGGCGTACCAGCGCTCTCGTGCGGCGGCTGGGACTCCAGAGATTGATCCCTCCACCCGAACTCCAGAGTACCAGCCCACCGCAACTGCTAGAGGCCGACATGGTTGAGATCTTCGGCGAGGTTCCAGGTATGCTCAACCCGCCAAAGATATCTTGTGATCGGCTGGGACGCCTCGTGGAACTCGCCACCGGGGGGATCACGAAACAATGACAGCAACCGCCAAGCCTCGAATTCTCTCCGCGCTCGTCCAGCTTCGACCGCACCGCTGGCAGAACGCCACGGCAGCCGCGGTCCCCAAGAATCGAGCCCCGTTCTCGACCTTTCGTATTTCGCTAAACGTGATAGGCATGATTGAGTTTCTGGAAGCAACCACAAATCCTTTTCATGAACTGAATGCCGTGTGCATCGAAATATTACCTCGCAACGGTCGTTGCGTAAACACTTACGTCCTTCCCACAACGGGACTTGAAACTTTCCAAGAGAAGACCAGGCGACCGAGAAGGCGCCTGCGAGGCTGCCGCCCCCCGCACGCCACGTGCGGCGTACCGCCAGATATATACGTGAATATGTTACTCGTACGGGCAACCCCCAGGCTATTGCCTGAAACGTTTTGAAATATTTTGCTTGACTTGGTTGGTGCCATGCTGTAATTTTCACTGCATCTCAGGTTGTCAAATCCAAGGCCGAAGGGGTTGCCATGGACTTTCCGAAGTGGAAGAAGCGACTCAAAGGAATCCTCACCTCCACTGACCGAATCATCACGGGCTCAACACGCTTGCTTCTCGGGGCCGGTCTCATCGTTCCGATCGTGAACCGCGCGTCCGGTCCGCAGCCGAATGTCCCGTTGTCACCAAAACCAGTTATCAGGAGTTCCGGTCTTACGCCTTTAAGCTCGCAGTATTTACTCAAATCCGGCTCCGCTTTCGCAGGGCGCCTGATCGCTCAACACAGCTCGCATTCTTCGCACAGCTCCCATTCGTCCCATAGCTCACACAGCTCTCACAGCTCGCATAGTTCTCATAGCTCCCACAGTTCACACTCGTCCGGGGGCATGTTTGTCTAGAACTATCGAGGAGTGGAATTGGCGAATTGCAGGAGCTCGCTTTGGAAGCTATTCCTTGGGTTGTTGAGTCGAATGATAGAGCCCTCAAGCTCTCAGTGAACCTCGATGTGTATCCCCTAAGCGTGCTGTTTCGGGCATGCTACCTTTTCACGGATAAATGTTACGTTTTTCTTGAGCGAGAGAAGGGCAGCCACGAGGTCATTGTTCACTTCGCGGCTAAAGCCTCATATGACGGCCTCGCGGCGCTCGCCGGCGACTTCTGCAATGAGCTCGTCAATCAAAAGGTTCGATCCGACATATCTGCCGAGACTAACCCGCTTCGGGAACTGATCGTCGCTCAGGCGTTTACTGAGGCTGGCCTCCTCGACCGGTCTGCATCTGATTCCGACTACCACGAGGACCCGCGTGGGATCGCGAGGTGAGCCATGCGGTTCGTCCTATCGCACTCGATTTATCCCCCCACATGCCTCGCAAGTGCCGTCTCCGCCTATCGTGACTTCTGCTCTGTGACACTCTGTGAAAGCACAGGCGGTGCGAGCTGCATCGACATTGCCCCAGCATTGCCGGAGTACGATGAATTGCGGACGGCGCGGGAGTTCCTCAATTACCTCTTGGACATCTCTTTGGAGGCCCATCTCGGCGAGACGGGTTTGTAAATGGGACAAACTCAGTTTCAGGATCGAGAGCGGTACCAACCCGCGCAGTCCTATCGTCTGCTGCCTTTCCAATTCATGCAATTTGGCACGGACGCGAGGCTGCTGGTCAACGAGGTTGGCGAGCACGCCGTTATCCGTGAGACGGACTTCAGCGCCTTCGTCCGTCACGAGCTCCGCGCCGGGTCGGACACCTATCTCGATCTCAAGGCCAAGCACTTTCTGTTTGATAGCGACGCCCGAGCACCGTTCGAACTCTTGGCGATCAAATACCGCACGAGAAGAGCCTTCCTGACGGGCTTCACTAAGCTGCACATTTTCGTGGTCACGCTTCGGTGCGAGCACTCCTGCCCTTATTGCCAAGTCTCCCGCGTGAGCTTTGATAAAGCACGCTTCGATATGACGGCAGCAACGGCGTCGCGGACGTTAGATCTTGTCTTCCGTTCCCCTGCACCCGACATCAAGATCGAGTTCCAAGGCGGCGAGCCCCTGCTCAATTTCGAGCGAGTTAAGCACATCATCGAGGAAGCGGAAGCGCGGAACACGGGCGCCATCAAGAAAAGCATTGAATTCGTCGTCTGCTCGAATCTCGCCCTTCTCGATCATGACATTCTCGAATACTTCCGTGTCCATAACGTGTTCGTGTCCACGTCTCTCGACGGTCCGGATTTCATCCACAACGCCAACCGGCCGAGGCCGGGAGGCAACAGCCATCAGCTCGCGACCGATAATCTCCGCAGGGCGCGTGAGGCGCTCGGTGAGGATCATGTGAGCGCCCTCATGACCACAACGCGAGCGAGCCTCGCCTATCCGCACGAAATCATCGACGAGTACCTGAAAAACGGCTTTCGGTCAATCTTCCTACGGCCTCTCAGCCCTTATGGATTCGCGGTGAAAACGGCGAGGACGACCGGGTATCCCATCGAGGACTTTGTCGAGTTTTACAAGCGTGCGCTTGCGTATGTTCTGGCGTTGAATCGCGCCGGCACCTTCTTTATGGAACTGTACGCTCGATTGATTCTCATGAGGATTCTCAGCCCCTTCCCAACGGGCTACGTCGATCTTCAGTCGCCCGCTGGCGCTGGAATCGGCGTAGCCGTTTACAACTATGACGGTGACGTGTATGCGACGGATGAGTCTCGTATGCTTGCCGAGATGGGAGACAAGCAGTTCAAACTCGGCAACGTCCATTCTCATTCGTATGAAGCGATCTTTGGCGGAGAGCTTCTGCGTAGCATTGTGGCCTCGTCCTGCGTCGAAGCGATGCCTGGGTGTGCTGACTGTGCCTTTCAGACGTACTGCGGGGGGGACCCGGTCCACAATTACGCGACCCAGGGTGATCTTGTCGGCCATCGCCCAACGAGTGACTTTCACAAGAAGAATTTCGCGATCATTAAGCACTTGTTGGAGCTCTATCATTCGGACGGGGCCACGCGAGACATCTTTCACAGCTGGCTACAGAACGCGCACTATTCGTCCTGAGTGAGGTGACCCGTGAGGCTGTACTCGATCGGCGAGGCAAAGGCTATGCCCTCGACGGTCGTCGCACGCATTTCGACCCGTGCTCTGCCTGACGACGAGGCGAGGCGGGATGTCGCGCTTCTTTGGAAGGAAGATCGCCCGCCCCACGATACGGGCGGATACGCGGCAGTCATAACCCCACGTCAGGCCACCGGCTGGAGCGTTGACAGTCCTTTGTTGTCATCGGTGCCCGGAATCGACTATCTCCAGGATGGGGACGTGATTCGCGCTGATCCGAACGGGTACGTGAGGACCGTCTATCGAAGAAATTCGCCGAACAATTTCATACTCACGACCGACCGCTGCAACAGTTACTGTTTAATGTGTTCGCAACCGCCGCGACAGATTGATGACTCGGCACGGATCAAGGAACACCTTCGTCTGATCAGTCTGATTGACCCCGAGACGAACGAACTGGTCATAACGGGCGGCGAACCCACCCTTCTCAAGGATGACTTCATTCGGCTCATCGAGCGCTGTAAAGAGAGGTTACCCCACACCGCGATTCACGTTCTCACCAACGGGCGCATGTTCTACTACCGACGTTTCGCTGAACGCCTTGCGGCCGTGGGTCACCCGGACCTCATGCTCGGGATTCCCGTGTACTCGGATGTCGATTCCGAGCACGACTACGTCGTGCAAGCAAAAGGCGCGTTCGAGGAGACGATTCTTGGCCTCCACAATCTGGCCCGGTACAACGTGCCCGTGGAAATCCGGGTCGTGCTTCACGCGGCGACGTGTCGCCGTCTCCCGAAAACAGCCGAATTCATCGCCCGCAACCTCCCTTTTGCGGCTCAAGTTGTCTTGATGGGCATGGAGATGGTTGGGTTCGTTCACAAGAATCTGAGCGAGCTTTGGATTGACCCGCACGACTACCAGGCGGAGCTTCGCGAGGCGACATGGACATTGGCGCGGTTGGGCATGAGGGTTTGGATTTACAATCACCAGCTCTGCGTCCTTGATCGGGAGCTTTGGCCGTTCAGCAAGAAATCGATTTCTGATTGGAAGAACATTTATCTCGAAGAGTGCAACGGGTGCGGAGTCCGAAATGAGTGCGGCGGCTTCTTCGAGTCAGCCGCGAAAAAGCACAGTGCTCATATTAGCGCTGTCGTCCAACCTCAGCGCGAGCAGGGAGAAGCAGAATCGGCGGAGCCTGCTGGTGCGTCCCCCTTGGTGAGTTCGTCCGCTGCGAAGATGATCGCGGCGGCTGGCGGGGCACCCTTTTTGGATGTGGGCTGTGGTAGGGGCGCTGATGCCATTCTGCTCGCCGAGCACGGCGCAGCCGTTCTTTGCCTCGATAAGGACATTAGCAAGGTCCAAGCTCAGCAGCAGCTTCTCGCGGAGAGCTCGCGGCGGGACGTGGCCGAAAGGCTAACACTTAAGCAGCTGGACGTGCTTAGGGAACCGTGGCCATTCGGCCCGCGCACCGTGGGAGGAATCATCAACATCCGTTGTTTCCTGCCATCCCTCATGCGGTTCTTCGAACACTCACTGTTGCCCGGCGGTTATCTTTGCGTGGAGACCGCGCAGGGACACGGGCGCAATTATCTTGACCTTCCAAAAGCGGGACAGATGAGAGCCATGTTGGAGGCGGGTTTTGACCTGGAAGCTTACGAGGAGCGCGCCGTAGGACCTGCGCAGAGCGACGCGGTGGCGGTGCGCCTGCTGGCCAGGAAGAAGATTAGTTACAGAGCCGTGTTGGACGGAGAACTGCGGTGACTGCGGAGAGCCATCAACACGATATGAGAAACAATCCTCCCTGTAAGCGGCTGGATGATCTCTTATCGCGATCCCGTGCAAAATGGGGCATATGCGTAGCCCTGACGCTCGGCTTCTTGTCTACGAGTGTGCACGGCCAGGAACGAGATTTATCCCACCTTACGTTTGACGAACGTCAATCGATTGAATCGGTGTGTGCGACTGCGAAGTACTACACGATCGGTCCTGTAGCTTACAACAAATGTATAGCAGACGAGCTCAACACACTAACGGGTGTACACCGACCTGATCTGACCGGCGTAGGCTTCGATGAGAAGCAGTCAATCGAATCCGTCTGCGCAACCGCAAAGTTCACAATCGGTCCCGCTGCCTACGACAAGTGTCTCGCAGATCAGCTGAGCACACTGAAGGGTTCCCTACGACCTGACCTGAGTAGACTGAGCTTCGATGAGAGGCAGTCCGCCGAGTCCGTATGTGCGACCGAGAAGTTCACGGTCGGCCCTGCGGCATACGACAAGTGTCTCGCAGGTCAGCTGAGCACATTGAAGGGTTCCCAACGGCCCGATCTCAGCGGGCTGAGTTTCGATGAGAGGCAATCTATTGAATCCGTTTGCGCAACCGAGAAGTTCACGGTCGGCCCAGCCGCGTACGACCTCTGTTTGCGGCGGCAGGTGAGCCAACTTCAAAACGCGAGCGATACCGGCTCCGCTTCCAAACGTAGTAGCTCAGCCGGCCGCAACGACTGGAATGTGAAAGCATCCGCCGAGTCGGGAGTTGCACCGCGGCAAGAATCCAACGAGGCAGAAAAAAGGTTGCTATACTTCGCCGGCATCTGGACCATAACCGGTCAGGTGAACGTCGGCCCATTCGGACCCGCGGGCAAACTGAGCGGTACGCATCGCAATGAGTGGGACTCAGCTCGTCATTCTTTGACGTCACATTGGGAAGAGCAGCGCCCGTCAGGTGCAGACAGCGGAGATGCGACTTATCGGTACGACCCGGATCAGCACACCTACCTGTACCATGCGGTCGCGGGCAGCGGAGAGATTGAGGACTCGACGGGTAGCGTTAATGGCGATACGTGGACGTGGACAAGTGCGTTCACGACCGAAGAAGGTGAGGCGATGAACAGTCGATTTATCATCAAGGAGACTTCTCCTACCTCCTACGACTTTACGTACGAGTTACTCGCCCAGGATGGCCAGTGGGCCACCGTGTTTGGAGGAGCGGCCGTCAAGTCGAAGTAGTGAGACGCACGGCACTGCAACGATCCACTTACGTGAGAGGATCGAAGTTCTGTGGCCCGATTTAGACAACACCTCACAGGAAGGCTCTCGGGGTCTCGCAAGGAAATGGCAGGGCTCCATACAGCGATCCGCACATCAAGGCCTACGACCGCGAAAGCGACGCAGTCGCGGACATGGGACGCGCCGCGCGCGTTCCGGGAAACAAACCTCGATGATTCAAAATAGATTTCAACCGGAGTGGATGTCAACAAGAAAATGCTACTCATCGGGTGCCTACCTATCGAGTGTAGACATAAAGAGTGTGAGAACAAGAAGATAGGCTCCGTTATGGTAGATGTGCGCCCCAGATTTGGCTTGGCAGTACGGCAGAGACGCAAAAGGGTCGGAGTGTCCCAAGAGGATTTCGCCGACCTCTGCGGCCTCCATCGGACCTATATGGGAGGGGTCGAGCGCGGTGAGCGAAACATTTCGCTCGTGAACATCGAGAAGATTGCGAGAGCGCTCAAGGTTTCACTCTCGCAGCTCTTGCGAGGCGTGTAGGCGACGTGGACTTAACTGGTGTAAGTAATCGGCGATGCGGCTTCACATTATTCGAACGCTATGTGCTTTGGCTTCCCACCTTCGTCGCGAAGGAATGTCCACACGCCTTTTCCAGGATAGTAAAGCTTGTCATAAGGCAATTGGCACGACCAACTTAAGACGCGAGTGTAGTCTTCAATTTTCCAAGGATCGAAGACTGGCTTTGCGGATAGGCCTTGCAACGGGAGCGATATGACGTCCAGCGACCGGTCCTGGCCGGAGACTGATATGTACTTGGGAACCCGGTTCAGCAGGCTTGCGGCATAGAAGATCCGCGCTGCCACTTCACTGAACTGCACGGGATGAAGGCGAAGCTTCTTGGCATCCTGAACGCCGAGTGCTTTTTCACCATACCCTCGCACGGCTCCGTTGTCCTGAAGAACGCCTACGACCCCGATGTCGTTCATTCGAATGGCAACGGTCAGCACGACGGGATTGTCTTTAAAATCGAAATTAAGATCTCGCTTGCTATGCCTTTGCGTTTTGAAGAGAAACAGCGACCATGGGTAAGGCTGATGAAAGTGTGTTTTGATTCTGATTGAATTCAAGAAGAGGAACGCGGTGTGCAGAGTCCGGAAAAAATCCTTCTTTAGAATCTTTCTTCTCCCGAATCGGGGGTCTCGAGGGC
The DNA here is from genome assembly GCA_035578005.1 of Terriglobia bacterium. Classification (GTDB taxonomy): domain Bacteria; phylum Acidobacteriota; class Terriglobia; order UBA7540; family UBA7540; genus Gp13-AA77. The sequence goes on from DATJYK010000161.1 coordinate 45,137, forward strand.
TAATCAGCTCCAAATAGAGGATGCTATAGAGAATCCGCGACAGCCACTGAAACACAAGCACCTCGTCCAGCTTCTTGAATGATGCGAATCCGGCCCTGACTGAAGCCGCTATTTTCCCGTCCAAGCTAACGATATGGTCGTTGTTACATTTGCGACAGCATGGGATGACGATTTTCCGATAGGGCACCGCCGTGCCATTTATAAGGGTGATTCGTTGCTCCCACAGATTAAAGGCATGAAGAACAAACTTTGGAAAGAAATGCTCCCTTGAAGAGTTCCTCTTGCCTAACCTCACGCCACACAAGAAGCAGTGCTGTTTGTCGAAAGATCGATCCTCGAAAATGTCCTCGGCTACATGTTTCCCACTATCCATCGGCGTAATCCTAAGGCGCGTTCGCCCTAGTGCTGAACGCCTAGGGCAGGCGTTGGGTCATCGCAATCCCTGATCGAGCAACTCGGCGAGCCGCACGCCCGCTTTCTCGAGTTGCGTTTCGATCACCAGATCAGCTTGCGCTTCGTAGGATGCACCGATGACGGCCGGATTGTCGCTGCCCAAGTCGCCGTACGCGACGGTGACCGCCACGTGGTGGCCCTCCAGGACCCAATCCGTAATCGTGCCTCTCTCCCAGGCGGTCCGCTCTTGCGGGGTGATCTGACGTTCCAGTTCCGCCGCGAGCGCTTGCGGGTCATGGTTGATGTGCTCCAACAGTCCGGTGTCCCACACCCAGTGCAAGTTGTCGGGCTTGCCGTCGAAAATTACGTGGCGTTCGTTGCCGCCTTTGTCGCCGTTATCCGCGTCATGCAAAGGCTGATGGAGGTCTCCGACGAAGTGGATCACGAACCTGAGCGCGTCAGCTTTCTTAACGGCGTCTGCGCTGGGGTCCTTCAAAACACCGAGAAACTCCTCGGTCTTCACGATCACGCAATCGCCATTCGGACACTCCTTGGCGAGATCGACGGACGTGTCCGCAAGAGGAATATCGATGTAGTGCCACGGTCCCGTCTCCCGGTGGTCGCGCCGATAATCATCGGCCCAACTCGCCACGTCCTCAAGGGATTGTCCCCCGAGGATTGTCTTGGCCCGATCGAGCGCGGTCGGGGTCATATTGTGCTCGGCGATCAGGGCGATGACCGCGTGCCCTTCGTGGCCCCAGCCCAGCCCCAACGAAGGAAGTGCGAGCACGGTAACCAACAAGAACTGCGTTACGACAAACCTTCTCATCTCAACTCCGTTACTGCCGACGGCTCAGGTTTGAATTGTACGTTTGAAATAGTAGAGTAACAGGGTAATGCAGGACGCCACTTTAAGCGAGATCCTTGAATGGTCCGTCGAGCGGCCCGGTTGGCAGCGCGACGCTCTTCGCCGTCTGTTTAAAGGTGGAGTCGTCACTCCCGCCGATATAGATGATCTCGTTGACCTGTGTAAAGCCGCCCGCGGACTCAGTAAACCTCGGAAACCGCAAGCGCTCGCCGGTGAGCATCTGGCGATCACAGGCACGAGCGCAGAGCCCGTTTCCCTTGCCAGCGTAACGCACCATCGCGGGGTAAATGCGCTCGCTCCGGAGCAAACCATTACATTTGGCCCTAACCTCACCGTCGTTTACGGACAGAATGCTGCAGGGAAGTCGGGATACACACGCATTCTTAAGCGCGCCTGCCGTTCCCGGTTGACGGAAGATGTTTTGGGCAACGTGCTGAGCGGAGACGCGCCGCTAAAGCCATCGGCAACGATATCGTTTCGCGAAGGTGCGAAAGAGGCCCAACTAGAGTGGACTCCGGACGGCGCGGTCTCAGACGTGCTTGCCGCGGTGAGCGTTTTTGACTCCCATTCCGCGCCCGTTTATCTGCGCGACAAGACGGACGTAGCTTTTCGCCCCTTCGGGCTCGATATTTTTGACAAGTTATCGGCCATCTGCACTGACGTTCGCGGCTGCCTTGAGGACGAATCTGCCAAGCTGACTGCGGTCACTTCGCGTTTACCCACCCTGCCCGATGCTACCAAAGCGAAAGCACTCATCGATAACCTTACTTCGCTAACCCATGTCGATGAAGTTCGGGCTCTCGCGACACTCTCGAAAGATGAGCAAGGCAGACTCAACGAGCTTCGGGCTCAACAGCGCGATCTCTTGGCAATCGACCCCCAAAAGCACGCCCGAGAACTCAACCTTAAAGCCGACCGTATGGAGCTCGTAGCCCGACACCTCGGCGGTATCGCTAATGTGCTGAGCGACAGCAAACTCGCAGAGCTCCGAACCCTGGCCGATTCGCTTAGGGCCGCACGAGAAGCGCTTGCGATCCTACGCAAAACAACGTTGACGGTTGACCTCCTGGCAGGAACGGGCGAGGACCTTTGGAGGACAATGTGGGAAGCGGCAGGGAGCTTCTCAGCGATTCCTTACCCCTATTCGGCATTCCCGATTATCACAGAGAATGCACGCTGTCCACTTTGTCAGCAGGTCATTGGCCCGGATGCGGCTGCACGCCTGAAGCACCTCGCGGAGTATGCGTCCTCCTCGGCACAGGCAGAAGTTCGCAAAGCGGAAACAGGCTATCGCAGTACATTAACCGTCGTGACCGGTGCTGTCATCGAGCGGGACAACATCGCGCTCGCGATTAGCGAGCTCGCGGCCGACGATCCTCGTCTCGCGGAGAGCCTTCAGCATTTCCTCCAAGAGGCGACTCGCATTCTGGCGGAAGTGAAGGACGCAGCGGCGCAGGATGCCCCCCTGCCTACGAACGGCCTGGGCTCATCGCCCGAAGCTGATTTGCGCGCGGTAGCAAAGGCCTTGCGGGGACGCGCTGGTCAACTTCAAGTACAAGCCGCCGCCCCAGACCCCACGGTTGCGGCCGAACTTAGAGAGTTAGAATCGCGAACTTCCCTTAATGAGCACCGAAAAGCTGTTGAGGATGAGATTGAGCGTAAAAAGCGGTTAGCGGCGTACAAGCTGTGTGTGGATGACACATCCACCCAACCCATTACCCGCAAAAGCACGGAGCTCACCAAGAGACTGATAACTGACCAGCTGCGCAAATCATTTCAAGATGAACTCTCCAAGCTTCAATTCGATCATCTTGCCGTCGAGATTCAGTCGGCAGGCGGAGCCCGGGGAGCACTGTACCACCGTTTGGTCTTCACAAACGCGCCCGGAGTAGCTGTCACGAACGTGGTCAGCGAAGGCGAATCTAGGACGCTGTCACTTGCGGCATTCTTAACGGAACTAAGCACGGCAAACACCAGCTCGGCGATCATCTTCGACGATCCCGTTTCCTCTCTGGACCATATCTGGCGCGACCGCATCGCGCAACGGCTCGTCAGCGAGGCGAAGCAGCGACAAGTCGTTGTGTTCACGCATGACATTCTATTCCTGCAGCGGATTATTGACGGATGCGAGCGGGAGCACGTCGCGTGCCATCATCAATACGTCCGCCGAGACGGTCAGGTTGGCGTCTCCTCTCCCGATCTTCCCTGGATCGCCATGCGTGCCAAACAGCGCATCGGCGTGCTTCGGACACGATTACAGGAGGCCGAGAAGCTTTCCCGTACTGGTGGCGCCGAGACGTATGAGAGAGAAGCGCGTGAAATCTACGGGCTCCTGCGAGAAGCGTGGGAGCAAGCAGTTAGCGATGTCTTGCTGAATGATGTCGTCGAGCGTTATCGGCCTAGCATTGAGACGCAGAAAGTGCGCGACTTGCACGACATCACACCAGAGGACTGCACGGCAGTAGAAGAAGCGATGGCGGAGTGCTCACGCTGGATCCGCGGGCACGACCAGCCCCCGGCCGACGCCACGCCAGTCCCGCAGCCGGGTAGGCTTAAGACGCACATCCAAGATCTAGACGACTGGGTGCAAAGAATCAGAAAACGTAGGAAGTGAACGGGAGGCGAGCGTGGCCTGACTGTCGGGAATCGAGGTGAGTTGATCGACGCTCAGAGTACGAAGGGATTGCCGGACTTGCAGGGTTGCCAGAATGAGATTCCAACGGACGGCCTGCTGGAGCGCTGATCTCAAGACAGCGTGAGTGTAGCGGACCGAGCGGCCGGACAGGTTCCGGGCGAGCAGATCGCGATGCAAGATCTGGATATCGAACGCGCTAACAGCCGCCAATGTCTTGGCACCCAGACGCGGCCGGACATAGCGGCGCAGCAGTCCTTCGTAGTCTTCAAAGCTCTTGGCGCGCAACCGGGGCTCCGCGCAGACCTCGAGCCACCGATCCAAATATTGATTAAGAGCTTGCTTCGAAGAATCCAGATTCCGGCCGCGATCTCGTTCGCTCAGCAGGGTGAGATGAGATTGCGCATCTCGAAGTCCGCCGTGTACGGTCTGGTTCAGGTCTTTCGCTTCCTCGATTCCGGATCGCGGCCGTTGTACACGCGCACCAGCCAAGTGCGGACGCCGCGCCGGACGATCTGACCGACTTTTCGTGCCATAGCGACACCTCCACGGCTTCGCGGCACACAAACGGCACACTCCGCCGGGCTATTCAGCTGATTTGTTGAGGGTTATAGAAATGAAGGCTGATCGGGGTTCAGTGGACGCTGGGATTGGATCGTAATCGGTTCCCTCCCTCGTTGACGGGTTTTCCGAGGAACGATTCTTGTGCTGCGACACTGACCGAACAAAGAGCACATCGCCGGGTAACCGCCATAACCGGAAATGTGAGCGAACGCTTCAGAGCGTCGGAAATGAAGGCGCGGCCTCTATGTATTGCGGCGACTCGCGACGGAATCCTCTTATCATGGGCTGTTGGAGATGTCAGGCTGTACAGTCGGGGTCAAAGGTCCTTGGCCGTGAACCGGTTCTTGAAGTCGGATGAAATCTCGAGGCGCAGGTTTCTGGCGGTGGCGAGCATGGCTGCATTGCAGGGAGGGCCATCCGCAGGGAGGCCACCCTCCCCTTACGGCGCTCTCCCGTCCGCGCGTCAACTACAGTGGCACAAGATGGAGGTCTATGCATTTCTCCATTTCTCGATCAACACTTTCACTGACAAGGAATGGGGCAATGGCGACGAAGACCCGGCCCTGTTCAACCCCACGGCCTTCGACGCGAGTGCGATCGTCACAGCTCTCAAGGCCGGAGGGATGAAAGGCCTGATCCTGACCTGTAAACACCATGACGGTTTCTGTTTGTGGCCGACACATACCACCGAGCACTCTGTCCGGAGCAGTCCCTGGAGGCAAGGGAAAGGAGATGTGGTGGCGGAGCTGTCGCAGGCGGCCCGCCTCCAAGGACTGAGATTCGGCGTCTATCTTTCTCCTTGGGACCGCAATACACCTGTCTACGGAAAGCCGGAATACGTCGAGATGTACCGGGCACAGTTGCGCGAACTGCTGACCGGTTATGGTGCCGTCTTCGAGGTATGGCACGATGGCGCCAACGGCGGCGACGGGTACTATGGGGGCGCCCGGGAAAAGCGCGTGATCGATCGCCGGACCTATTACGACTGGCCCGGCACCTGGTCGCTGGTTCGATCCTTACAGCCAGACGCCGTGATCTTCAGTGACGTTGGCCCCGATATCCGCTGGGTGGGCAACGAATCGGGCTTCGCCAACGAGACCTGTTGGGCGACTTATGACCCAATCGGGGAGGACGGCGGCCCGGCAGCGCCCGGCTACGTCCGAGCCGAGCTAGGGGAAACTGGAACCCGGCACGGCTCCCGCTGGATGCCGGCAGAGTGCGACGTCTCAATCCGCCCGGGCTGGTTCTGGCACGCAGCCGAAGATACGCGGGTCAAATCACCCGCTGAGATCATGAATATTTACTATCGGTCCGTGGGGCATGGTGCCAGCTTGCTGCTTAACGTCCCTCCCGATCGGCGGGGACTTCTGCACGAAAATGACGTCGACTCACTGCGGGGCTTCGGGCAGTTCCTAAGCTCGACCTTTGCGAAGAACCTGGCGGCGCACGCTCGGGTGACGGCAACTTCGGTGCGAGCCCCCAATGACGTCTTTGGAGCTCACAATCTCATCGACGGCGACCCCTACACGTACTGGAGCGCTGACGATGGTGTGACAATGCCACAAGTGGTGTTCGAGTTCGACCGCCCGGTTACCTTCAACGTGGTCCGCCTGCGGGAGAATATCCGGCTCGGACAGCGGGTGGAGGGCTTTGCACTGGATCGATGGAATCAGGGCTCCTGGAAAGCCTTCGCCGAGGGTACCAGCGTAGGTGCCTGCCGTCTATTCCCAATTCCCGAAGGGCTGACCACAAGTCGAGTACGGCTCAGGATCACCCAGTGCCCGGTTTGCCCGGCGATAGCCGAGTTCGGATTGTATTCGGCCACCGGTTTTTCGTAATCGCACGGCTGGCGGCGTATGCTGAAGCAACTGCCGGCTGGCGAATAGGCGGCGCCGTGATGATTCACAACGAAAGCCCAGGATCCGGAGTGTACCGCCAAGCGACTCGGCCGTCATTTCTCGCGAATGGCTCGCTTGCGGTGGCCTGGCGCGCGGCATTCCTCCTGCTCGTCGCCACGATTCCCGCTCTCGCGAGCGCGCCCGTGGGCATTCCCCGTGAATTGGCTCGCGAGCGCGCGGCGGGGATTTCAAACGTCTGCTACCACCTAACGTTCACCCTTATTCCGCACGCCGATAGTGTCGTCGGCAGCGAAGAACTCAGCTTTACGCTTCGCGGTTTCCGGCCCGTGCTGCTGGATTTCCGCGACGGCACGATTACGCGTCTTGATGTGAACGGCGCCCTGGTTACCATACCGGCCGAAAGCGGTCACATTGAGCTTCCCGCCGAGCGGCTCCATGTGGGAGATAACACTGTGCGAATGCAGTTTGCAGCCCACGTAGCGCCTACCGGCGAGCCGATCACTCGCTATGAGGACCACGACGACAACACCGAATACCTTTACACCCTGTTCGTCCCCATGGACGCCAGTATGGCGTTTCCGTGCTTCGATCAGCCGGATTTGAAGGGACGCTTCAGGCTGGAACTGATTGCACCTGAA
>DATJYK010000162.1:0-73514 GCA_035578005.1 Terriglobia bacterium
TTAGCCTTGCTATTGGGACTGTTTGCCGGGCTCGCCTTGCTCTTGGCGGCAGTCGGCATCTATGGCGTGATCGCGTACTCCGTGGCCCAGCGGACGCACGAGCTGGGCATCCGCATTGCCCTCGGAGCTGGGCGGCCCGACCTGCTCCGCATGGTGCTCGGTGAGGGACTGCGCATCGCCCTCGTCGGAGTTGTTGTAGGCCTGGCCGGTGCCTGGGCTTTGAGTCGGTTCGTGAGCAGCCTGCTTTACGGCGTGCGGCCCAACGATCCGCTTACATTCGCCGCTGTTCCGTTGGTGCTGATCCTGGTGGCCCTGCTTGCCTGCTACATTCCGGCGCGGCGGGCTACGCAGGTAGATCCGATGGTGGCACTACGATACGAGTGAAGCTTTCAGCCGTCAGCTCTCAGCAATCAGCCACCGCCGACCGAATGTTGGCGAGTTGAACTGAACGTCCGGTGCTGAAAGCTGATGGCTGATGGCTGACTGCTTGGAGCAAATAATGAATACTTTGATCCAGGACCTTCGCTACGGCCTCCGCGTGCTGGCCAAGGGCCCCGGCTTCACAGCGGTGGCTGTGATTACGCTCGCGCTGGGCATTGGCGCCAGCACGGCAATTTTCAGCCTGATTGATGCCGTCATGTTCCGCTCGCTCCCGGTGCGCGACCCGTCCCGGCTCGTGGTGCTGAGCTGGACCGCGCACAAGGAGCCTCGCCGCAATGAGACCAGCTCTTTCGGTGATTGCGGGAGGTACGAGGGCGGCGACCAGAATCCTTCCGGGTGTTCGTTTCCAGAACCCTATTACGAGCTGGTTCGCGCGGAGAAGGACGTCTTCTCCGGAGCCACTGCCATTGCCGGCCCTGCCCACCTGGTGCTCACCGGAAACGGGACGGCGCGTATGGCGCGCGGGGAACTCGTTTCCGGCGACTACTTCTCCACACTTGGCGTGGGCGCCGTGCTCGGCCGCGCGCTAGGGCCCGATGACGATACGCTTTCGGCCGCGCCGGCAATCGTCCTCAGCTATGCTTTCTGGCAGACCGCGTTCGGCGGCGACCGTTCAGTGGTGGGCCGAACCGTCTCGCTGAATTCCGTTCCTTTCACCATCGTCGGAGTTGCGGATGCGAAGTTCACAAACCTCTCACCCGGGAAAACACAGGACCTCTTTCTTCCCATCTCCATGGTCGAACGCCTCAACATCGGGTGGGGAACGCACACCCGCAGTCTCAACAACTGGTGGCTGGTGATTCTGGCGCGCCTCAAGCCCGGCGTCACCCTTGAAAAGGCGCAAGCGGCCGCCAGCTTGACCTTCCGCGACGAAATGTTGCACGGTGCCAAGCCGCTCTCGAAGCCGGAGGATAACCCGGCTATCGTTCTTTCTCCTGCGCAGACCGGGCTCAACGGCCAACGGCGCTTCTTCTCAAAGCCTCTCTACGTTCTGATGGCTGCCGTGGGTCTGCTGCTCCTGATCGCCTGCGCCAACGTTGCCGGACTACTGCTCGCGCGCGCCACCGGGCGGCAGAAGGAGATGGCCGTGCGCCTGGCGGTGGGCGCGGGCCGCGCCCGAATTGTGCGCCAGTTGCTTACCGAGAGCGTTGTACTCTCGCTCTCCGGCGGCATCCTGGGTGTGCTCTTCGCTTATTGGGGCGTGCATGCCATGACAGCAATGATCCTGGCTGACCCTGACCGGCCATTTCCTTTCATCGTTCAGCCGGACTGGCGCGTGCTGGGATTCACCATCTCGGTGGCGCTGCTCACGGGCATCCTCTTCGGGCTCGCGCCTGCGTTTCGAGGCACGCGCTTTGATCTCACCCCGGCGCTCAAGGAGAATGCGCCAGCCATCCCATTCGGCGAGGGGCGCGTCGGCCGGCCGTTTCAACTCGGAAAGGCCCTCGTGGTGCTGCAAGTGGGGCTCTCGACAATCGCGCTCATCGGCGCGGGCTTGTTGGTGCGAACGCTTCGGAATCTGCGCGAAATCAATCCTGGCTTTGATGCGCGCAACATCCTGCTATTCGGCATTGACCCCACGTTGGCTAAGTATCAGGTGTCTCAGATTCAGAGTCTGTACCGTACCTTGCAGGATCAACTCGATGCACTGCCCGGCGTGACGTCAGTCAGCTACTCCTCCGACGCGCTGCTACAGGGCGGACTCTGGACCGAGGACGTTCACATCGAAGGTCAACCGGCAAAAAGCACCGTGGACGTTGACATGCTCGCCGCCGGGCCGAACTTCTTTGGGACCATGCGCATCCCTCTGATCGGAGGGCGCACATTCACGGCGGCCGATTTCGAGCAAGCGGAAAAGGCGGCAGAGGCCGACGCTGCTGCCAAGGCCAAGCCGCCCGCTGATTCCAACGCGCCCAAAGCCACGCCGAAACCGGCGGAAACCGCGCCCGCGGGCCCGCCCACTCCGATTCTTGTGAACCAGGCGTTCGCTCGGAAGTACTTCCCGGAACAGAATCCGCTGGGCAAGCGGCTGACCGAAGGCGACAGCTCGGATTCAAGCGGCGATTTAGCCCTCGACAGGCCCAAAACAAAAGCGTGGGAAATCGCCGGCGTAGTAGGCGACACCAAGTACAGCACACTCCGCCGCGAGGTACAGCCCGCGGCCTACGTGCCCGCCGTGGGCGGCGGTGTGTATTTCGAGCTGCGCACTGGGCCCGAACCCAGCTCGCTCATCCCGGCCGTTCGTGAGGTGGTGAAACGCGCCGACAGTAACTTGCCACTCTTCGAGATACGCACCCAGCAGGAGAGTATCGACGACCTGCTCACACAAGAACGGGTGATGGCGCGCCTTTCGAGTTTCTTTGGCGTGCTGGCGCTGGTGCTCGCCTGCGTGGGTCTGTACGGCCTGCTGGCTTACGAAGTTGCGCGCCGCACGCGCGAAGTAGGCATTCGCATGGCCCTGGGCGCCGAATGGGGTCACGTGGCCCGGCTCGTGGTGGTTGGGGGAATGAAGCTCGCTTCTGCGGGCGTAGTCGTGGGTATTGCGGGCGGGCTGGCGATCACGCGCGTGCTATCGAGCCTGCTCTACGGCTTGAAGCCAACGGACGCACCTACATATTTGACGGTGGCGCTGCTGCTGGCCGTGGTGGCGCTTCTCGCTTGCTACGTTCCGGCACGCCGGGCAGCCAAGGTGGACCCGATGGTGGCGCTAAGGTATGAGTGAAGCTATCAGCAGTCAGCTTTCAGCCGTCAGCTCTCAGCTCGCCGATTTTGCTGACCGCCGATGGCTGTGGCTGAAGGGTGGCAACATTGAGGGACTTCAGAAACTTGAAGGTCTGGCAAAAAGCGTATCAGTTGACTCTGAACATTTACAAAGCTACCCGGACATTCCCGAGAGACGAGTTGTACGGCCTTACAAGCCAAACGCGTCGGGCTGCGGCTTCGGTGGCAGCGAATATCGCTGAGGGTTGCGGTCGAATGGGCGGCGCAGAATTTAGCCGCTTCCTCCAGATCGCGATGGGGTCAGCAAGCGAGTTGGAGTTTCACCTCCTCCTGGCGCACGATCTGATGGCTGAAAGCTGAAAGCTGAAAGCTGACTGCTGAAAGCTCTGCTACAGTCAAACTATGAAGATGGGTCCTGTGCCACCCCGAATCCTCGTCGCTGACGATCAGCGTGACGTGCTCGATTCCTTGCGCCTTCTTCTCAAGGGCGAGGGTTATCAGGTTGAAACCGCCACCTCGCCCGCCGGCGTATTGAGCGCCGTCAAGGCCAGCGATTTCGACTGTTTGCTGATGGATCTCAACTACGCCCGCGACACGACCTCCGGAGCGGAAGGTCTCGACCTTCTAAATCGCCTGCAGGTGCTCGATAGCTCGCTTCCGGTGGTGGTGATGACGGCGTGGGGCACGGTGGACGTTGCGGTGGAAGCCATGCGGCGCGGCGCTCGCGACTTTATCCAGAAGCCCTGGGAAAACGCGCGCTTGATCGCCATCATTTCCACCCAGATTGAGCTCAGCCGGGCCCTTCGGCGCGGCCAGCGCCTGGAGGCCGAGAATCAGCTCCTGCGCGGCGCCGATCTTCCCAACTTGATTGCCCAGTCTCCGGCCATGCGCCCCGTACTGGAAAGGATCGCCCGCGTCGGGCCCTCGGAGGCCAACGTACTGATCACCGGAGAGCACGGTACCGGCAAGGAAGTGGTGGCCCGCACGCTGCACGCGCTTTCGGCGCGCGCCTCCAAGGCGCTGGTGGCGGTAAACGTGGGAGGCCTTTCCGAGCATTTGTTTGAAAGCGAGCTTTTCGGTCACGTCAAAGGCGCCTTCACCGACGCTCGCACGGACCGCGTGGGACGTTTCGACCTCGCCGACGGCGGCTCGTTGTTTCTCGACGAGATCGGTAACCTGCCCTTGAATCAGCAGGCCAAACTGCTGCGCGTAATCGAGACGGGTGAGTTTGAGCGCGTGGGCTCCTCTAAAACCCACCGCGTTAATGTGCGAATCATTTCTGCCACCAATGCCAGCCTGAAGGAACTGGTGGCTGCGGGCCGGTTCCGCGAGGATCTTTTCTTCAGGCTCAATACCGTCGAGGTTCATTTGCCGCCGCTGCGCGAGCGGCGCGAGGACATCTCCTTACTTGCGCAACATTTTCTCGGCGAGCATTCTGCGCGCTACCATAAGCACGTCTCGGGGTTCAGCGAGCCCGCGCTGAAGGCTCTCATGTCTCACCCCTGGCCGGGGAACGTGCGCGAACTCGCCCACGCCGTGGAACGCGCGGTCCTGATGTCGAACGGCAGCCAGATCGCCGCCGCCGACCTCGGGCTTGAGGCGCCCACCGGCACCAGCGCCCGGATCGAAGCCATGAGTTTGGAAGACGTGGAGCGCTTCCTCATCCAGAAAGCTCTGGAGCGCTTCGACGGCAACGTGAGCCAAGCCGCCGCGGCGCTGGGCCTGAGCCGCGGTGCGCTCTACCGTCGGCTCGAGCGCTACGGACTGGGCCACGGCGACGAAGAACAAAATGATGAATGATGAATTACGAATTATGAAGGTTGAACACTGACGAATCTTGTTCATTCATCATTCAGAATTCATCATTCATAATTGTTCCGCCCATGGAGATCGATCCCCTAGCACACGGCGGTGAATTCCAACGGCGGCGGCCGGAGGGCCCGCGGCTGTCCTTCGAAAATCACATTCTTCTCCTGGCCCTTGCCGGAGGAGCTCCCGCTTTAGCCCTGGCAATCGTTCTGCTCATTCGCGGGCATTACTCGTCCCAAACCATCTGGACCTTCGGCGTGTTGCTGGGCCTGCTGTGGCTCGGTTTTGCATTCAGCGCCCGCAACCATCTTGTAATGCCGCTGCAGACGCTCTCCAACGTCCTGTCGGCCTTGCGCGAGGGCGATTACTCGTTGCGGGCACGCGGCTCCCGCAATGACGATTCCCTCGCCGAGCTTGTGCGCGAAGCCAATGAGCTGGGCGAGACGCTGCGCAGTCAGCGGCTGGGCGCGCTCGAAGCCACTGCCCTGTTGCGCAAAGTGATGGAAGAGATCGACGTGGCCGTGTTCACCTTTGACGGCGAGGGGCGCCTGCGCTTGATCAACCGCGCGGGCGAGCGCCTGCTGGCCCAGCCGGCGGAGCGCATTCTAGGCTCCACGGCCGCGGAGCTCGGACTGATGGGATGTCTCGACGCGCCCGCGCCCAGCATCCTCTCCATGACGTTCCCTGGCAGCGGCCACGGCGCCACGCGCTGGGGCGTGCATCGCAGCGCCTTTCGTGAGGGCGGGCGCCCCAACCGCTTGCTGGTGCTCTCAGATATGAGCCGGCCGCTGCGCGAGGAAGAGCTGCAGGCCTGGCAGCGGCTGGTGCGGGTGATCGGCCACGAGCTGAACAATTCCCTCGCGCCCATCTCGTCCGTAGCCGCGAGCCTCCAGAGCCTGCTGGCGCGCGACCCGCAGCCCGCCGACTGGCGTGACGATATGCGGGAGGGCTTGCGCATCATTGCAGGACGCTCCGAAGCCCTGGCGCGCTTCATGGAGAGCTACGCGCGCCTGGCGCGCCTGCCCAAACCCCGGCTGGCGCCGCTGGACGCCGGCGCCTGGATCCGGCGCGTGGCTACGCTTGAGATTCGCATGAAGATCGTCGTGGAACCGGGTCCCGAGATCACCGTCATGGCCGACGGGGACCAGCTCGATCAGCTTCTCATCAACATTATGCGGAACGCGGTGGACGCGGCGCTCGAAACCGGCGGCGGCGTTACCGCCGGCTGGGAACGCAATGCGACCCACCTCGAGGTTTGGGTGCGCGACGACGGACCCGGTCTCGCCAATACCACCAACCTTTTTGTTCCGTTCTTCACCACTAAATCCGGCGGCTCGGGGATCGGGCTGGTACTCAGCCGCCAGATTGCCGAAGCCCACGGCGGAACGCTTACCCTGAACAACCGCCGCGACCACACCGGATGCGAAGCGCGCTTGCAGTTACCGCTCGGCTAGCGATGGCCTGTAGGGGTAGGGCTTGCCCTACCCTCAGTTTCCGAGGTGAGCCCTTCGAAAAAGGGTAGGGCAAGCCCTACCCCTACAGGCCATTTCCGTGCTGGGGAAGCCACCCTTGTTCATCCCGCGGCTGCGGTAAACATTCGGTAAGCATCGTTTGACACCCCGCTGGCGCGGCGATACTCTCGCTTTGTCTAAGTCCGGGGGCCGGACGATTCATTTACAAAGTCTGAGGGGATTCACGAGAAAGGAATCAGTGCTTTCGCTCGCGGGAGTCGTGCTGTCTCTGCCAGCCGCGGCGAGAGTTCGGGCCCAGGCATTGATGCAGCGTTGACGGTTTTTCACCCCGGTTTACGCAGTTATTAAGTGAAGGCCAAGTGGCGGGCAGAGGTTCCCGCTTCCGGCGCAGCTTTGGAGTGCGGCAGCTTGCTGCCGCTTTCGTCTCGCCAGCTCGCTCGCGGCCCGCGGGGCTTTCGAGGGCAGGAGCCGGCCAGCAAGCTGGCCTCACCAAAGCGGCAGCAAGCTGCCGCACTCCAAAGCTGCGCCGAAGCGGGGATGGCAAATATCCGACTGACGTTGCAACGGGTGGGGCTGAAAAGCCTCGCCCTCGTGAGAGCCATGGACAATGGCGCTGATCACGAAACCGAGCACTAGCTGACGAATCTCACACACGCAAAGGAGGAGGACTGCAATGACGAAACTTCGAACTCTCGCGCTGTTCAGTTCACTGGCCCGGCGCGTCGGGAACGGACGCTGGGCAAGCACACTAGGATGGGGGCGAACGGCCTTCGCGGCCGTACTGCTTTGTTCCGCCACCGCGACCGTCACGTCGGGCCAGACGTTCAAGAGTTTGCTGAGCTTCGATGAGACCGACGGATATAGGCCCATGGCGGGACTGACGCAAGCCACTAATGGGAATTTCTACGGGACGACCGAAGATGGCGGGACCTGTACCGCGGACTCTTACGGTTGTGGAACGGTGTTCGAGATCACGTCGACGGGCAAGCTGACCACGCTCTACAACTTCTGTCAGCAGATAGACTGTACTGACGGGTGGTATCCGGAAGGGGGCCTGATTCAGGCCAACGACGGAAACTTTTACGGAACCACCTACTTGGGCGGGTCGGGTGCTTCCTGCGGTGCCGGTGGAGGCTGCGGAACGATCTTCAAAATCACACCAGCTGGCGAGCTGACCACGCTTTACAGCTTTTGCCAGCTAGCGAACTGCGCTGACGGATTGCTTCCGGCGGCTGGGCTGGTTCAAGCCACCAACGGGAACTTCTACGGGACAACAACGGATGGGGGCGCAGGGGCGGACGCGATCGGCACGGTCTTTGAAATCACACCGGCAGGCAAGCTCACCACGCTCCACACCTTCAATGACGTTGTGGGTCAGGAGGGGCTAAGTCCAGCCGCGGCGCTGGTTCAAGCGACCAATGGGAACTTTTACGGGACAACCTCGGCGGGCACAGGCAGCAGCGGCGCTACGGTTTTCGCAATTACACCCGCAGGCAAGCTGACTACGGTCCACATCTTTGACGGCACTGACGGTAGTGAGCCTATGGCGGCATTGATTCAAGCCACGGACGGGAACTTCTACGGGACGGCCGCTTACGGGGGCACTGGCGATTCGGGGGGCACAGTCTTCAAAATGACACCCACCGGCAAGCTGACCACGCTCTACAACTTCTGCCAGCAAGAGGGCTGCCCTGACGGGAGGAACCCTTACGGGGGGCTGGTTCAAGCCACCGACGGAAACTTCTACGGGACAACCTACACGGGCGGGGCCAACGGCTGGGGCGCGGTCTTCAAAATCACGCCGGCAGGTAAGCTAACTACGGTACACAGCTTCGACCTAAGTGACGGGTCGTATCCAACGGCAGGGCCGATTCAAGCCACCAATGGGACCCTGTATGGGACAACCTATCAGGGCGGGTCCAGCGGCAACTGCGAAGGCGGCTGCGGCACGGTCTTTGCCCTTTCGGTCGGGCTGGGACCGTTCGTGGAAACGCGACCCACTTCGGGTAAGGTGGGTGCGAAGGTCATCATCCTAGGGAACAATTTGACAGGGTCCACCGACGTCACGTTCAACGGCACGGAGGCCACGTTTACGGTTGTCTCAAGCACTGAAATCAGGACTACGGTACCGAGCGACGCCAGCACCGGGAACGTCCAGGTGACTACGCCTTCAGCGACGCTGGCGAGCAACGTCTCCTTTCACGTAGCGCCGTAGCCCTCGCGATGCGAGCCAGAGTAGCGTGTCCCGCCGCGAGCAGCAAGACCTCAGCGTCCTTCAGGCGGCGCAATCCAGCAGCGTGAGCCGTCAGGAAGTCGACGGAGGGCTCTCGGCGCAGAACTTCGCTCGCGATGGCTTTGTTGAGATCGGCGTCAGCGAGGAACCGAACCTTCATGAGGGACGGGCCGTGAGCAGCTCATCCCGCGCCCCCATCAGCCGCTCGCGAGGATCGGCTGGCAGCGGCTCGGCGTTGCGCCTTCCTTCCGCCCACTTCTCATTTTGGCGAGCCAGGTAGGCATCCACTTCAGCCTGGTTTGCGAGGTAGTACGCGATGGCGCCGTAAACCTCTTCGAGCCGAAGCAATTCGAAATTCTGGCAGATCGTCTCAGGAGATTCGCCGCGGCGGAATGCGTGGACGATGGAGTCCAGCGAGATCCGAGTTCCGGCAACATAATAGCTGCCGTCCCGCTCTTCGATGTATTCCTTTGCCATGCTTTCTTTATTTTACAGCAGCGGGTGGCGCCCACGTCTTTTTTTTGAGGTATGTCCCTTAGGGTCCCTGGCCCGCGAAACTTCATGAAAATGCTAAGTTGTTTATTTTCGGCGTCGGCGTATTTCCTCACGTAGCATTTTCGACCCGGCGACACTGGGTTTCTCAAGGCACGCAGCGAATCAAGGCGGTGAGTTTGCACTGGACAATCGCTGGAACGTCTGCTGCGCCAACCGGAAAGCGTCGGCACTAACGCGCACTGAGCCCTGAAAAGGGCGATCGATGTCCGCAATTGCGACAAGCACGAGCGAAACCATGAGCGTAAGCGCAAGGACAAGAATGAAATGAAGCTTGAAGTTTTCGGTGGCGAACAGGCACGATGACCCGATTGTGATCACGCCCCCCACGATCAAGATAATCCACAAAATCGTGGGAAGGCTAGAGCGGCTTTGTAATTGACGAATCCGGCGGTGTTGGCTCATATTCGCCAGCTCCGCGAGTGTCTGGCTGATACTCAGCGTCTGCGATGCTTGGCTGGCCTGGGCGGCGGCCATCGCTGCCCACAGTTGTTGCGTGACTTCGAAGCTTGCTGCACTGACGTTCCCTTTGCTCATGGCTGGCCACTCCTCGGCCAACATGACATCGGCATATTTGCGGGCCAGCCTCTGGATTTCTGCCGTCTGTGCGGACGGAAGGCCTTGCGAGAGGCGATAGATGTTGACCAGTGAATTCGCTTCCAGCTCTGCGTTGACTTCCGCCGATTGGAAGTTACTCCATACGTTCCACAACATAAAAGCCAGAATCACGGCGTAGGTGGTGCCTAAAATGCTGATCTGCCACCCGACCAGATTGTTATGCTCATGGCGAACAGCGGGGTGCGAGAGCTTTCGTAAGAGAATCAAGAGACTCAGAGCAAGCGTAACGGTTGATAGGATGACGACAATATTCTGCCCGGTGTTCAGCATGGCCTGGCTCCTCCAGTTGACGTGTCGCCATTATTCTATGCTGAGAAAGTGAAAGTTACTTCGTTCCCGGCGTTCTTGGCGAACTGCTCCTCAGGATCGTCAGTCGGCGTTGTTGGGGTGGCTCTGAGAAGGCCGGAAGACAAAGGCCGCAGAGCCGACCCGAGCGGAGCGAAGGCGCTCGACAAACGAGGCCAGCGCTACAAGTTAGGAGCCCTTCCCCTGCAAAAACGTCCGTAAGCTAGCCTACATACCTCTTGACATCATAGCCCGTCTGTGATAGGGTGACAGGCGTGAACTTCAGGAGCCCCGGGAGGCGGGCGAAGCCGGATCTCATGGTGCGCCTGACGTCACGGTGGGTGGGTGAGGCGTCGAAAGCGCGTCGCAGACGGCAGAATCGAAATGCGGTTTCCGGGGAGAGCGAAATGAGCGATTGGGCGAGCCAGACGACGGTCAAGACTTGATCGAGCAGGCTGCGGAAAAGGCCTTCAGACCATGTCATCCTGAGCGGAGCGAAGGATCCGCTTTATTTGTTTTCAATAAGATACAGCAGATGCTTCGCTGCGCTCACCATGACAGATTCCCTTTTTCCACAGCCGGCTAGATCTTGCGCTTGCGGACGGCAGGAAGGGTGCCGCTCGGATGGAACGGATACCCCCCCCCACCCCCTATATGCCAAAGCCAACGGGAGCATTTATAATCAGTCGCTTACCAAAAAACGGAGAAAACGAACCGAAAGCAACAAGCCATTTATATTCATAACTTTGGCACTTTTATGCAAACTCGACTGAAAGCTAACAATCTCCTTTGGAATGAACAGGTTCTATCAAATTCGTGGCGCTTGCAAGGTAAATCTTACCCAAAGCCAATAAGTCGTTTAAATGAGGCATGTAAAAAATTGCGCGAAGCCAAGCTGAACCCGCCGGGTTGCTCTGGGATTCGGCTTGTGTTCAACCCCAGGGGCCAACCGTGGAAAGTCCAGAGGAAGCGAATAGCGATGCCCACTTCGCGATGCAAGTTGTGGTGGACCTCAATTTCACGAACGAAGCCGGAATCTCATTGGCTCGCAAGGAGTTGAAAATTTAACTCGGGAGTTATTTTCCCCCCTGGATTGCTCTTCGGCTTTACTGCCTGGCCGGAGCCTGTTTACGTAAACGTTTACGTAAACAGGCACGTACGTGAAGAATGGACGGCGACGAACGAAGCCGGAATCTTCTTGATAAAAAAGGGTCTGCTGATTTATCTCGGACGAGGTCTGCAAGAGGAGCGCATAGCAGGCCGGAATGTCACGAGGAATCGATTGCTCCGTGTTTCCCGCCGTCAGGTCGCGATCGCCATCCCTGGGGCTCGGGTCTGTCTCGAACGGTATACTGGCACGACGCTGTCCCAAGATGCGTCAGAGTGCGCCGCTAGGGAAAAAGGAACGGCTGCCATCCTGTGTTCTGCCTTGTGCTATGATTGGCGAATAAAAGGCGAACTGAGCCCGCGACCGAAGTAGCGGCGAGCTCACGAAAGATCGTACGATGCCGACCGAAACCCAAGCGCTCGCGACCACGCACACGGCGACCGTCGAGGGGGCCCTCGACGAAATTCGGCGCCGGTTCAAAGGCCCGCCGTTGTCAGGAGGAGTGACGGCAGTGAAGCACCTCCCCGCGCGCCCAGCCGAAGTTGTGCCCTTCCCCGCCGATCTCGCTCCCAAACTCGGTGAGATTCTCACCGGGCGCGGTATTGACCGGCTCTATTCGCATCAGGCTGACGTGTTTGGTCTCGTCCGCCAGGGCAAGAATCCGGTGGTGGTAACGCCCACGGCTTCGGGCAAGACGCTGTGCTACAACTTGCCCATCCTCGACGCGCTGGTGCGAAATCCCGACGCGCGCGCGATGTATCTGTTCCCCACCAAGGCGCTCTCCCAGGATCAGCTCACCGAGCTCAATCGCTGGACGGCCGAGCTGGGCGACGAGATCCGCACCTTCACCTACGATGGCGACACTCCGCAGGACGCCCGCAAGGCCATCCGCGCTCGCGGCAACCTGGTGATCACCAACCCCGACATGCTCCACGCCGGCATTCTGCCGCACCACACCAAGTGGGAGCGCCTCTTTGAAAACCTCCAATACGTGGTGATCGATGAGCTGCACTATTACCGGGGCGTGCTGGGAAGCCACCTTGCGAATGTCTTGCGCCGCCTGAAGCGGATCGCGCAATTTTACGGCAGCCGGCCGCAGTTTATTTGCGCCTCGGCCACCATCGCCAATCCCGCCGAGCTGGCCGCGCGCATCCTGGAAGAGGACGTGGTGCTGGTGGACCGCAACGGCGCGCCGTCGTCCGACAAATACCTCGTGTTCTACAATCCGCCGGTGGTGAACCCTCAGCTTGGCATCCGGCGCTCTTACCTGAACGAGTCGCGGCGCATGGCCAGGACGTTTCTCGAGCGGGGCCTTGAAACCATCGTCTTCGCCAACAGCCGGCTGGCCACGGAAATCCTCGTGACCTACCTCAAAGAAGATTTCGACCGCGGGCCCGCCGGTACTGACGTGGTGCGGGGATACCGCGGTGGGTACCTGCCGCTCGAGCGGCGGGAGATTGAGCGTGACCTGCGCGAGGGGCGCCTGCTGGGTGTGGTGGCCACCAACGCTCTCGAACTTGGCATCGACATCGGCAGCCTGGATGTGGCGGTGCTGGCGGGTTATCCGGGCACTATCGCCTCCACCTGGCAGCGGGCGGGGCGGGCAGGGCGCCGACAGGGCACGTCCGCGGCGGTGATGGTGGCATCGAGCGCGCCGCTCGATCAGTTTATGGTGCAGAACCCCGATTATTTTTTCGGCCGCTCGCCGGAACACGGCTTTGTGAATCCCGATAACCTGGAAATCCTGCTGAATCATCTTAAGTGCGCGGCCTTCGAGCTTCCGATCGCTGAAGACGAGCGCTTCGGCCCGCTCGACCTGAAAACGTTATGCCGCCATCTCGCTGAGAGCGGCTTCCTTCATCACACCGGTGGCGCCTGGCATTGGGTGTCGGAGAGCTACCCGGCGGATGCCGTCAGCCTGCGGTCAGTATCGTCCGACAACTTCGTGATCGTCGACAACACGGGCGAGCCGCGCGTGTTGGGCGAGGTGGACTTCCCCAGCGCCCTCACCACGCTCCACGAAAAGGCCATCTACATTCAGAACGGCGAGCAGTACCACGTGGAGCGCCTCGATTACGATGACCGCAAGGCGTACGTCCATCGCGTGGATTCGGACTACTACACCGACGCCATTTCCTACACGAAGATTACGGTGCTGGAGACCTTTCAGAGTTCAGAGTTCGGAGTTCGGCGTTCTGAGCCGGAGACGGACGAACGGGATTTGGACGCTAAGTTCGACAATACGGGGAACTCCGAACTCCGAACTCTGAACTCCGAACCGCCTCACCGAACCCCGAACACCGAATCCCGAATCCCGGGTCCCCAGTCCCGAGCCCCGACAAAGAACCACGGCGAAGTCCACGTGAACACCCAGGTGGTTGGGTTCAAGAAGATCAAGTTTCATACCCATGAGAACGTGGGCGCGGGTAATCTCACGCTGCCTGAGCAGGAGATGCATACCACCGCCTGGTGGCTGACACTCCCACATGAAATGCTGGAAACACTGCCTTTTTCCGCCACGGACCGGCAGGACGGCGTTCGCGCCCTAGGGAACGCGCTGCAGGCCATGGCAATCCTGCTGGTGATGTGCGACGCGCGGGATCTCGGCGTGTCGGTAGGGGAGAATTCCCGAGGTAGGAGTCAGGAGCCAGAAGTCAGAAGCCAGAATGAAGAGAAGTCGTCGGTTGCTAGTCGTCAGTTGTCACTTGACCCGGGGTCGACCGCTAAGAATCAAGAACGGGCGGGGGGACAACGGACCACGAACTACGAACCACGAACAGCTTTTGAGCCAAACATCTACCTCTACGATAAGTATCCCGGTGGCATCGGTCTAAGCGAGCCGCTCTATCGCATGAGCGAGCGGCTGCTCGACAATTCGCGTAAGCTGATTGAAAGTTGCCCTTGCGGGGCAGGCTGCCCGTCATGCGTGGGCCCCGTCGGTGAGATCGGCGAGAAGGGGAAAGAAGTGGCGCTGGCGATTCTCGGAGTTTTGTTAAAAGGTCCGGTTGCATGTTAGACTGGTTTAAACTAGTTTGAGTCGAGGTTTGCCAATGGAGACTGTGGGAGCATTTGACGCGAAGACGCACTTGTCAGACTTACTCGATCGAGTGGCAAGAGGCGAGAGAATCACGATTACGAGGCATGGAGTGCCGGCAGCAATGCTGGTGCCTGTTGGAGATGCCGCCAGAAAACTCACGCACGAGGAGATCGTGCGCGGCATGCGAGAACTAAGGGCGCGCGTGAAGCCCGACGTGATGAGCGTTCGCGATATGGTGAAGCAAGGACGGCGCTTTTGAGCGACGTTGTGGTCGACGCGTCGGTAGCGCTTGCCTGGTGCTTTCCTGACGAGGCGAGTGATTATGCTGATAGGGTTTTGGTCGCCCTGGAGCGACACACGGTGGTGGTCCCGCCGGTCTGGACCCTCGAGCTGGCGAACGCCGTGCTAGTCGGCGAGCGTCGGAAACGGCTGAAAAGGCCGGACATCTTACGCTTTGTGACGCTCCTTGAAGGGCTTTCCATTTTGCAGGAGAGCCAGCCGATGAGCGACAGCATCAACAACGTTTTGCCGCTTGCCCGCGATTGTGAGCTCTCGGCCTATGATGCCGCCTATCTTGAGCTTGCTCTCCGCCGCGGCGCGCCGATGGCCACGCTGGACTTGAATTTGCGCAAGGCGGCCAAGCGTGTGGGCGTGCCTTCTTTCCCTGACGGCGGCGAATAGCGAATGAACCTGGAAGAAAAACTCCGCCGGCTTCGCCGCGCGGCTGAGAAGAGCAGCGCCGACCGCGAGTTGGAGCGGCAGCTTGATTGGCTGCGCCGCCGCAGCGCCTCCTCACTCCAACAACCGTTACCCGCACAGCGCGTGTCGCGCGGCATCGAGCATTACGTTGAAGGATGTGTTGAGCAAAACGGCATCGGCGAGTACTTCGTTGCGCGCCAGACGTTGCCTTTTGGCAGGCCGTATGGGAAGGTTCGCGTGGCTGACGTCTCGGCCGCCGACCTTCGCGCTCTCGAACTTTTCCTTGAAGACAGCGTCCTGCCGGATGCTTCCGAGCTGGTCTATCTCGACACGGAAACCACGGGCCTCGCCGGCGGAACCGGGACCTGCGCCTTCTTGATCGGCCTCGGCATGATCGAGGGCGCAGACTTCGTGGTGCGGCAGTTTTTTCTGCGCGATTACCCTGACGAGAAGGCCATTCTGGCCGCCCTGGCCCAACGGCTCGCCGGTTACAAAGGTCTGGTGACGTTCAACGGCAAGACGTTTGACGTTCCCCTGCTGGAAACGCGCTACGCTCTGGCGCGACAGAGGTCGCCGTTTGGCCGCATGATCCACCTTGACCTGCTGCATCCGGCGCGCCGCTTGTGGAAGCTGCGCCTGGAGAGCTGCCAGCTCACCCACCTGGAACAGGAGGTGCTCGGCATCACGCGCAAGGGCGATGTTCCCGGTTCGGAAATTCCCGGCATTTATTTTGATTATCTGCGCAGCGGAGACGCTCGCGGCCTGCAGCCGGTGTTCTATCACAACGCCCTCGACATAATCACCCTGGCAGCGCTCACTGCGGAGCTCGCGCGGCTGATCGGCGCGGAATTGAACCCCAGCGATCGCAGCTCTCCCGCGGAACGCGTGCACGGCCTTGATTTGTTCAGCTTGAGCCGTATTTTCGAGCGCGCCGGAGACACAGAAAGGTCGGTCTCCGTCTGCCGCCGGGCCCTGGATTCGGGCCTTCCTGCGACGTTCGAGCCGCGTGCACTGTGGCATCTGGCGGCGCAGCACAAACGCAGACGGGAGTACGATCAGGCCGTCGAGATCTGGGAGGAAATCATTCGCCGGCAGAGCGCGTGGTTCTTGGAAGCTCTCGAACAGTTGGCTATCCACGCCGAACATCGGCGACGCGATGCCGTCGCCGCCATTCAGTTCACTGAGAAGGCGCTGACTTGGTTGGATGAAAACTCGCGTGCACAACCCGCCAATGGGAGCGAGCTGTGGAACTCGCGAGACGCGCGGGAGCGCCGCACCGATGCGGAGCGATTCACTTACCGGTTGGAACGGCTGAAGAGAAAGGCGGTGAACAGGTGTTAGGTGTCAGGTGTCAGGTTTCAGGTGCTAGGTGTCAGGTGCTAGGGGGTAGGTGTTAGCTCAGCCACCGGCGACGCCGGATTGAACGGAATATGACTCTCAATTCCTCGAACGTTTAGAATCATCAGGTTGACCGAGAGTCACAGGGCAGGAGCGAGAAGTTTGAAGTGTGAGGGCTGAAGGATGAAGTACGGGATCCGCGGCCTCCGAACTCCGAACTGAAAAACTCTGAACTGAAACTCCGAACGGCCACGCCTGAAACCTAACACCTAGCCCCTATTTGGACTTGCCCTTCCACCGGAAGGTTTCACGGCGGCGTTCGATGTGCTCTTGCCCGGTGTCGGAATCGAGCTTTACGCTTTCAAGGTCGCCGACGAGTCTGAGAAAGTCAGGATCACGCTCCGTGTGGCCGCCCCCGCGCTCGACCGTGCCCGTGAAGTGGTAGTACTTCTCGTGGATCTTGTTGGTCTTGAACTCAACGTGGTTACCCTGGCGGGTTCCAACGATGATCTGGTAAGTGAGCACCTCGTCAGACTCGTCGGCGCCCTGGGCGACGTCGATGTAGCCCTTGAGTTTGCCTTCTTCCTCCAGGAGTCCCAGCGTGTCGTCCGCTTGAGTGAATTCGTATTCCCCGGACATGTCAGGCACATTTTGAACCGCCTGTCCGGAAGCCTCTGCGAGGCACGGCACGACCGCCACCACAAGAACGATAAGGGCACAACCCGGGAGTGTGGGCAGGTGCAACAAGCGGGTCATAAAACTAAGACCAGCTTAGTACGCGAGTGCATCGAATCGCAAGCGAGGCTCGGAACAGCTCCGAAATGGGCCCGAAACGGTGCCGAAAGACGTGCTATCATGCGGTTGTCGGAGGACGGTATGCCGGGCCATGGCTCGAGGTATCGACGTGTTGTTGTGAGCGGAGCAGCGCTAGCGGTGACCGCCTGTGTTCTGATGTCGCTGAGTGTCAAAACCATAGCGGCGGAGGACTCAGGCTTTCACTTCACGAGTGCGTCTTTCCAGGCCAACGGCGACATTCCGCCCCGCTTCACTTGCAGCGGCGACGATCTCTCACCGGCGCTGGCGTGGATAGATCCCCCGGCCGGCACGCAGAGCTTCGCCTTGATCGCGGACGACCCCGATGCACCGGGGGGCGTATTTAGTCATTGGGTGCTTTACGACCTCCCCGCGGGCACCCACGAGTTGCCGGAGGGCGTCCCGCGCACTCCTGACCCTGAAGGCGGGCGGCAAGGACGAAACGATTTTGACAAGATTGGCTACAGCGGCCCGTGTCCACCCCCCGGCAGCCCCCACCGGTATTCTTTCCGCCTCTACGCGCTCGACAAGAAACTGAATCTGCGAGGCGGAGCTTCCAAGAGTGAGCTGGAGCGCGCCCTGAAGGGCCACATTTTGGCGCAAGCGGAATTGACGGGCCATTTCAGAAGATAGGCTCTTTAGCTATCCTCAACCACTCGAATCACCTGCTGCGGCTCGACGAATTCCTTCCGCTGACGCCAGATTGTGCAGCTTCTCCTGCCGGAAGACAGCCACCGGTCTCAGTTACAGCAAGGCTGGCTCCAACCCTTGGCGCCGCGATTGTCGGCGGCGAGCGCGAACGGGCGCGACTCCACTCCGTTGCGGGCGAGCAACTCTCGGATGGCTTCAGCCACCACGAGAGCGTTGCCACGCACAAAGGCCAGGATCGACGGCCCGGCGCCGCTGAGGCAGACGCCGAGCACGTTGGGATAGGTGAATCGCAGCGCCTCGGTCAAGCCGGGCACCAGCGCGGAACGATAAGGTTGGTGCCAGCGGTCATCGAACATCTCACGCTGAAAACTGGTGTGGCCGGAAAAGAACTGCGCCACCATCGCCGCCGCCCGTTGCAAGTTGTGGACGGCATCGACTCGGGAGTAAGCGTCCGGAAGCGCTTCGCGCGCCTTCTCAGTAGGCACGGCGTAGTTGGGGACCACGAGTGCAAATTGAAGGCTCTCCGGAACCGGACAGGAATAGGCAATCACGCGGTCTTGCGTCTGAGCCGCCAGCGTGAAACCGCCTTCCCAGGCGGCTGCGACATTGTCGGGATGGCCCTCGCGGCGGGTTGCGAGTGAAATGATCTCTTCGTCGAAAAGATTGTGATCGGCGAGCCAGCGCGAAGCAGAGAGGGCAGCTACGATGGCCGCCGCGCTCGAACCCAGACCGACGCCCACCGGAATGCGGTTGACGATCTCGAGATCAAATCCCTTCTTGATGCCCCACGCATCGAGCGTTTCGCAGATGGTGCGGCTAATGAGGTTGCTCTCGTCGCAAGGCACTCGCTCCGGCGTTTCACCGTCGTACTTTACGGTGATTCTGCCGTCCTTGCGGGATTTCACCACCACGTCAAGATAGAGACCCAACGCCAGGGCGCCGCAGTCAAACAAGCAGCCAAGATTGGCACTCGTGGCAGGCACGCGTACCGAGACGCTATCCGGCATGCGGCACCTGCGCTGCGAGAACAGTGGCAAGTGACAAGTGACGAGTGACGAGAAGGCTCCGCTCTCTTCTCACCTGTTGCCGTTTCATTGGGCTGCGACCCCTTCCAGCAGGCACTGTTCCTCAAATTCCTCCAGCTTCGGACGGATGGTGATACTTTCCGCCAGGCTGCCGTTCACGGCGCCGATCGTCTTGAGTCCGTTGCCGGTAATTACCAGCACCAAAGGCTTGTCGGCATCAATTCGCCCCGCGCGCAGCAGCTTGCGCGCCACGCCAACGGTTACGCCTCCGGCCGTCTCGGTGAAGATGCCCTCGGTTTCTGCCAGCAAACGGATGCCGTCTACAATCTCATCGTCGCTTGCGTCCTCGCCCGCGCCGCCCGATTGCAGAATGGCTTTCACAGCATAAGGTCCGTCGGCGGGATTGCCGATGGCGAGTGACTTGGCGATGGTGTGCGGCTTCTGAGGTTGGATCTCAGTGGTGCCCAGCTTGGCGGCCGTCGAAATCGGCGAGCAACCGGTGGCCTGCGCCCCGAAAAACCGCGGACGGTCTCCGTCCGGCGTTACCCATCCGAGCTGACCGAGCTCAGAGAAGGCTTTCGAAATCTTAGTGATCAGCGCGCCGCCGGCCATTGGCACCACGATGTTTTCCGGCAGTCGCCATCCGAGTTGCTCGGCGATCTCGTAACCCACCGTCTTCGAACCCTCGGCATAATAGGAGCGTAGGTTGACGTTCACAATGCCCCATTCGTGTTTCTGCGCGATCTCGGAGCACAGCCGGTTCACCTGGTCATAAGTGCCTTGAATCTTCACCAACGTTGCGCCATAAACCTGAGTGGCTACAATCTTCTCGTTTTCGAGATCTGCCGGGACGAAAATAAATGTCTTGAAGCCGCCGGCGGCGGCATGCGCGGCCACGGCGTTGGCGAGATTTCCGGTGGACGAGCAGCCTACCGTATCAAAGCCAAATTCGCGCGCCTTGCTGAGCGCCACGGCCACAACGCGGTCCTTGAACGAAAGCGTGGGGTGGTTCACCGCGTCGTTCTTGATGTAGAGTTCCCGCGCTCCCAGTGCGCGAGCAAGACGAGGCGCGGCCACCAGCGGCGTGTATCCGGTCTCGCGGCCAACCGTGGGCTCGCCAGCAAGCGGCAGAAGCTCACGGTAACGCCACATATTGGCGGGCCGCGAAGCGATCTCATCCCGGCGGAGATCGGCCCATAAACGGGCGTAGTCGTAAACCGCCTCGAGCGGCGCCCAACATTCTTCGCAGGCCGCGATGGGCGTGTCAGCGTAAGTCCGATCGCACTCGCGGCACTTCAGGTGTAAGAGATAACTCACATTGCCTCCTTTGGCGTTTCTGCACCTCATCTGAGTTCCCAATCGGAGTCGCCCGTGAGCAGGTTGGAGATAGCGGCCAGCGAGGAAGGCTTATAAACTCGAAAGCCTCCGCCGCGGGATTGGGGGAGGCTTAAAGTACTTGCCCCTCTCATCTCTCCCGATCGTCGGGTGGGAATTAGCACCTGGCGTTCCGCTATTGCGGAACCGGTTGCCGTGGCGTCACAGGGCCTGTCCCTCAGCCACTCTTGATGAGATTCAGGGTTACTGAATCGAATATTCGGTTGTAAAACACTAGACTAAGGCAGCCACAAAGGGTTGTCAAGGGCCTTGCCAGAAAAATTTTGAGCTCCAACGTACGCAAACTGACTGGGACGTCGCATCATGAGTTTCCCCAAGAATCGCGATTGAACGAAAGAGGCTGGTGAGAGGCTGGTGAGCGCTGAGGGGGGAAACAAGGGTGCCGTAAAATCAGAAGTGAACCGGGAACCGAGGACGAGCGTTTTCTCGCGCAAGTGTAATACCATACCTCCGATACCGTTCGCTGCAGAATTTCTCAAAAATCCCAATTGTCTCTCCCGCCGACCCCCCACATAACTCTCCAAACCCTTCATAGATTTAGACATTCCGGGCTGCTACATGCGTTTCTCACTTTTCCCATCTTTCTCTTCAGGCCTCACCGGCAAATGACCGGCTTTCTCACCTGTAACCGCCACATAACTCCGTACACTACTGATTGCATTGCACATTCCGGGCTGCAACCTGATTTTTCGCCTCACAGCCGGTGTAACCGGTACTTTTCCAACTGTAACCGTTACTTTGCGGTCGCGTGCTCTGCCACATGCCCGTTGTAACATTGCTGTAACATTGGGCCGGGAGCGGGCTCGCTGATTTCCGGCTGGCAAGCGAGCCAGAAAACCTCCCAGCCTGGACACCTTCGGGGTCCTGTGTACCACAATGGCGGTGAATCATCAAAACCGTCTCCAGCAACCGACTCCTGATCCTTGTAGCGTGATAATGTAGCCTACTGCTTGATTTCCCTCTGCCCGGGACCCCTATCCAACGTTATCCAAGTTCCCGGCTGAGAGCGAGCACCGTTTTCGAGAGGCAATCAGGCTCCGCCCAGGCCTGCCCTTCTGCCGCCGCGATTTTTGGGAAGTCCCCAGACTGGTGGGGTTGTAGTTTGACGTAGG
Organism: Terriglobia bacterium; assembly: GCA_035578005.1. GTDB lineage: Bacteria > Acidobacteriota > Terriglobia > UBA7540 > UBA7540 > Gp13-AA77. The sequence continues at coordinate 21,310 of DATJYK010000162.1, forward strand.
GGCGAGTCTTGTTCCCCCCGGCGGCAACTGCTGCATCACTTCCGGAAACTTCACCATGATGTCGCCCCACGCCATTACCGTTTTTCCCTCTTGCTGGAACAGGCGCGCCACATCGCCGAGTTGTCGAATGAACAAAGTCGCCGGGTCAGCGGCACCGCGCGCGTCCTTAGCGGCCATTTCAATCTGGAAGGTCTCGTCGAAGCCGATGTGAACGAAGGGACTGGGAAACAGTTGCGCGAACTGTTTCGCCCAATCGGCCAGCAGAGGCATCACCCCGGGATTTCGCGGGTCAAACTCGGTGCCGTGAGCGACATCCGCAAGGCCGCTGTATTTCTCCACCCGGAACAGGTCGTGGAGGTGGCCATAGAGTTCAAGGCACGGAATCACGTCGATGTGGCGCTCGCGCCCGTAGGCCACGATCCTTCCCACTTCATCCTGGGTGAAACGCCCGCCGGGATTCAGCAGCGGGTAACCCTTCAGCTCTACGCTGGCTTCGTTGTAAAAGTAATACTGGTTCAGTTTCCATCGCGCCATGAAGTCCAACTGGCGCTTCACCTCGCCTTCCGTGGGAAGCGGCCCGTGGCTCATATCCACCATCGTTCCGCGGTAGGCCAGCGACGGCCAGTCGTGAATCTCCACTTCGGGAAGCACGGCGTCGCCGTCCTCGCCCTCCACGAGCTGACACATCGTTTGCGCCCCGTAGAACAGTCCGGCCGTCGATGACGAGCGAAGTTCGATTGCGTCCTGCTTCGCGGTTATCTTATAGGCTTCACGTGAATCCGGTCCGGGTTGTTCTCCGGGTAGCGCCAGCGCCCCGACGGCTCCTGTTCGTTCGAGAACAATGGCCCGGCCAGCGGGATTCTGACCGGTGGAAATCGGAACTGAGACGCCGGCGCGAGCTGCCAGGCAGGCTGACAAGGTTTGGGCGGCGAAAATATCCTGAGCCGCTGGGTCTGCCGGTAGCCGGATCGTGAGGCCCCGCAACGGAATCTGGCCAGCGCCGTATCGAATCTCTCGCGGCTGGGGCACCAGCGGGCGGTGCTCAGCAGCGCGCGCCGGCAAAAGCGCGCCGCCGAGGTTCAGCACCATGATGATGAAAAGGAGCATGCGCTTGGTCACCCCGATTCCGGACGAGAATCGCGCAGTCGCCGCGCCGGATGCCGTATGACCATGTGAGGATGCGACCTCCGCCCAGACACCGCACGAAACGTTTCACGACGAGCTCTACTCAACTTGCAGTTACCGGATAATCGATCAACTACATAGATTATTCATTCTTGACAATCAGGTGAAGCCGCTATACAGGTATAGGATACCTGAGCGAGGCGTGCTGCTTATTTGGCGCATATGCAGGCGCGGCCAGGTTGACGGTTGCGAAATGCTCTGTAGCATCTATATCGTTTCAGTTGGTCGTCTACTCACCGGCTCAACGTCTTGTTCCCAACTCGAAATATCCTCGCTTTCTGAGACGCGATTGGCTTGAGAAGTTAAAAAGATAAAGGCGGAAGAAAATGATTTCGCCTACAACGGGATGGGTCTCCAAGGAGAGTCGCATATGCAAAAGGCATCTCTGAATTCTCAGTTGGAGCGTCGCTGCGGTTTCTTTAGGGAAGGCTTCTTCGCAAGAGTCAGCCTCATGTTGCTCGCCTCCCTATTCCTGGTGGCGCTGGCGGGCCGGGCTCAAGACACGGCGACCATCGTGGGCACGGTCACCGACACCAGCGGCGCAGTGGTTCCGAACTGTACCGTCACCGTATCCAATCCCGATCGAGGGTTCGTGCGCGTCGTGCAGTCCAACTCAGCGGGGGAATACGCCGCCGCCAGGATCCCAATCGGGAACTACGTGATAACGGCAGAGATGACGGGCTTTCAGAAGCTGGTGCACTCTGGAATCAGCCTCAACGCCGGACAGGAGCAACGCGTCGATCTGACCTTGACGGTAGGTCAGGTGGCGCAGCAGATAAGCGTTTCCGGCAACGTGACCAAGGTAGAAACTGAGTCCGCTACACTCTCCAGCGTTATCACTTCCAAACAAATCCAGAACCTCACCTTGAACGGACTGAATTTTGGAGCCTTGACCTTTCTGGTCCCAGGGGCGGCCCAGGACAACGGCTATTCGGAGGCGCAGCAACTGGGGCACGCGGGCGCCGAGGTCGGCGTATCCTTCAACGGCAATCGGGAAGAGTACAGCCAGTTGGAGTTGGATGGCGGCAACAACGCACAAGAAAGTTCTACCTCCATGGGTGGCGCTGTAACGCCCGCGATTGATATGATCGCCGAGTTCCGCATTTCCACGTCGAATTATGGCGCTGACGTTGGCCAGCACGCAGGAGCGCTGGTGGAGATCGCCACCAAAGGCGGCACCAAGCAATTCCACGGCGATGCCTATGAGTTCGTGCGCAACGACGCCATGGATGCAAACGACTGGTTCGCCAACCAGCAGATTGCGCCCCCGGGGGGTAACGCCCCTAAGACACCCCTGAAGTGGAATATTTTCGGATATACCATCGGCGGCCCCTTCTACATTCCCCATCACTACAACACGGACAAGAGCAAAACGTTTTTCTTCTGGTCCCAGGAATGGGCAAGATACCGCCAGGCGTCGGTGGTGAGCGGCAACGTTCCCACGCCGCAGATGCGGCAGGGAGACTTCAGCCAGTGCGACCCGTCATCGGGCAGTTACGTCCCGCTGCTGGTGGAGCAGGGTTGCGTGCTGCCGAGTGTCAACGGCGCCCCGGTGGATTCGGTCTCGGTCCACCCCAACGGCGCAGCGTGGTTGAACGGCTTCGTTCCGCTCCCCAACAATGGCATTGACGGCTACATCGCAGCTCACAGTGTTCCCACGAATTTCTCGCAGAAGAGCATCCGCGTGGACCAAAACATTAACGATAAGATGTCGCTGTTCGTTCGGTTCACCAACGACGAGTGGGCCAAGACGGTGGTCCCTGCCCTTTGGAGCGGATCGAGCTACGATTCCACCCAGTCTATCTACGAGGTTCCGGCGAGGCAGACCGTCCTGCACATCAACAATAACCTCAAGCCCACCCTGTTAAACGAATTCATTATGAGTTACACCGATACTCCCCACTTCATTGCGGTGCAGGCGGGCCCGGGCAGCCCGGCGCACTCGGTGGACAAGCCCCTCGACCTGGGACGCCTCCACTTTCTTCCCGGCCAACGCGGGCAACCCACAGCTTCCGTCAATTTCAGTCGGGGGCGGTACGCCTTTCAGCTTCACCGTGAACAACGGAAATTATCGAGGCGCTTACGACGCTGAGCCCGTTTACACTTGGAGAGACAATATCGCCTGGAATAGGGGCAGCCACACGTTGAAATTCGGGTTCTTTCTCGAGAAATTTCAGTTGACCGAGCAATTCGGGTTCAACACCCAGGGGTGGTATACATTTGCGAACGGCAACGCCGTCACCACCGGTAACGCGCTTGCCGACATGTTCCTGGGCCGAATCGACAACTACCAGGAAGGGACCTTCAACGCCAATGGCGTCTACACGGGCGGATATGGCGTAGGACACTGGCGCCGTACCGATTTCGAGCCCTATTTCCAGGATGATTGGAAGGTGAGCCCGAGGCTAACCCTGAACTTCGGTGTGCGCTACTACTGGCTGATTCCTCCACACGACGTCACCAAGCCCACCGTCGATTCCAGCTTTATTCCGTCCCTTTACAATCCTTCGGCCCAGGTATTGCCTGGGCCTGACGGACTGTTACATCCGGATCCCGCTACGGGACGAATCTACGACTTTACCAACTTCGGCAACGGCCTGGTAGAGTGCGGCGCCGGGGTGATTGCCAAAGGCTGCCAGGTGGTCTACTACAAGAACGTTGGACCGCGATTCGGGTTTGCCTTTGATCCCACCGGCTCAGGAAAGATGGCCATTCGCGGCGGAATCGGCATCTACTATGAAGCCGGAAACGGCAACAACGCCAACACCATCGGCCTCGAGGGGAACGCGCCCACTACGCTCGCGCCGCAGGTCTTTAACCTGACCACTTACAACTTCAACACCTCGGGCGGATTCGCAGGAGTGGGGCCCACCGGTCTCGGGATGATCCCTTACTATCAGAAAAACCCCGCAATAACCCAGATGAATCTGAACGTTCAGCGCGAGATCAGGGGAAATAACCTCGTGACCTTCGCTTACGTTGGAACGCTCGGCCGCTACCTGGATAGCGGCCGGAACTTAGATCAGGTCCCGGTGGGGGTCGGCACCATGAACGTTCCGGCGCTTTCCTCCGGAAATGGAGGTCCGTGCGACGCCTCAGGCAACTGCGACGTGCAACAACTCCTGATCAACAACCAGGTGCCTTCGTTCTACTTCGTTCCCTATCAGGGCTATACCTCAATTCGAGTGAAGCAGTTCTCGGCGGTGTCCAGCTACCATGCTTTCCAGACCGAGTTTCGGCACACCACCGGCTGGGGCCTGACGGCACAGGTTTATTACACCTGGTCCCACATGATCGACAACTCCACCTCCACTTATTTCGAAACCGGCGTCGACGACAACTACGACATGAACAGGTGGAAGGGAACTTCGGATTTGAATCGCACCCAGATTTTCGGTGCCAACTACATCTACGCTTTGCCGTTTTTCCGGAACTCCCACGGGTTTGCCAAGCAGGCTTTGGGAGGATGGAACATCAGCGGCATCACCGCCTTCTTCACCGGCGTGCCGGTTGATTTCGGTTGCGGAGTGAACGGGTATTCCACCGGGATTGGCACCGGCGTCCGTTGCAACACCGTGGCTCCGCTGAAAATCCAAAAGAGCGTGGTAGACGTTCCTCAGTTTGGGCCCATGGTGCAGTGGGTGAATCCCGCTGATTTTGCGCAGCCCTTGCAGAGCCAACTGGCGGCCAACGGCCAGCCCGGTATGTTTGGGTACATGGGCCGCAATGCACTAACCGGTCCGGGCCGCAACAACTGGGACCTGGCGCTGCACAAGGAGTTCGCGCTTCCCTGGCTCAAGGGGGAGCAATCCACTCTTCAGTTCCGGCTGGAGACCTTTAACACTTTCAATCATCCGCAGTGGAATTACATCAACGTCGGTTGCAACGGGGCTCCCAATGCCGACGGCAGCCTGGCGTTTGGCCGCACCTGCGGCGGTAATGATTACAACCCCGGAAATGGGACGGTAGGGAGCGCCTGGAATCCACGGAACGTCCAGCTTGCGCTGAAGTTTATCTTTTAAACGCGGCGTCAAAATCGGCAGAGTGCCTGGGAGCGCGGGCGTCTCGCCCGCAACGGTCAAGAAAGAGAGCGTGCGGCAGGACGCCCGCGCTCCCACGATGCTGAGGCATTACACTTCAACACCTGGGCAGAAGTGGGGATCCGGATGATGTCCCCGTCCAGCAGTTGTCTCCGGAAGCAGCTCTCTCCGTTGTTCTGGTTCGCGGCCTGCCTCCTTGCTGCCAATTCTGTCTCCGCCCAACGAAGAGCCACGCCCGAGCAAGCCGGGTCACCGGAAGAGATGGTGACGCTCGGCGGCTGGGTGCGCGCTGATTACAGCCAGGGAATTCCTGCGGGCGTCACGGTCCACTTGGAAACAGCCGAAGGCATGGCGGCCGGCCAACAACCGGTGAACAGCGGAGGCTACTTCGAATTCGTCGGTCTCGAGCGCGCCAAGTATCGGCTCACCATCTCCGCCCCGGGGTTTCAGGTCTACGAGCAGAACGTGGATCTCCGGAGCGTCGGGAATCGGCTGAATATCACCGTACAGCTCTCACCCGTCGGCAGGTCGAAATCCGTGCTGCCGCCTGCGGCGCCCTCGTTCACTGACAACAACGCCTCTCGAAAGGCGCGAAAGGAGTATGAAGACGGCGATCGTGCGCTTCAGCAGAATAGGCTCTCCCAGGCCCAGTCCCACCTGGAAAGATCTGTGAATGAGTACCCGTGTTACGCGCGAGCTCAGGCCGCGCTCGCGGTTGCGCTCAGCAAACAGCGGCAGTTGCCGGCTGCTGAATCCGCCCTGAAGAAGGCTCTGCAATGCGACCCCGACTATCTGGATGCTTACACGGAACTGGGGCAGCTTTACTACGACGAAAACCGGTACCCGGAGAGCGCCGCGATTCTTCAGCAGGGCGTGCGCCGCTCGCCCGGATCGTGGCAGTTTCACTACCAGTTAGGCGCCGCGAACTATCGCTTGCGCGAGTACGCCACGGCTGAGCAGGAGTACCTCAAGGCGCAATCGCTCAGCTCATCGGTCCCGGCCGAGATTCATGTCAAGCTGGCGGATGTTTACTTAAAGCAGAACGCGCTTGAGAAGGCCTACTCCGAAATGCAGGCGTATTTGCGCGAAGAGCCCAGCGGTCCTCTTGCCGCGGAACTAAGGGGCGTGATGCGGCGCATGGAGTCCGATCATGTCGTCGAGACAGCGCCTCCCTCAAAGCCTCCGTCACGATGACGCCGCGAGATCAAGTGTGACGAGCTACTGCTGACAATCAGGTAATCATGCGCTATATAAGTGGACCTGAGGCATCGGGTAAGATGGAGATGTCGAAACGCGAAAGTGGCGGAATTGGCAGACGCGCCAGACTTAGGATCTGGTCCCGCAAGGGGTGGGGGTTCGAGTCCCCCCTTTCGCACACACGTTCTTTTGAATGAGCTCCCGCCTACGGCGACCTGACGGCCGATTCGCACAGCGACCCCTGGGATTTTGCTTGGGTGTTCGCCGGATCACTTCTTTGGGGAAGTCATGCACCAAGGTATCGCGGTCGGGTCCGAGTTGAACAGGTTCAGCAGGGCTTGGACGATCTTCGTGGGTCCTCCCGGATAAGCGGGATGGACGCCGTCGGATGTCAGATCCTAGCAGCTTCAACAAGCGCCTTCGTTTCTCGTGAGGAGACGGTTTGCCCAGTAGTCGAAACAGGCAAGCTCTAGGCTAGCGGGATGATGAAAAACCCGATTCATGTCATTTCGAGCGAAGCGAGAAATCTCGTAAGTCTTCTCTTTTCAAAGCGAGATTTCTCGCTTCGCTCGAAATGACATGAATCGTACGCCGTTTTTCATCACGCTGTTAGATTAGGGAAAATGGTATGAAGGTTTTGAGTGATAGATTCAAGCGAAGACTACATGTAGCGTAGTTATGTAGCCTCAGAGCCATCTTTCAGTCCGGCCGCTCGTCCTCGTCACACGCCTACTCCGCGCCGCGGACGCTCGCGGCGCGTCCAGGTGTTGTCCTGAACCGGCTCGCCCTCGAACTCCACGGCAATCGTGGTGGCGGGTTGCTCGGGAGCCAGTTCGGGCAGTCCGGTCAACTGCAGCCGGAACTCCGTCTGCTTGAATTCCACGGGTTGGCCGGTGGTAAAGAACTTGGCCGAGGTCGCCTTCGTTTTCAATCCGCCCACGGCCACCGTGCTGCCCGGCCAGTTGTGCACATGAACGTAGAGTGTGTTTCCCTTGCGCGTAAATCCCGCCATCACGGAGCTGCGCACTTGCGAACGTTCGGCCTCATAAATCGTGGGGCCGTGATCGTCCATCCATTCGCCCACGGCCGAGAGCCTCTCCACCGATTCCATAGGAATAGAGCCGTCACCCTTGGGGCCGATGTTGAGCAAATAGTTGCCGCCGCCTTGCGCGCACTCGATGACATTGTTCACCAGCGTCTTGGCACTCTTCCAATCGTCGTCGGCGCGCTGGTAGCCCCAACTATCATTCATGGTCATGCAGCTTTCCCAGGCGCGCCCTTCCTTGGAGGCGCTGATGTGCTGTTCCGGCGTGGAAAAATCCCCGGGCAGGCCGTTGCGGTTGTTGACGATAATGTCCGGCTGCAGCTTGAACACCATGGCGTTCATCTTTTCGGATTCCCAGCCCTTCGCGTCCAGCGGCCAAGCGACGTCGTACCAAAGCACGTCGATCTTGCCGTAATTGCTCATCAGCTCGCGAATGAGGCCGTGCGTGTATTCTACGAAGCGCTGGCGGGCGGCTTCGTCCGTGGCGCAGCGGGCGCCATCAGGATGGTGCCAATCCATCAGGGAATAGTAGAAACCCACTCGCAGGCCTTCGCCCCGCGCCGCCTCGACGTATTCGGCAACCAGGTCGCGCCCTGGTCCCTGCTGGGCAGCGTTATAGTTGGTGAGTTTGGTGTCCCAATTGCAAAAGCCCTCGTGGTGCTTGGTGGTCATCACCATGTATTTCTGGCCGGCCTGTTTGGCAAGCCTGGCCCAGGCGCGGGCGGCGTTGGGCTTCGGCTTGAACTGCTTGGCCAATTGCTCATACTCGGCCACCGGAATGCCTTCTTCCTCCATCGCCCACTCGTGGTGGCCGTACACGCTGTAAAGGCCCCAGTGGATGAACATCCCGAACTTGGCGGCGTGCCACCATTGCATGCGGCGCTGGCGGTCAGCGATCACCTCCTGGCTTTCCTGCGCCTCCGGTTCCTGGGCGCGCGAAGCAAAAGGCAGTAAAGCGCTCGCCGCCGTCGTTCCCGCGCCTACTCCCATCCAGCGGAGGTAGTCGCGTCTTGAAATGCCGCGCATTGGGGTCATGAGTTTCGGCTCCTAAGAAACGATCTGGTGAGTTGTAATCGATCCACGCAATCTCGTTAAGTACCTTATTTATCTATAACATTCCAGGATAGCCGAGCTAACTGGCTTTGTTTTCTATAACATTCCAGGGTATTCTCATTCGTCCCATTTTTCTCATTTCCGGTCCTTTAGAATCAACAACATTCCAGGATAGGCGAAAAAAAATTTAAATTTTTTAGAATCCGCGCCTCGCTGGATCGCCGTAGATTCCAAAAATGGAAGGACCGTCCGCACAGCATGGAACTTCAGATTGCGGACCTCATTTTGGCGTCGTGGCATCGCAAGTTTCGACCGGAGCTGATTTACTCAATCGTTACCACACCTGGATCGTCAAGTCAAGCCTCAATCGATCTTGGTAATGGTCAATTTGAGGTAGCGCGGGTTCAGTCCACCATTGTAGTCGGGCCCTTTTGACCTTCTGATACTCTTTCTAACGGCGGCGACATGCGGGATAAGCCCGCCGCTACTCAATTGCTACCAAGTGCACTTGGGTTGCTCAGCGCCGCGTCCCGATCCGATACAGGCGCCGCTTCCGCCGGCTTGCGCTTTTCATCCGTCCGTACGTTGAAGAGCCGAAAATCAGAATACTCATGCACGTTGCGGAAGCTCTTACCGTGCCAGTCGATCGTCACCACCACGCGCCGCGGCAACCAAAAGCTTGAAGGCGCTCCGGCGAAGCGCACCTGGCCATAGTCGATTTCGGTGCTTTGTGAGTTCAGGCGGACTTCCCGCGCCGGCTTCAGCAGGTCCGTCCGCAGGCGCAGGATGTCGTTCGTCTCGCAATCAATCCATGCCAGTCCTTGAACGAGGATCAGCGCCGAGTCGCTGCCGGAATTGAAGCGCTCGAAGATGCGAGCGATCCTCGGCTTCTGCGCAAAGGCGACCACGAAGGCCGGACGCCCGTTCATCTCTTCGCGGCCCAGATAACGGAAGTCAGAACCGTTTTGATACATGGGGTGGAAGATCATGTCGGCCGAGGCAAATCCCGAGGTGATCATGAAACCGTCCTCGACTCCCCCCAGCTCGGCACGATCTCCGCGGAAGTCGGTCCGATACTCCTGGACCTGCACACCCGCCTCTTGGGGCCTGGCCAGCATGAGGTACTGAAACTTCTGGTCCACCGAGCCCGACACCCTGCCTCCCGAGCGGAACATCTGCTGCTCGATTCGCTCGAGCGAGGCGGTGTCAGCAAAATTCTGGAGCTGGGCCCGAACGTTCTCACCGACGGCCCGCAGAATTGAGGCGGCCGGATCCTGATTCGCTGCAGGCTCGATTCCGCGAAGCTCCGGGAAGGCCTTCACCAGCGACGGCAGGGATTCATCTAACACCGATTTTGCGCTGGCATAAGACTCAAGCTGGCGGCGATCTTGGAGCTCGGCGTAAACTTTGCGGACGCCTTCAGGCATTTGCCGAACGTCGCGCCCCGCAAGATAGGCCTTCATGGCGTTATCGGCGGTCCCAACGTTTCCCGTTTCAGCCAGCGCCCTCGCTTCCAGGAGCCGAGCGTCAGGCGGAGAGCCTCCCTTGACCGCACGGCTGAGATAGCCATGGGCGACTTCAGGCTGCTGATCGAGAAGGAACGCCCGGCCCGATTCCTCCAGTACGAGAGGATCGTTGGGGGCGATGCGCAGCGCCTGCGAGAGCAAGGCCTCCGCCTGTCTCTGCCGATCCTTCCAGGTGTTGATCACACCCAAAACCAACAGCGGCTCGGGCCGTTGCGCCGCCGGCGGCGCCTGTGCCTGATTCTTTACAAGTTCGTCAAACCGGCGGATGGAACTGTACAGGCTTCCCGCCTTCATCTCGGCCAAGCCCAACATCATTTGGCATTCCGCGCAATCCGGTTCACGCTTGAGCGCTTTACTGAGTGTGGATAAAGCCTTCAGCGCGTCACCCTGCGCCATGAGTTCGTCCACGCCACGAGCGTAGTCCTTCCGCGCCGAGCCTTTGGCGTTATTCAAGTCGGGAGGGCTGCTCAAGCGCGGCGCCACCCGTGAAACCAGGTCGGCCGCAGAGAGTTTATCAGGGTTCTTCTTCTGGGTCGGCAGGATGAGATCGATTTCCCGCACTTCCGCGATCTTCTTGAATTCTGCCGATTCGCGGGCGTCATCATAGCCGGGCTTGCTGGCGACCACACTCACCGTCAGGGTGCGGTAGAGCGCCCCATCGAGTTCTACCTGCGTGTGATACTCGCCTTGAAGGTCTGTCACGACGGTGGTGACTTTTTGCAGGCCGGCGTTCGGGTCAACCCGCACCCGCACTCCGGCTACCGGCTCACCGTCGAGAGCGGTTACTCTTCCATAGATTTGCCAGTCTACGAAAGTCCACCCTTCAAGGGGCGTACCGCTGGCACAAGGTGGGTTGGGGCATTGCGGCAAAAAGAGTTCCGGACCGCCCTGCGGCCACAGGAGTGCGGGAGCGATCAGAACGCCCAGGAGAGCCAGGACTAAGCCGTTCGTCGCTTGCCATTTGCCACTCGTCACTTGTCACTCGCGTCAGGCTAGCCCGGCTCCGTTGGATGACGGTTCGGTCTACCGAGAGTTACAGAATAGGGTAACGGCCACCCGGACGGCTCCGGCCCCCTCACTCCAGGCCCCTGTCCCCCAAGGGGGCGAGGGGGGTAACGACACTTAACAACGGGCGAGGGGGGTAACGACACTCAACAACGGGCGAGGCGGAGTAAGCGACATTTAACCAATTCACTTAGATTATTACCCTCTGCTCCGAGGGGGAGTGGCGATGCCAAACCGGTCGACTACGATACTCCCCTCGCCCCCTTGGGGGAGAGGGGCCGGGGGTGAGGGGGCCGTCGCAGCTCACCTGCAGCATTCGGCAGCACCTTGGCCTGTTCCACCGCTCTGCGCACGAAAGCTTCCGGGTCCTGCAGGACCATTCCATTCGATACTCGCACGACCGTGTAGCCGGCCTGCTTAAAGGCGAGGTCGCGTTTCGCACCCCGCCGGGCCTGGCTCGGCTGCGCGTGAGCGCTGCCGTCCAACTCCACCACCAAGCCGCATTGTGGGCAGCAGAAGTCGGCGAACCATGGTCCCACGGGGTGCTGGCGTCGAAACTTGAGTCCACGCAGCCGCAACGGGCGCAGGAGGCGCCAAGCAATGCGCTCGGCCTCGGTCGCGCTTTGGCGCAGCTCGCGAGCTCTGGCGATCCGCTTGCGCATTGAGGCTTGGGTTCTCCGTCACTTGGCCAAGCACCCCCTCACCCGGCGCTTCGCGCCACCCTCTCCCCCAAGGGGGCGAGGGTCTCACTCTTTGGTGGCGAGGGTCTCACTCTTTGGTGGTGAGTTCAATTCCCGGTGGTGACTCCGAGCGGTGACTTCCAGTGGTGATTCTCGGCGGCAATACAAATTGTCGCCGATGACAGTCGCGAATTACCTGTGTTGACCCTCGCCCCTTGGGGGAGAGGGTGGCGCGAAGCGCCGGGTGAGGGCGTAGCACCGATCAGTTGTGCGAGACCGCCCGCAGCGCCTCCGTCATCCCTGTGGTGAAACGCCCTCACTCAGAAATAGAACTTCAGACCAAACTGAATGATGCGGGCCTGATTCCCAGTTGAGAACACCTGTCCAAAAGTCGAGTCTGCGACGTTGCTGTCGGGAACGTTGAACCTCGGCGTATTGAAGGCGTTGAAGAACTCGGCTCGAAATTCGAGATTCTTGTTCTCAGTAATTGGGAAGAGCCTGAAGAAAGAGAGGTCGAAGTTTCGAGGCCAGTCGGCCCGGAATGCATCTCGACCGGTATTGCCGAAGGTGAACGCCGCGGGACTGGCGAAAGCGGCGGGATTGAGCCACTGATTTGGCTGCTTGTTTGCCATGAAAGCAGATTGGCCTTGAATCTGGTTGGCGCGATCGCAGCCGCCGCATCCGGTGTTGGCAATGTCACCGCTGGTGCCGATGCTGAAAGGTTGGCCGCTGGAGGTAAAGAAGAGACCGTTAAACTGCCAGTTGCCGACTACGTAGTCGAGGCTCTTGTTATTCGTGCTGAAGCGCTTGCCGGCGCCGATGGGCAGCGGATACACCCAACTGAATGACAGGATGTGGGTGAGATCGAAGCCGGCCACGCTGTAATCGTGTTGAGTGTTGTACGGGTCTTGGATCGAGCAGCCTTCGACGCCGTACCAGCCATCGCACCCTACGCTCATGTTCTTGGAGTAGGTGTAGGAGAGGATGTACGAAAGACCACTCGCCGACCTTCGGTTCCAACTGAACTGGAAGGCATTGTAATTACTGTGTCCGGTGTCGCGATCGTAGAAGGTGGGCGGGATGTATGGATATGGCTGCCGTGACGCCACCGTGGCGGCATCGCCGGGGCCCGGAGTCATGGCGACGTTGTAATAGCCTCCGAGATCCAGCCGTTCGCTGCGCGCGCCGACGTAATTGGCGCTGATCACATTGCTGGTCCCCAACTGTTTCTCCAGACCAAAATTCCACTGGTCTGAGTACGGATTCTTCTGCAAGGGGTTCATATACCACTGCACGAACCCGCTGCTCAAAAACGGACTGGGGGCGGGGGCTGACGTGCCTGGGAAGGGATCGAAGGCACTAACAGTGGGAAGCGAGTTCTTATTGAGGTTCTGGGCCAGGAGTTGCCCCAGTTGCGGCCAGGATCCTTCGGTATTCTGGGCCGTCTGCGTGATGGCTGCCCAGTTCTCAAAGAAGCGCCCGAAACCGCCCCGAAGCACCAGCGTGGGCCGCAAGCGGTAGGCTGCTCCCAGGCGGGGCTGCCAATTGTCATAACTGTTGTGAAAGATGGCGTGGTTGGACTGTGGCGTCACCACCACGTGGTCCGGCAGCGTGCCACCCGGAATGCAAGGTGCGCCGACTGTGGAGCTGCAGGCGGGAACCATCTTCTGAATGATGTAGGTCCCGTTGTTGAAATCCACGTCGCCCGTAGTGTTGCTATTCTCTTTGTTGTTCCCATAAACGGGAATGAATGTGACGTCGTATCGCAGTCCCAGGTTAACGGTCAGCCTGTCGGTAGCCTTCCACTGGTCCTGAAAGTAAAAGCCGTCAACCCAGCCGCCATACTCGGTCTCATGGACGTTGCGGAGGCCGGCGTTATCCGGCACGTCGAGCAGAAACGAAGCCAGGCCCAAGCCGCCAGGAGAATTTCCTCCGGCGCCATAGCCAAAGCAGAAAGTGCAAGAGGTGGCGGTGGACGCGAAGCTGACGTTATTGTTCAAGTACAAAGCTTCAAAGCCGTTGCTGGCGAAGTCTGCGCCACCCTTGAACGTATGACGGCCCCGGATCAGGGAGAGGTCGCCTTTAATCTCAGTGACATTGGAAGTATGCGTATTGCTGATGCTAATGCCGCCACTCGGGAAGTTTGGAGTACCCATGCCAATACTGGGAAGCAAGGTGGTGCCGCCAATGAAAGGCGAGATAAAGTTAGGCGAGAAGCCCAACTCCGTTGCCAGCGTCGAGTTCACATTCGCATAGGTTGTGGGGTTGTTGTACTGCATGCTGTTGCGGCCGAAAGTAAACTGCGCCACGCTGGTCCCTGAGAATGTATGGATCCAGCTCAAGGCGCCGTTGTATCCATGGAAGTACACATTGCTCAGATAGCCGGTAAATCCTCCCGACCCCGTGAACGGCTGCGTGACGCCCGTGTAGCGAATAAAGACCGTATCCCTAGCTTTCAGTTGCTGGTCAAACCGGATGCTTGCGAGATCCTGGCGAAGGATATTGGTGGTGTTGTCCAAACCATTGAATCCTGGTACCCCAACGTCGATGGGCGCCGGGTATACGGCCTGGGCGTACTTCACCAGGTTCTGATTGATAAGGTTCGCTGGAATCTGATTGTTGGGGAAGGGATCGAGAATTGAGTAGCCCGGATGAGCCGGATCGGGACGCGTGCTCAATGGGTTGTAAATCTGCTGCGGAAAATCGCTCAGATCGCCGGCGAGTTCAGCGGAAGTGGGCACGCGATACGGGCTGGAAGTGGCAGAAGAATGGTTGCGGAAGCCCTCGTAGGAAGCAAAGAAAAATGTCTTGTCACGCCCGTTGTAAACCTTCGGAATGATCACCGGACCGGAAATGGTGCCGCCGAATTGGTTTTGCTTGTAAGGGGTCACGTGCTGGGTGGGCGGCGTGAAGAAGTTTCGCGCATCCAGGGCGTTGTTGCGCAAGAATTCGAACCCGTCTCCGTGGAAGGAGTTGGTGCCGCCCTTGGTGGCCACGTTCACGACGGCGCCGAGCGCGCCGCCGAATTGTGCTTCGTCGTTGTGCGACTGGACCTTAAACTCCTGAATATCATCGATTTGGGGTGCGATGGCGTAAGTGCTTTCAAAAGAGCCCTGGTTATTGATCCCGTCCAACATGAAGAGGTTGCTGCGGTTGGTCTGGCCGTTCACAGACGGGAAGCTGAAGGAACCGACCGGTTGGGCGGTCCACCCGCCGCTGTTCTGGGCCACGCTGATGGGGCTGACACCCGGCGTGAGGGTCAGCAACTGGGTAAAGTTACGGCCGTTGAGGGGCAAGTCATTCACCATGGTCTGCGTCACCACGGTGCCGAGCTCTGACGTGGAGGTCTGGACTTGGGCTGCACTCGCCTTCACGGTGACGGTCTGCATGGAGGAGCCGACTCGCAGCGTGAAGTCGAAGGTGGTGGTCTGGTTGACGTCGAGGCTGAACTCGGCCTGGGTGACCGTCTCGAATCCTTCCTTGCTGGCCTTCAGCGTATACCTTCCGGGCAAGACGTTCAGCATGACGTAATCCCCGGTGGCATTGGTAAGTGCCGTTTGGGTTACGTTGGTGGCCGTATTTGCGAGAGCCACGGTGGCCCCGGGAACGACAGAGCCTGTGGAATCCTTGACTGTGCCGTTAATGGATGCGGTGGACCGTTGGGCCCTAGCCGCCGGAAGCGCCAGGAACAAGCTGAAGGCAGTGAAGACAACAACGAGCAGCGAACCTTTGCCCAGAGAGCTGAGGAACGAAAACAGCCTTGCCAAGCGCTTCATATCAGCACCTCGCTAATGCCGGCGCAGCAACACCGGCTGAGTTCTGTGTGAAATATCACGCGGTTGGTTAACATGTCAAGAAAAAAATTTAATATGCAAATACATATTTCAACAGATAAAATATATGATAGATTGATTTCGTTATGGTGAAAATCGCAGGCCGCTAATTTCGCTCAGAGAAAACGGTTATCGTGATACGCGGTCCGCCCTGTTTCAGATGTTGAATTTGTATTTCGAATGCTGAAGGATCTATGCTGATTCCCATATAACAACCGCCGGACGTACCTAAATGAGGCGATCGCGCGAATCAAAGTCGGCTCCCGTCGGCGTTTTGAGCAAGGTTCTGAAGATTTTTGATCTTTTGCAGAGCCATCCTTTCGGGCTCGATCTCAAGACCATCAGCGCGGAAGCAGGGATCAACAAGAGCACGGCTTACCGCTTTTTGGCGCATCTCGAACGCGAAGGGTACTTGATGCGCGATGACGCGGGTTCCTACATGCTGGGCATGAAGCTCCTTCAGTTGGGCGCCCGGGGGAATCATCGCACCATGCTGGAGCAAGCGGCGGCGCCCGTGCTGCGGGACCTCTGGAAGGCGACCGAGGAGACGATTAACCTCGGGGTGCTGGACGGCAGACAGGTGTTGTACACGGCCGTACTGGAAAGCCCGCACGCGTTCCGTCTCGTCTCTAAGATCGGAATGCGCCGGCCGCTCTATTCGACCGCGCTCGGCAAGGCCCTGCTGGCCTTCGCGCCCGACGAGGAAAAAGCGCATCTGCTATCGTCCCTCAACTTCCAGGCGATGACGCCCTATACCCTCACCAGCCTCATGCAGCTTAAGAGCGAGCTTGAGAACGTGCGCCACCAAGGCTACGCGCTGGACAACGAGGAAAACGTGATGGGCGCGCGGTGCATCGGCGCGCCCATCTTGAACGCCCGTGGCGAAGCGGTGGCTGCGATCAGCCTCTCAGCGCCGATCACCCGCATCAGCACGGAGAAGATCGGAATGTTCGCGGCAGCGGTGAGGGATGCAGCCGCGGAGATCGCCGCGCGCCTTGGCTTCCACCACCCCGATTCGAAGCATCGGCTAAACGAGGACTCACCGGTTCAGACTGAGGCCGGTTGAGGGCGGCTATGGAGGCGGACGATGAGCGCCGAAGCCATGAGTTTTTCCAAGAACGGCGGTCATAGACCGGCGCTACAGCCCGGTGTGCTATGGCCCGTCTTCCTGGGCCTTTTCAATAAGCGACCGCATGAAGTCGTCCTCGGGAAATAGCTCCAGATCCTTCTTCATCGCCGCGAGCGCCTGCGGGTAGCGATGCGCCGAGATGTTGAGCACCGCCAGCGCCTTGTAAAGCCGCTCGTCGTAAGGGTCGAGCTTGATCCCCGTTTCAACCACAGTGATGGCCTCCTGCGTGCGCCCGGCATCAGCCAGCAGGCTGCCGAGGTTTTGGTAGTCTGACACCGAACTCGATCCCAACTGCACAGCCCGCGAGAAGTACCGCACGGCGGCGTCTTTGCTCTCAGGGGTGCCTTCGCTCATGCTCCTCGATCCGAGCGCTGAGAGCACGTCAAGATTGTCCGGGTCTGTGCGCGCAAGCTGGTCCAGCAAACGGCTGTAGGCCGCGCGCAACTCGGGATGTGCTGCCAGCAGGTCGCCGTAAGCCCGAAAGACGGTGAGCGGAGGGAGCGGCTGCTTCGAACCCGGCACGGCGTTGACGTGCACGAGGTCGGGCAGGTCAGGAGTGGTCTGATGGAAGGCGGCCTCGGGGTAAGGCTCGGTTCTGTCTCGGACGATACGGTGGTCTGTCAGCACGGCGTGTGAAATCAGGGTGAGGCTTCGCCGCGGCATGTGGCAGCCGGCGCAATCGTCGGGAGGGGTGTTGCGGTTTCGAACGCGCAACGGCAACGGGCAGCTCTTCTCGGTGTGGCACGCAAGGCACCGATCGCGATAATAGGCGGCAGCGTTGACGCGCGGTTGAACGTGAGGGTCGTGACATGTGAGGCAGCTCATGCGCCCGCCGCTTGCGGTGAAGCACTTGCTGAGCTTCATCAGCGAGAAGTGTTCCAGCAGGGGCGAGGCAGGCGGTGACGCAGGCGTGAGCGGAAGGGCAAAGATGGCGACGGTGTCTTCAAGTGGGCCACCGGGCCGAAAGTCCGAATAGGTCTTGCCGGGCTGGAGCACTCGGGTGTCGCTGGCCTGATGGCAGTTCATGCAAATGTTGTCGGCAAGCCAGGCGGAGAGCTTGGCGGGATTCACGATGGACGTATCAGTCGAACCCGCAAGCGGTGCGGCTTTCGTGCGCTCCCGAACGTGCAGCTCGCCGGGCCCGTGGCAGCTTTCGCAGGCGATGGGGAGCTCACGCAACGGCGGGTCGTTATAACGGCCGTAGTCGCCCGGCGCGGGTTGGGGTTGTCCGCTGTGGCAAACGATGCAGCCTGCTGCAACCGTGCGGCTGAAACCGTAGTCGCCGAGTTCATAGCCCGGCGACAGCGCCCAGGACTTGGACTCTGTGTAGTAAGAGAGCGGCGCTTCCACGAGGTAGCCGCCCTGCCGGACGATGTAGCCCACTCCGTTCGCGCCTGAGCCGATCACGTACGCGATCTTCTGTGTGTTGCGGAAAACCTCCGTTCCGTTCGAGGCCAGCTCGTACTCGCTCTGGAAGATCTCCGAACCCTGACGAAAGGTCTCGAAGTAACGATTGAGCTTCGAATCGTGGACGGTGACCCGGGAAGGAATCCGCGCCAGTTGATCGGGGTCCGCAGGCAGCGCCATCGAGCGGCCCATGTCTGTCTTGAGGTAGCTCTCATAAATAGGGGCGTGGCAGGTCCCACAAGCTTTGGACCCGACATAGCCAACCTTCAAAGAGATATTCCCGTAAACGACGGTCGGTGCATCCTGGCAGCCGCCAGGCGTGGCTGCACAAAAAGCCATGAACCCGACGACGAGCGGGAGGCATGTCATTCTGAGCGAAGCGAAGAACCTCAGCATTTCCTCTACTCGATCAACGACCATGCTCGGGGCCTGCGCTTTTTTCGATATTCCAGGAGGAAAGTTGGGCACTCAGCCACACGGCATCCTTCTGCGGATGGCAAAGCAGGCAGGCGTTGGGGCTCTCTTGCCGGCCGAAGCGTTGTGTCGCTGCGGCGTCCGGGATGTTATCGATGCGGTGAGTTCGAGCCTCAAACAAAAGCGCATCCATGATGCGCGGCATATGGCACGCGACGCAGCGGCTGCCCTCCGAGGCCGCGGCGTGGTGAGTATGTCGCTGCAAGGTCTCCTGCGCGGAGTACTGTGAGTGACACTGCAAGCACATTTGATCGGGGTGATCTCGAAACTTCAGCGACGTGGGATTGACGCCGGCGTCTGCCGGGTGCGGGTCATGACAACTGCCGCAGGTGACGTTCCCCTCGGTGAAGCACTTTGACCGCAAAAGCGATTCAACGATGAACGTGGTCTCGCGGAACCGGCCGTCCTTGTAAAAGCCCTTTCGGGAAAACTCGCTGTACGGCCGCATCGTGTAACGTTGGAAGAACTCACCGGCGGTCGAGTAGTTCAGTTCTCCGCCGCGGCCGGGTTCACGAATGGCTGATTGCATGTGGCACTGCGAGCAAATCTCCAGAAACTGGCGAGCGCTGATCTTCGAAAAGTCCACCGGCGGATCGAGGGCGCGCTTTGCATAGGGCTCCCCTTTCGACATGGACTCGACGTGGCGCTGGGACGGCCCGTGGCACATCTCGCAGTTGATTCCGGGCTCGCGGAACTCGAGGCCGGCAGGCGCAAATCCCCCGCCCGTGACGTTCCGGAGCTGGCTCGTGTGGCACACGGCGCAATTCGCCTGGTAACTGGTCCACACGTCGAGCTTTTCCCACTGCGTAAGATCGGCGCGCGGGCTGCCGGGAGTGTCGATAATTTCCCAGAAGTTCACCCAGCGCTTCTCCCGCACATTGTACTGAATGGGGAAGACGTGGATTTCACCGTTTGGAAGACGCGTGGCGTACGCCTGCTCCCACTTCGAGCCGATCGTGTAGTCCACCGGATAGCGATGCCAGCCGTCCGACTGACGGATCTCGAACGCGTGCCGGCCTCCGTCAACGATCATGCGCGCGTAAGGGGTACGTTTCTCATCCGAAGTAAAGGTGAGATCTCCGTTCGCCCAGCGTGTGTGATCACCTTCGTAGAACGTGTTGTCGTGCGTAAAGTCGCCGATCACGTTTTCGGACCTATAGGGCTGAAACATCTTCGCCATGCCGGTTTGGGACCACTGCTCGTAAATATTGGCATGGCAGGGACGGCAGGCTGCGGAACCGGCATAGTGCGATGCTGATTCAGCGGGCTCTGCTGATGGCGCGGACGATGCAGCTATTTCCGGCTCGACCAAGCTGGCAACATACTGCTCAAAACTCTGGCGCTGTGAAGAACTCGCCGCGTATAGATATTTCAACTGATCCTCGGCCTTCGACCGAAGTCCTCCGTCGAGACGATAGGTTGCGGCGAATTGGGAGGCTGCTGAGGCGCGATCACCCAAGGATAAGTACGCCAGGCCGGTAAGGTAGAAAATCTCGGAATCGCTCGGGTTGAGGAAGGCGGCCTGCGACAGGTCAGCCACAGCTTGCCGAAGCAGATCGTTGCGCGCCTGGCCTGACGCGACCAACGCTTGTGACACACCCGCACGACCCAGAGCAAAGTAGCATGAGGCGCGAAGCCGCCGCTCGATGTCGGGCCAGGCCTGTTCGGAGACTGATGCCGGGTGCGCAAAGCGGTCGAGATCGTCGAGTGCGTCGCGCGCGCTCCGCTCCGCCTGCTGCGCCAGCCCGCGCTGTGCCTGAACGTTCGCAACCGAGACGAGCAAGAGCGGATTTTCCGGAAAGAGTTTCAATGAACTGGAGGCGTATTCCAAAGCTCGATCCGAATCGCCCAGGTCAATTGAAGCTTTGGCCGCGATTTCGTAACCCTCGGCCAGAACCCACGACTGCGAGTATGCCGACAGGAACGCCTCCGCCAGCTTCAGCCGCTCCCTCGCATCGGGCGTGTGGTACAAAGCCTCAAAGGCTCGACGCTCAGCAGGGTCGTCGATCTCATCGAGAATCGTCGCGGGTTTGCGATTCTGGCGTGAAACCACCGCATCAAATTCCTGAGCGGCCGCGAGAGCATTGAACAGAAGGAGCGCCGCAACCACGAAACATCTGGCGAGTCTCGTTCCCCACACGCTGGCCTCGGCTACCGCCGCAACTGAATCTGGATCACGCTATCGTCAGAATCCGGCGCGGCCGGCGGCACATTGATCGTCACTCCTGAGCTCTCCTGTTTGAATTGGAGCTTCTCGCCCGTGGCCAGCACGCTGACGGCGGCAACGTGTCCGCTGAAATCGCTCAGTTGGAGCGTTCCGGCTGAAGGCCAGTCGAACACGTGGAGATAAACGGTGTCGCCCTTGGCGGTGGTCTTGCCGAATGGCAAATCCTGCAAGGGACCATAGGTTGTGCCGTAAATGGATTCACCGTTCACCTTCAGCCACTTTCCCATGGCGCGCAGCCGTTCAACGAACTCGGGTTGAATGGTACCTTCGGGCGTCGGGCCCACATCCAGCAGAAAATTGCCACCCTTGCTGGCCACATCGGCCAGCGTCTGAATCAGTTCCTTTGTGGACTTGTAGTGCTGATCATTCTTGTTGTAGGCCCAGGTGTCGTTAATCGTCATGCACTCTTCCCACAGGCGAAAATGTTCCGGCGGAGGCGCCGCCTGCGAGAGGCTCGCCGGGCTTCCGTAGGTGAGCGGCACCACTTTGCCAGTGTTTGTGGGCACTCCGTTCGGCACGCCTTTCTCGAAGGCCGAACTGCCAAAGTCAGCGGGCAATCCTAAGCGGTCGTTCACCAGAGCCTTCGGCTGGAGTTGGTGAATCAGCGGCAGCATCCGCCAAGGGTTGTATTTGTAAGGACAGTCGAGACCGTCAAACCAGATCAGCGCCACGGGTCCGTACCGGGTAACCAGCTCGTGAAGCTGGCCGCCCATGTAGTCAAGATAGTCAGCCCATTGAAGCCGTTCCGGGTCGCCGTGCCAACTATCTTTCACGAGTTTCGTGGTATCCCGAAAGTTGGGATTGTGCATGTCCGGCGGGGAATAGTAGAAGCCGATTGGCATTCCGGCGTTGTGGGCCGCCTTGGCCAGCATCGCGGTAACGTCCTTGCCGTAAGGCGTGTTCGTGATCTTGTAATCGGTCAGCGAAGAGTTAAACATGCAGAAGCCGTCGTGATGCTTGGTGGTGAACACGATGTATCGCTGTCCCGCTTCCTGCGCAAGCCTGACCCAGGCCGCGGGATCAAATTGGGTGGGGTTGAATCGCTTGTACAGGTTGACGTATTCGTCTTGGCTGATACCACCGGGTAGGGGCCGCATGATGGCCCACGAGGCCTCGACACTTGCCAGCGAGTACGGCCCCCAGTGGATGAACATCCCGAACTTGGCGTCTCGAAACCACTTCGTGCGCTGGGCCTCGGCGCGTTCATTCCTGGTGCTTGAGGTTTGGGCGGATTTCGCAAGCCGCACACCCGTAGTGGCGATCAACAAGAGCGTGGTAACAGCGAGTGCGACCCCAAACCGGTCTCGCGAGCGACGACGATCCTTCATTGAGCATCCTTCCCGTTCAGAGTTCTCACATGCCGCCAAACGCGAATCTTGGTTAGCACATGACCGAAGCTCAAGTCAAATCGTCCAAGTATTCGCTCGACCCGCGCTCACGGTTTGCGAAGTTCGACTAAATCGCAAGAGGAACCTGGCTCCTGCGGGACGCGATAGACGCCGCTCTCGACGCGTGCCGGGTTCACGAAGTGCGGTCGCAGGTGAGGGATGTATTCGAGAAAAACGACGGGATGGCCCAGGGCGATGTGATTGAACAGCACAAGGTGCTGATGAATCTGGCCCATGTCACCCACGTGGGGAACCACGGGTAACCCGAACTTTCTCGCCAGAAGGCTGACGGTGAGGAATTCACTGACGCCTGCCACGCGGGTGCAATCGACTTGGACAAAGTCTAGCGCGCCGGCTTCCATGAAGTTTTTGAACATGACGCGATTGGGCACGTGCTCGCCAAGGGCAATGCGAATCGGCGCGATGGCTTCGCGAAGTTTGCGGTGCGCGCCCACGTCATCCGGATGGGTCGGTTCCTCGATCCAATAGGGTGAAATACTGCGAAGAGCTTGGCATATCTGGACCGCCTGCGGCAACGCCCACTGCTGGTTTGCGTCGAGCATCACCAGACCGTGAGGTCCAACAAGCTCCCGCAGCAAGTGGGCACGCCTCAAGTCGCGTTGCGAATCGCGTGAGCCGACCTTCAGTTTGAAAGCGCGAAAACCGGCGTCGAGCGCACGAAGGGCGCCTTCGCGAACGCGGTCATCGTCGTACTCAAACCAGCCGACCGACGTGTCGTATCCCGGATATCCGGACTTCAGCAGCGGGCTGCGCTCGTTTCGCGACGCCTCCTCTTGCCGGAGTAAATCGAGGCACGCGTCTTCGACAAGGACGTCATCCAGATAGGTCACGTCGAGCAGGCGGACGGCCTGCTCGGGCGTAAAGTCCAGGAGCAAGCGCCAGAGTGGGACTCCCCTCGCCTTCGCCCACAAATCGAAACAGGCATTGGTGATCGAAGCCAGCGCGAGGTGAACCGCACCCTTATGCGGACCAAGCCACCGCAGATGAGGATGGTCGGCCAGCCGGCGGGAAACCTGGCCAAAGCTCGCCATCAACTCTTCGATTTCCCGGCCAACCAAGGCCGTGGCCAGCGCATCGATCAGCTCGCAAACAATCCGGTTGCCTTCGCCCAGGGTCAGTACGATGCCACAACCGGTCAAGCCCGCCTTCGTTTCCAAAAGCGTCACGGCAAGGCAGTACTCGGGATTGGAGTGCACGGCATCGCTTCCCGCCCCAGTCGGCAGTTGGTAGCGGGCATCGAAAGAGCGCGCGGCGGCGATGACTACGGCTTCCTTGGGCATCAGTCGGGTAAACGCTAGAGTGGCAGAAGTTGTCGAGTCCGCCGTTGGCGCAGACACCCAATGTCGCGGATTCTCAGCAGGGTTATTTCTCCGTTTCTCACTTTTCTCACTGGCCGATCCTTTGTTTTCAACAACCTAACGGTTTCGTTTGGTAATTTTCGTGTAAGGGTTTATTGACCTTATAGTACAATTGTCATGTGCATGCGGTCTACAATAGTAGCCTACTGAAAATAAGTGACGACGAGGTCAGCATGCTGCCGATCTGCGAGCACCAGGCGATCCGTATTTCTCGACCGAGGCACGAGAGCTATCGATGCAATTCTTGTTTCAGCAAGCGAATGGATTCGCTCAACGCGTCAACCAAAGGACTCTGGTCACTTACAACAAGTTTTTTCGATTCGGGCACAAGGTCAAGGATCGCATCCCACTGCGTACCCAGTTTCGCAACGTCGCCGTGCTTACGCCGATATTCATCCTGCAGCTTTTCCAGATCCTTCTTCGCGTTGTCGAGCGCAGTCCGAATCATCTGGGTAGGACCGTTCCGGCTTGCGGCTTCTTGGAGGTCGGTGATCCGGTCAACGAGCCTTACAAGCTCACGTGTCTGCTCGGTCCACGTCTTCGCGGACTCGTGGGCGGTCATCAAAAAGTTTGCCTCGCGAACTTTTTCACGAATCCTGGAAAGCTCGCGGAGCACCGCCATCTTTTCTTCTCGAATACTCGCCCTCCACTGGTACCACCGGACAACAATGCCAACGACGAACACCCCGAACGCCGCTTCTGCGGCGGCCGCGAACGTCCCTTCAAAGACCTTTTCGGACCACAGATGTCCATAGTAAGCCGCTAGGATGGCGGTGCCGACGAAGGCAAGGCCCAGAAGGACCAACCCGAGAGCACCGAAATTTCCACTCTCCGCCATAGGTCGCCAGTTGTCTCGTCCATGTACCCCTTAGGCCAGAATCTTGTCGACGATCTCCCCATGGACATCGGTAAGACGGAAGTTGCGTCCCTGGTACTTGAACGTGAGCTTGGTGTGGTCGATTCCGAGAGTCTTGAGCATGGTGGCGTGCATGTCGTGAACGTGAACGCCGTCTTTGACGATGTTGTAGCAATAGTCGTCGGTTTCGCCGTAGGTCAGACCCGGCTTGAAGCCGCCGCCCGCCAGCCACATGGTGAAGCAGCGCGGATGGTGGTCACGCCCGTAGTCGTCCGCCGTCAAGCGCCCTTGGCAGTAGACGGTCCGTCCGAATTCGCCGCCCCACACCACCAGAGTATCGTCCAGCATGCCGCGCGCCTTCAAATCCTGCACCAATGCCGCGGCCGCCTGATCCGTCGCCTTACACTGCGTGGCGATGCCGTGAGGCAAGTCGCCATGATGGTCCCAGTCGCGGTGGAACAGTTGGATAAAGCGCACGCCGCGCTCCGCCAGGCGCCGCGCCAGCAAACAATTCGCGGCAAACGTTCCCGGCTTCTTGGCATCGTCGCCGTAAAGCTGATACACGCTTTCGGGTTCTTTGGAAAGGTCGGTCAGCTCCGGCACCGAGGCTTGCATCCGGAACGCCATCTCGTACTGCTTGATCCTGGTAGAGATCTCGGGGTCGCCGAAATCCTGGTAAGCCAAGCCGTTTAATTTGCCCAAGGCATCCAGAAACAGCCGCCGGTCGTCCTTCGCAAAGCCGTCGGGATCGGTCAGGTACAGCACAGGATCGCCCGAGGAGCGGAACTTCACGCCCTGATACTGCGTGGGCAGGAAGCCGCTTCCCCACAAGCGATCGTAGAGCGGCTGGCCCGTCGCACCCTGCGTGATGAGCACCACGAAAGCGGGAAGGTCCTTGCTTTCGCTGCCCAGTCCATAAGCTAGCCATGAGCCGATGCTGGGCCGGCCTGCGATTTGAGCGCCGGTCTGGAAAAAAGTCACCGCCGGATCATGATTGATGGCGTCTGTGTTCACCGATTTTACGAAGGTGAGGTCATCGACGATCTTCGCGGTGTGTGGCAACAGCTCACTCACCCAGGCGCCCGACTTCCCGTACTGCGCGAACTTGAAAATGGAGGGAGCCACAGGCAAACGATCCTGGGTGGCCGTCATTCCTGTCAGGCGCTGCCCCATGCGGACGGAGGCGGGCAATTCTTCGCCGCGTTTTTCTTTCAGCGCGGGCTTGTAATCAAAAAGATCCATCTGCGAGGGTCCGCCGGACTGAAACAGGTAAATCACGCGTTTCGCCTTGGGCGCAAAATTAGGAAAGCCGGGCAGGCCCGGAAAGGGCCGGTCACTTGCCGCCGCTTTCGGCGCCTCATCTGCCAGCAGATCGTGCCCCAGGAGCGAGGCCAGCACCGCAGTTCCGATGCCGGCCGCGTTGAGGCTGAAAAAGTGCCGGCGGGTCATGCAGAGACAGCGATCGTGGATGGGGTCCATGGCTTACTCCTTGGTGATGGTCTCGTCCAGGTTGAAGATCAGGCTGGCCACAGCCGTGTAGGCCGCCAATTCCACCGGGTCCAGCTTCGGGTCGCGTGGCGAGTTACCTTCCGAAAGGTATTTGGCGGCTGCGTCAGGCTTGGCCTGATAGCGCGCTTTGAATTGGCCTAACGCATCAAGCAGCACGGACCGCTCCTGCGGCTTCGCCGGGCGCGCCAGCGCCAGACGGAAGCCGTAATCGATTCGCTGGTCAGGCGAGGCGCCGCCTTCCTTCATCATCCGTTCAGCGAACTTGCGCGAAGCCTCCACGTAAGTGACGTCGTTCATCAGATCGAGAGCCTGCATGGGCGTGTTGGTGCGATTGGCGCGCACGATGCAAGTCTCGCGAGGGGAGGCATCGAAGGTGACCATAGTGGGCGGCGCCACCGTGCGCTTCCAGAAGGTATAGAGGCTGCGCCGGTAGAGAGCGTCGCCGGTGTCCGGCTTATAGCTCTCGCCGAAGGAGACTTCTTCCCAGAGCCCCGGGGGCTGGTAGGGCTTCACAGGCGGGCCGCCTACTTTTTCCACCAGCAGGCCTGAGATTGCCAGCGCCTGGTCGCGAATGGCCTGCGGAGGCAGGCGAAAACGTGGACCACGAGCCAACAGCCTGTTTTCAGGGTCGCGCTCCAGCAATGCCGGCGTGACCTTGGATGACTGGCGGTAGGTGGCGCTCATCACCATCGTCTTGAGCAGAGCCTTCACGTCCCAACCGCTATCCATGAATTTCACCGCCAGACAGTCGAGCACGTCCTGGTACATCGGCCATTCGCCCTGAGAGCCAAAGTCGTCAACGGTCTTTACCAGGCCGGTGCCGAACAGCATCTGCCAAAAGCGGTTGACGGTGACGCGAGCCGTAAGCGGGTTTGACCGATCGACAAGCCACTCCGCCAGTCCGAGCCGGTTGTTGGGGAATCCGGCCGGCATGGGCGGCAGCACATGCGGAAGCCCGGGCAAAACCTTGTCGCCGTGGGCGTCGTAGGCTCCGCGCTTCAGGATGTAGGCGTCGCGCGGCGGCCCTTCCTTCATCACCATCACCGTGGGAATGCTGGCGTAATACTGGTCGCGCGCTTTCTGGGCCTCGGCCAACTGCAATCGCGACTCGTGCACATCTTCAGGCGCGTACTGTTCAAGGAAGCAAAAAGCGAGCTTGTTAGCCTCGGCAGGGGTTCGCTTGGCAGGCGCGATCGAAGCGATTTCAGGAGCCGTCTTCAGCACTGGGAGCACGCCAACTTCGTCAGGCGAAAGCGCGCGGTTGTAAATCCGCACATCTTCAATCGCACCTTGGAAGCGATCCTCCGGGCCTTCGCCGGCGCCGATCCGGAAAGGCTGCGGTTCGCCCAGCGGCCACGACATTTCGCTGAAGAGGACCTTGGTCTCTTGCGGGACACCGTCCACGTAGAATCGCGCGCCTGAGGGCTTGCGTTTGCCGTCGTAGGTAAACGTCACGTGATGCCACTGGTTCAGGGCGAGTGGCTGCAGCGCCTCGAGCCGCATTCCCAGGTCAGTCCAGCGCATGGTGAAGTGATAGGTGAGTTTGCCGTCCCGCAGGTAAAGCCCATAGCCCGAGCCCTCGTGCACGTCCTCGACGCTGGAAAGAATGGCGCCGTTGGCGGAGGTGGGATAAATCCAGGCTGCGAAAGTCACCGGATCAAGATAATTGAAGCTCAGCACCTTTCCGCCGTTCAGGTAGCGATGGCCGTCAAAGCTGGCGGCTTTGCCGAGCTTTCCGGGCACGAAGGGCAGGTTGGCATCCGTCCCGCCGGCCACCACGGGCTGCAACGGTCCCTGGTGTTTCTCGGTCGATTGGCCGGCCGGAGGTTGATGGTCAAAAGAATTCCGCCTGTCGTAAATTCCGGTGGTTTCGCGAAGATCGCCATCGAGCGGAAACTGCAGAATCAGCCCGTCGCTCACGTTCCAGTCGGAAACATGCGAGCTCTTCACCCAACGCTCCCAAGCTCGCTGGCTCTTGATGATCTCAGGCTGGAGTGAAGAATAGGCGGCCTGTTTCGCCGCCAGGTTCAAGTCCAAACCCTTGAGCTTCGCTTCCTCATCAGGAGTGGGAGCCTTGATGTAGGGCTCTTCGTTACCGAAGTTATAGACGAAGCCTTTCTCCGGCACGTTGTTGAAATAAGCGAAGAGCTGGTAATACTCCTTCTGCAGAATCGGGTCGAATTTGTGGTCGTGGCAGCGGGCGCAGCCTATGGTAAGACCCAGCCAGACGCTGGACGTGGTGTCAACGCGGTCCACGACATAGGCTACGCGGAACTCTTCATCGATAATGCCGCCTTCCGCGCTGGTGCGCTGGTTGCGATTAAATCCCGTCGCCACGATCTGGTCGCGGGTGGCGTGCGGCAGCATATCTCCCGCAAGCTGGTCGACGGTGAACTGGTTAAACGGCATGTTTCGGTTGTAAGCGTCAATCACCCAGTCGCGCCAGCGCCACATATTTCGCACGCCGTCGCTTTGGTACCCATTGGTGTCGGCGTAGCGCGCGGCCTCAAGCCACTGCCAGGCCATGTTCTCGCCGTAGCGCGGAGAGGCCAGTAAGCGGTCCACCACCTTTTCGTAGGCGTCGGGAGAATGGTCATTCAGGAACGCAGTCACCTCAGCGGGCGTAGGCGGAAGGCCCGTCAAGTCGAGAGTGACGCGGCGTATCAGCGTGGCCTGGTCTGCTTGCGGCGAAGGCGCGAGCCCTTCGCGCTCCAGGTGCGCCAGCACGTAGTAGTCGATGGCGTTGCGCGGCCACTGCTGGTGCATCACCGCCGGCCGCGGAGCGATCTCAGGCGGAATGAAAGACCAGTGTTTTTGCCACTTGGCTCCTTGCGCAATCCAACGCCGGATCAAATCGATGTCCCGCTCCGGCAGCTTCGCAAAGCCCATGTACGCCGGCGGCATGCGGAAGGCTTGATTATCCGAACTGATACGTTGGAACATCATGCTCTTCGCAGGATCGCCGCGCACGATAGCGAATCCGCCGCTGTTGAGGGCTGTGAAGGCGCCCTCCTCGGTGTCGAAATGCATGTTGGTTTTGCGATTCGCCTTGTCCGGACCATGGCAGGTGTAACAGCGGTCAGACAGAATGGGACGAATGTCGCGATTGAATAGAACCGCTTCCGGCGCCGAGTCGCTTGCTGAGCAAGCAGCCGCGGCACCAACGCTCGCCAAAAAGAGCGCTAACTTAATCGAACTGCGGCGGCAGCCATTGGCCATTTCTGTTCGCTCCGACTGAAGCAAAGTCTATATCTTCGGATCAACATGGCGCAAGACCTTCGACGGCCGATGCGCGGATCGGATTCGTGCTGAATACGCCCCCTGTCGGGCTCGGACTGCAGTTTGTTCAGACCGGGATCAAGCCAAAAGGCGCCTATTTGATATCAAGGTACATCATCAGCCGCTGGAATACCTGGGTCCTGGCCCGGACGACGGGCCGCCGTGGGCGGATGTGGTTGAGTCGCGAAACTCCTGCGGTTCCAAAACATGCGGTATCATTCGTCGAAGCGGCAGAGAGCTGAACCTAGTGCTAGCCGCGGAGGCGTCGCACTGCGTAGCAGTGTTTGAGCACGACAAATTTGATGAGCAGTCCTTTGAGCCGCCGCTCCTTCCTGCGTCTGACCTCAACCCTCGGCCTCACCGGAGTGATGGGACTTACAGACGGGTCAACTTCTCTGGCATCGGGCGAGACGGCCGGGCCGCTGCCGACGTTTATCGATATCGCGGCGCGAAGCGGCGTATCCTTCAAGCACGACGCCTCGCGGACTTCACAAAAATACCTGATCGAAGCGATGGGGAGCGGCGTTGGCGTCTTCGACTACGATGGCGACGGTTACCTGGACATCTTCTTTGTAAACGGCGCCAAGCTCGCAGATCCCATGCCGTCGGGGAGAGAACCCGACAAATCTGATCGGCGGTTCTGGAACCGTCTTTACCACAACGACGGCAATGGCCGCTTTACTGACGTCACCGAGAAAGCCGGTCTGAAGGGCACCGGGTACGGAATGGGTCTGGCCGTTGCAGACTGTGACAACGACGGTCGTCCCGATCTGTACGTGATCAACGTAGGCCAGAATACGCTCTATCACAACAACGGCGACGGAACGTTCACCGACATCACACGCCAAGCGGGCGTCGCCGCAGGTGGATGGTCAACCGGCGCCTGTTTCGTTGACTACGACCGCGACGGCCATCTTGATCTGCTGGTGACTCGATACCTGGAATGGAGCTTCGAAACGAACCCCTTCTGCGGCAAGCCTGGGGCCGGAGGTTATCGCGGATATTGCCCTCCTGACAAGTTCAAGCCGATCGCTTACGTCCTGTACCACAACAATGGCAACGGGACCTTCACGGATGTCACGAAGCAATCGGGTTTCGCTGCGGCCGTCGGGAAAGGCCTCGGCGTGACCATCTGCGACTTCGACCGTGACGGCTGGCCGGACCTCGTCGTGGCCAATGACACGGTGGCACAGCAACTGTTCAAGAACAATCGCAACGGCACGTTCACCGAAGTGGGCCTTGCACTCGGCATGGCTTACGACGATAACGGCCGCGCTTATGCCGGCATGGGAGTCGATTGCCAGGACTATGATAACGACGGCTGGCCGGACATCTTCATCAACGCGCTCTCCAACCAGACCTACGCTCTGTATCACAACAACAAAGGCACGTTCGATGACGTGACGGCGCCGAGCGGGCTTGCTGCGATCACCGCTTTGTATTCGGGATGGGGAGCTAAGTTCCTCGACTACGACAACGACGGATGGAAGGACCTCTTTGTTGCACAAGGTCACGTGCTCGACCAGGTTCAGCTTGAGCAACCGGACGTGCGGTACCTCGAACCCATGCTGATGCTTCGAAACGCGAAGGGCCGCTTTGCAAATGTCTCAGCTCGAAGTGGTGAGCCTTTTGAGGTGCCGCGAGCGGGCCGCGGCGCGGCCGTGGGAGACTTGGATAACGACGGCCGCCTGGAAATCGTGGTGAACTGCAACGATGAGCCTGCCGTTGTGTTGCACAGCGACGGTGGGTTTGCCAATCACTGGCTCACCGTTGATACCCGTGGGACGGTGAGCAATCGCGACGGTATCGGAACCGCAATCCGCCTGGTGAGTGAGTCGGGCGCCGAGCAATATGGCATGGTGAACACCGCCGGAAGCTATCTCTCCGCCAGCGACAAGCGAGTCCACTTCGGACTCGGCGCCGACCGTCGCGTCCGCCTGCTGGAAGTGACGTGGCCCAGCGGAACAGTGCAGCGGATCGAAAATATCGCGGCAGATCAAGTCCTGCGGGTTCAAGAGCCTGAGCGTTCGGCGGAGCATACAACAAAAGGTCACGGCTGAGCGCCAGTGTGGCCTCGACTTTCTGCAGGCTGGCAGCTAAGGCGATGCGGGTGGCGTCTTCTCGACACCGTCAAGGATGTCCATAGCCTTTCGGGCGTCGGCATCATCCGGCTTCAACTCCAGAGCAGCCTTCAGCTCGCGTCTGCCTTGTTCGATGTCGCCCTTGCGGCAATAAATCAGGCCGAGGTCGCGATGCAGCGCGGCATTCTCGGAGCACTGGCCGCACGTCTCCAAGGCTTCCTTGAGATCGGCGATCGCCAGCTCCCAGTTGCGCGCGCTGGCGGCTTCCACGCCGAAGTTGCCAAGCTGCTGAACGCGGTCCATCACGTGGCGGCTCTGCTCGAGTGATTGGAACCGGTCCATGTAGGTTTTCGCGTCCGCGCTGCCCGTCTTTCTCAAAGTCTGTGCCAGGTTGTACAAGGCGTCGGAGTTGTTCGGGTCCGCGTCCACCGCGGCCTTCAGATGTGCGATGGCATCCTGAGTTTTGCCCTGGCGCAGCAAGTTCTGGCCTAGCAGAAACTGGCCGTCCGAATCACGCGGCTCAATTTGAACGAGCTTCTGAAGAAGCTCGGTGGACCGCGCAAGGTTTCCGAGTTGCCGTTCCACGTGAGCCAATAGATAAAGCGCCGCCGGATAGTCGGGCAACAATCGCACGGCCGTCTGCAGCTCCGTGTGCGCTTCCTCTGGCCGGTTCTGATCGTATAGCGAGCGGCCCTTGTTGTAGTGCGCGGCGGGTGAATTCGAATCGAGGCGCACGGCTTCAGAGAATTCCCTCAACGCTCCCTGCGGATCGTAATGGTCCGCGAGCGCAATCCCGAGGTTCAAGTGCGCCGGCGCCGAATTAGGCTGCAGACTCACGACCTTCTGGAAGGTAGCGATGGCCTGGTCGCTCTTGCCCATTTTGGCCTGGACCATACCCAGCGCGCTGTACGCCCCGATATGGTTCGGCGAGACCTTCAGGGCGTTCTGAAACTGCTGCTCGGCCTCCGGCAGCTTGCCTTCGCCGGCCAGCACCAGTCCCAGATTCACGAAGGCCTGCGCGTACTTGGGATCATCCTGCACGGCCTGTTCGAACAGGCTGATGGCTTTCTGGTCCTGATGGCCGCGCCCATAAAGCACTCCAAGATTGCTCTTGGCCTCGGCGTAATGCGGGTTGATGGCAATGGCCGTCTGGAACTCCTTCTCCGCGTCAGGATCTCGCCCCATCGTCATGTAACGCAGCCCGAGCTGATTGTGCGCGGTGGCAAAGTTCGGATCGAGCTGAACCGCGCGCTCGAGCTCAGCCTGCTCACCCGAGGCGTCGCCGAGCTTGTCGAGCGCCAGTGAGAGGTTGTAGTGCATCTGGGCGTTATCCGGGTCGAGTTTGAGAGCCTGGCGGTACGCTTCCGCTGCTCCCTGTATGTTTCCTTCCCCGAGTAACTGATTGGCCTTGTTGTTCAGATTGCCGGCCTCAACGGCCTCATCACTCTTTTGCTTCAGGTTCTGGAAAGCCTGCAATTCTTGGCTGGCGGCAGCTTGCTGCTTGGATTTCGAAAGCGCGAGACCCAATTCGTAAAGCACCTCGGACGCGTTCGGGTTCAGCTTCTTGGCGGCTTCGAGCTCCGCCACCGACTCATTGAGTTTTCCGGTTCGCTCCAACACGAACCCCAGGTTGTAGTGCGCCTCGTAACTCGAAGGGTCGAGCGCGACCGCCCGCCGTAATGCACTCTCTGCCTCGGCGTATTCCCCGAGTCCTTTGTACGCCTGGCCCAGAACGTTGTAGCCCTCAGAGTCCTGTGGCTTGCGGCGGACATATTCCTTGAGCACGGGAATCGCAGCGCTGAACTGGCTCAGCATCATGTAGGCCTTGGCCAGCGAGAGCCGCGCGAGATCGTTCGACGGATCGAGTTGCAAGTCCTCCTGATATTCGCGGGCGGCTTCCTGGTATTGCTGATGGTGCGCGTAAGCCGTGGCCAGGTTGAAGCGAAATTCGGGCGACTTCGGATGGGCCGCGACCAGCGCCCGGAAGAGAGGGATAGCCTCGCCATAACTGCCGTTCTCGGAGTAAGCGACCGCTAACGCCAAGTTCATATCGGCCGCGAGCGGCGCGGGCGGCGAGGCGGCCAACCCCTGCTTGAGAGAGTCGATGGCAGAGTCGTAGCGCTTCTGCGCGGAAAGTACCTGCGCGAGATTGTAGTAGGCAAAGGGAAACTTCGCATTGGCCGCGATGGCTGCCTTGAACTCGCTCGCGGCCTCGTCCAGGCTGCCCCGGTCCTGAAGGAGCGTGCCGAGTGCGTTGTGCGCCGCAAAGGACTCCGGCTTCTCCGCGATGGCCTTGCGAAGCTGCACTTCGGCGGCTGCGTTCTTGCGCTCGTGAATCAACGCCAGCGCAAGGTTGTAGTGCGCTTCCCACGAGGTGGGATCGATTCGTAACGCGGCTTCAAAGGCAGGAACAGCGCAGGCGACGTCGCCCTTGCCGGCGTACAACGCGCCCAGAACATTGTAGGCGTCAGCCGCCGGATGCGAAGTGAGCGCGTCCCAGATCGCAGCCGTCTTCGGATCAGCCTTGGCGACGGACTGGCAAGTTGTGGGGAGCGTCGCCGCTGGCGTCAGGTTGACTGCCGTCGCCCCAGATTGTGTGGCGGCTGCGGTGGGAAGCAGCGCTGCGGATGCGGCCAGCGAGAGGAGCAAAATCCCGCAGGAAACTCGCCCTCGCCGAGACACGACTTGGGAAACATCACTCACAGTAAGCAGATTATGCCATGAGCGATGGGGTTGAAGAGAGTCTGCTCCGATGGTGAGCAAGGACTCTCTCGTTCAAGGCGAGATTCCTCGCTGCGCTCGGGAGGACACGGCTGGACGTGTCTGTCTTGCGGACAAGGTAAATAGATTATATATGTAGCCTCGATATTAAGCGGCGACCCCGGGGGGCTTGCCGCTTTTTCTACACGCCCCCTCCCCGCCGCGGACGCTCGCGGCGCGTCCGAACAGATTGATTCAGGAGGCAGCCGGTGGGCGCGAAATGCAAATGATCGCGAGGTCGCTTGGCCAACCGGTACTGAATCAAGTATCTTAAATAAGCAGTCCGGTACATTTTTGTTCCACCGCCCGAGGCACCGTGCAGTCGGCGGCCTGCGAAATTACGACGTTCAGAATTGACTTACGTAGGCTCACCGCCGGCCAAATCCGCTCCGGAAACGAGCTGGAGGCGGACGCCAAATCGCCAGCGAACGACGAACTTGATAAGCTGCACTTGGAAGTGGGGAGCACATTGCGCGCTTCGCTGAATCGAGGGAAGAAGGGAAGCCTCGCAGTCCCGTCCTGGCTGTGCATCGTTCTTGCCATGGCGTGGCTCACGTCAGCGGCTAGGTCTCAGAACAACCCGGCACCCCATGATGCGCAGACTGCCTTGGAGGAGGTCAAAGCTCTCGATCGCGCCGAGAAATACGACCAAGCCGTCGCGCAATGGCGGCGGCTCCTCCGGGACTTCCCTAATATGTCGGATGCCCGGCTCGGTTTGGCGGACGACTTGGCATTGCTCGATCGTTGCGAAGAAGACGGACGGCCAAGTTCAAATGAGTCGTCGCCTTATCCGCCGACAGTCGAGCAGGCCACGGTCACGGGCATTTGCTACTACCGCCGGAACGATCTACCCGCAGCCCTCAAACACCTCGAAGCTGCCATCACACTGGCCCCAGGCGACCGACTGCCAGCCATCTTCCTTGCGCGCGCTTATGCATCAAGTGGCCGGCCGCAAGAGGGCATTCGTGTGCTTGAGGCTTATCAAGCACGACGAGGGGAACAGGCCGACACCCTTTACTGGATCGGCGCCTCTTACGATCAACTCGCCGAACAGGCTTACCAGACTCTGCTGAGGAAGCATCCGGATTCGTACTTGGTGCTGGAGACCCAAGGGGACCAACTCCTTCAGCAGCAGAAATACGAAGCAGCACTTGCGGCTTACCAGAAGGCGCTCGGCCTGGCGCCTGACGCGCCCGGCTTGCACTTCGACATCGGGAATACCTATTGGCGCATGGAGAAGTTTGACCAGGCGGCGTCCGCGCTCGAAGCGGAGTTGAAGTTGAACCCCAATCATGCTCAAGCGAATTTTGAACTCGGAGACA
This sequence comes from Terriglobia bacterium, assembly GCA_035578005.1. Lineage (GTDB taxonomy): Bacteria > Acidobacteriota > Terriglobia > UBA7540 > UBA7540 > Gp13-AA77. The sequence continues at coordinate 56,685 of DATJYK010000162.1, forward strand.
TCGACGTGAAAGAGGGCCAAGTGGAAAAGGGTATTCCACTGCTCCAGAAGGCAGTGGCGCTGAACCCGAGCCTGACGGAAGCGCATCGATCGCTCGGAAGGGCGTTCCTTGCCGCGCGGCGGTACTCGGAGGCACTGCGCGAGCTCTCGATCGTGGTCCAGGCGGAACCGTCAGATCATACAGTGCACGCGATGCTGGCCAGCCTCTATCAGCGCATGGGGAATAGCGAAAAGGCAGCCGAGGAGACCCGGAAATCGAATGAGCTGATGAAGCAGCAGATGGCAGACCTTCAGCGCAAAGAGGCTGAGCAGACTCAAGAGGCCGGCTCAGCACCTCCCGGCCCCTAGGCCGGCAACTTGCAGGAAGACGACTTGCTCCACAATTGCCGTTCATATGTAGTCAGCCTTTGTTGTGGCCGCCTTCATGGCCAGAATTGGGTGCACGCCGGAGCGGGCGATAGGGGGAGGGAATTCGGCCTTGTCCCTCGCGCACAACGACGACTTGATTGGGATCCAGGTGCGTGAGCCGGTCCACCGTTCCGCTTGGCCACCGGATTTCAACGAGGTCGACGAGGTCGCGTCGGCCAAGCCCGAAGTGAAGGCGTGTATCGTTGCTGGAGCAAAAGCTGCCGCCGGTGCGAACGCGATCATACTGGGTGAGATCGCCCGCCACCACTTTGACTGCCGCGCCAATGCCGTCGCGGTTGCTTTTCACGCCTATGGTTTTCACCTGCAGCCAGTGGCCTGCCTGATTGCCGCCGTCGTTGCGAAGCAGGGTGGGCCGCTCGTCGATGTTAACGATGGCCACGTCCAGGTCGCCGTCATTGTCGTAGTCGCAGAAGGCGCCTCCACGTCCCGGAAGGCGCAGCGCCGCCAGTCCCACTTGGGAATTCACCGGCTTGAATCTGCGATTACCCACGTTGGCCAGCAGCAGGGGTGGCTGACGGTACGAGGAGCCTTTCGCTCGCTCCGCTTCGGGATAAACGTGGCCGTTCACGCAGAACAGGTCCTTAAGCCCGTCATTGTTATAGTCGATGAAGAAGGTCGCCCATCCGAGATTCGGAATCGTCGCCTCCGCCACGCCGGAAGGATATGAGATGTCCGAAAAAATCCCTTTGCCATCATTGTGGAACAAGGTGAAGTTATCCTCGGCGAATTCGGTGATGAAGACGTCCGTCCAGCCGTCGTTGTCGATATCGCCGAGCGCCAAGCCCATGTTGGACTGCTCCAGACCCTCGCCATTGTAAGCGATTCCCGCTGTGACTCCGACCTCCTCAAACGAGCCGTCACCCTTGTTGTGATAGAAGTAGTTCGGATTCGAATCGTTGGCCACCAGAATGTCCGGCCGTCCGTCGCCATCGAAATCCTCAAAGGCGACGCTGAAGCCGTAATAGAGCTTGGTGTCGGTAACGCCGGCCTTGGCGGTGACGTCCGTAAAGGTTCCGTCGCCGTTGTTATGGTAAAGAACGTCCGGCGCTCCACGGAAGCCGCGCGGCCCGCAAGCCGCCACCTTGATGCCCTTGAACTGACAGGTCATGTGGTCATAGTCCGCCAGCCGGTGAACGTCAAAATCAAGGTATCGGGAGACGTAGAGGTCCAGAAAGCCGTCATTGTCGTAGTCGCCGAAGGCTGCGCCGGCGCTCCAGGAAGGATCACCGCCCACGCCAGCCTGTTCTGTGGCATCCGTAAACGTTCCATCGCCATTGTTTCGATAGAGGATGTTCTTACCATAGGTATACACAAAGAGGTCGACATTTCCATCGTTGTTATAATCCGCCGCCACCGCCCCACAACCCCATCCGCGGCCCTCGACGTGGGCGGCACGGGTGACGTCCGTAAAGGTTCCGTCACCGTTGTTCCGAAAAAGGTAGTTTCGAGTTGGGCTGCCGCTGTTTGAGGGTCTCAGAAGCTGGTCAATCGTTGAGCCGTTGACAATGTAAAGGTCTACGTACCCGTCATTGTTGTAATCAAACCAAACGCAGCCGGTGCCGTTGACCTCAATAATGTACTTCTTCTCCGGCGTTCCGCAGACCAGTTTGGGCGTGATGCCCGCCTCGGCGGCCACGTCTCGAAAAGTAATCTGAGGCTCAGCTCCCGCAGCAGCCGGGCCAAACTGTGAATGGCGTTGCGCTGTGGGCAGGAGGCCACGGAGCAGGGAATCCTGCGAGCCGAAATTGAATAACCCGAGCGACAGCAACCGTGAGCAGAACGTGCGCCGAGAGACACCTGAGTGCGTCATTCCTGCGCCTGCCTCATGAGTTCGTTCGCCTTGATGCGCTTGGCGCCTCTCCGCATAAGTTGGAGGATGAGGGCTGGCAATCAGGCCTCAATCGGGCTGCGTTGCCAGCCGATGTCGGCTGCCCTAAACTAAGATGAGTATGCTTTCTTGTTCGCGTTTCCCACTGCAATTGGGCCTCGCGCTTGTGCTGTGCACTATTCCAGTTCGAGCACAGGCGGCGCCTTCGGCAACTCAAAGTGACGGACAGTCTGGCGCGTCCACTTCGAACTCGGGGACGAACGCGCAACAGCTCTTCGACTCCGCTTCCGGCCTCATTCGCCAGAGTCGCTTCGCCGAGGCGGCCCGGTTGCTCCAACAGGCGGTGGCCGTTTCCCCGCAGTCGCCCGGCATCCATCACTATCTTGGATACGCACTCTGGAAGCAGGACAAGTGGGCGGCTGCCGAGGTCGAATTCAAGAAAGCGCACCAGCTCGACCCGAACAACCCCTACACACTTTACTTTCTGGCACGAATCGCGCAGTCGACGCAACGCACCGAGGAGGCCATCAGGGATTACGAAGCCATCCTGGCCCTCGGGCTGGCCATTTACGACACGAACCAGCGGCTCGGGCAGTTGTACGCTGACCGGGGCCAGCTTGAGAAAGCTCGCGGCAGCCTCGAGGCCGGTCTCAAAGAGACCCCGTGGGAGAGCGCGCTCTACTATCAGCTCGGACGCATTGATCAGAAGACCGGTCACCCAGCGGCTGCCCGTGAGGAATTCGCCTCTGCTGAGAGGCTGAAGGGCGCGAGCCAAGTTGCGGTTCAGCATCTCCTCGCGCTCGATCAGGCGGCGAGCAGCCACCAGGAGGATGAGGTCGCGCGGCTGCGGACGCAGATTCTGGCCGAAGCCTCCGCGGACCCGGAGATTCTGGAGTCGGCGGGCGTGCTGCTGGCAAGGGCAGGGCTGTACGACCAAGCTCGCGAGCCGCTGGAGCGGAGCGTGCAGCTTGATCCCGGCTCTTTCGAGGCTCATTGCAACCTCGGACTTGCTCTTCTCCACCTCAACCAGGATCACGACGCCGAGGCTAGTCTGCTGGCGGCCTCGAAACTGCGGCCCGAGTCGGTGGAAGTCAATCGGGCGCTGGCCGTTCTCTACGTCGGGCAGAACCGGAATGCGGAAGCCATCGAGCGCTTGCGCGCGGCCAACCAGGCGTCGCCCGGCGATGCCAAGGTTCTTTCCTTGCTGGGGCAGCAATACCTCCAGGGCCACTTCGTCAAGGAGGCTGTTGCCGCCTTGCGGGAAGCCGTGAAGCTTGAGCCGAGCGACCCGAACCTCAGATTTCTGCTGATTGACGCTTATCGCGCCGCCGACGATGATCAGGGAATTCAGGTCGCCCAGGAAACAATTCGCCTCTTCCCCGACTCGGGCCGCGCCTACTATGAGGCCGCCGAGGAACTGGTGAATGCCGGCCGCTTTGACGACGCCCATCCCTACGCTGAGCAGGCGGCGCAGAAGGACCCGCGGCTTGTCGAAGGCTGGAATGCGCTGGCCGACCTCGATGCCAAAAGCGGTAAGTACGACCTGGCTCTCAAGGAGTTTGAGCAGGCCCAGAGCCTCGACGCCTCGAATGTGGACGCAGCGCGGGGCATTGCGGAGAACCTGATCCGCTTGAAGCGATACGACGAAGCCCTGTCTCATATTCGGCAGGCACTGAACGCCCATCCGCGCGACGCTGCGCTGTACTTCAGCCTCATGCAGGTTTACACGAGGACCGGACAGCGAGATGAGGCGGCGAAGATCGCCGCAACCTATCAGCAACTCCGATCCGAGGAAACGGCGGCGCACGATGCCCAAGCGCCGCGCCCGTACACGCCCGCTGACAAGACGGCCAATCCCTGATTCCAGGTTGGACGCCCAACGACGCCTTAGGGTTTGCGTCATTCTACTTCAACCCACTCCCTTTTCCGGAGTAGCCAAGTTCCCTGGCTTTGGCGAGCTCCGCCTGCCCTGCTGTGGAGTCGCCTTTCTGCGTCAATAAAATTCCCAAATTGTAGTGAGCCTGGGCGAGGTCGTCCTGCAGCGCGATGGCTTTCTGCAATTGCTCAATGGCGCCTGTGAGGTTCCCTTGCGCGGCCAGCAGACTGGCAGTGTTGTTTCGAGCCGCCGCGTCCTGGGGTTGCAGTTCGAGGGCTTTGCGAAACTCCGCCATGGCGGCCTCTTCTTGGCCGGCCTTGGCTAAAGCCACACCCAAGTGGTTGTGCGCCTCTGGTGAACTTGGTTCTGCCTCGACAGCGCTCCTGAACTCCCGAACCGCCTGCTGCAAATTTCCGGCCGACAGGGCGTCGAGTCCGTGGCCGATGTCGAGGGTGGCCTCGGTGGCCCGTTCGCCCTGTTCGTGCTGCAACTGCCGGATTCTCCCAAACTCCGCGAACTCGCGCGCGGCCGCTGCCGAGTCTCCCTGACGCTCCAGTAGCCGTGCCAACGTGTAATGTGCGTTGGCATTGTTGGGGTCAAGTTCCAAAGCGGTGCGCATCTCTAGGATCGCTTGCGGGACCTGCCCACACTGCGAGAGAGCAAGGCCTAGACGATAGTGATATTCGGTGTTTCGAGGCTGCAGGGCCACAGCTTTCTGAAGCTCAGGCACCGCGAGACTGAGCTCCGATTGCGCCAGACTCAAGACCCCGAGGTTGTAGTGGGCATCGACGTAGTCCGGTTTGAGCTGTGAAGCCCTTTTAAAGGCGGCGCCCGCCTCGTCCAAACGGCCTAAGGCAACGAGAGCAACCCCGAGGTTGTTGTAGGCCTCGGCAAAGCTGGGGTCCAGTTCCACCGTCCTCCGGAATTCCGCCAGGGCCTCCTGGTTTCGATTCAGGCGAAGATTGCACCGCCCCAGCCCGTAGTGGGCCGGAGCCGAGCCTGGCGTGGAGAGTAGTACGGCCTTGAACCGCTCCGCGGCTTGGGCCACTTCACCGGCCTGAAGCAGTAGTTCGCCCGTTCGGATCTGGGCGTCAACATAATCCGGCTTCAGCCTTAGCGCATCCCGGAACTCAGCCAAGGCACTGGCTACGTCGTTCTTGCTCGAGTACGCCAGCCCGAGGTTGTAATGGGCCTCGGGATAATCGGGCCTCAGGGCCACCGACCGGCGCAAGTGAGCGATGGCCTCATCAATTTTCCCGAGTGAGACTAACGCCACACCCAGGTCATTCTGGGCTTCGGCGTAGTCGGGTTTCAGCTTCAAAGCCGTTGAAAACTCTTCGGCCGCCGCCTGTGCCTGGCCGTCGGAGGAAAGAGCGAGTCCGAGTCGATAGTGATTCTGCGGCGAATCAGGCCCAAGCCGCACTGCCGAGCGCAGCGCCTGAGTTGATGCAGCGACCTCGCCGGTGCGCAATAGGGCGAGGCCCAGATTCGACCAAGCCTCGGCGTCCTTGGGATCAAGATTCAGGCAGGATCGGAACTCTGAAATGGCCTGTCTGATATTTCCTTTGCCGATGAAGGCGACGCCCAGACTGTTGTGAACGTCGGCGATTGAAGGATCGATCTTCAGTGCAGCCTGAAAGTCTGCAATGGCCTCGTCGAAGCGGCGCTCCGCCAGCAGGCGATCGCCGTCCTGCTCAAGCGCTGCCGCCTTGGGATCAACAAACCCCTGCAGGCCGGAAGGGACGGCTGGCGTTGCGAGCGACGCGCCACGCCCGGTCAGCAAGAACACCCCAACGGTCGCAGCCAAAACCGGAGCGAGTCGCGAGGGCCTGTATTTCATGAGACGTGTTCCTTCACGTTCGTATTCCCCGCTCAGGGCCTCAATTCGGCTCTGGCGGCGAATCGGATTCTTCCACGGGTCCTGGCTTCCGATACACGACTCTGACGCCAGAGCAAGCCCTGGCCCTACGATGCCGTCCAGCAACTTTATGATAGACTGCTTTCAGCCTCACACGGCACGCGCAAGGAAGGGTTGGCCCTTGGAAAGCCGAAAACTCGACTGCGGCCAGCGCCCCTTCAAGGTGTGGGCTGTGCTGGTTCTGTTAGCCTCCTGCTTGTGCTTTGCACGCGCCCGCCAGTCTCCGCCCGCTCAGACCTCGCAGCAGTTGATTGATCGGGCTAAAGAGGCGGAGCAGAAACGCGATTTCCCGGCGGCGGCCCGCTTCTACCACGACTACCTCAAGGGCCACCCCGACGACTCCACCATCCTGCAGCGGCTCGGGCTTGTGGAGTGCCTTGCGAACCGCTACGAAGCCGCCGTTCGGCCGCTTGCCGAAGCCCTTCGGCTTGATCCGTCGCTGTGGGGATCCGCCCTCTATCTGGGCATCAGCTATTACCGCACCGACCGTTTCCCGGAAGCGGTCGCGGCCCTCAAGCGCGCGCTGGCGTTGAAGCCCGGCTTGCCTGACGCCGAGTTCTGGCTCGGCTCCGCCCTTCTTGCCACCGATCAGCCCGAATCCGCTATTCCTTACTTGCTCAGCCTCAAGGACAATGCGAATTGGGGTGTTGAAGCTCAAAGCCTGTTGATCAAGGCCTATCGGAAAGCGGCTGAAGACCACTACCGGCGCATCGCCGCGGTGGCGCCGGACTCCGCACGCGTTCACCTGGTGCAGGCACAGGTGCTGCAATGGAAGGGCGTCAGCTACGAGGCTCTTTGGGAAGCTAAACAGGCGCTCAAGCGCGATGCAAATCTCGAAGGCGCACATCGCCTGATCGCTGAGATTTACTGGGACGAAAAGCACTTCGACGTGGCTGCGAAAGAGTTCCAGGCTGAACTGCAAATAAATCCGCTCGATCCCGAATCCAACTTGAGGTTGGGTGAGTTTTGGCTGGCCAAATCCGAGGCCGCCAAGGCCCTTCCGTTCCTGCGCACCGCCGCCGATCTTGGCGCCGGCGGGCCGGGCGAAGCCCACCACTTTTTGGGCGAGGCCGAACTTGCCGAGCGCGACTACGCTAAGGCGGCCGGCGATCTCCAGCAGGCGGTGCAAGAGAACCCGGGCGACGCCGCCAACCATCAACTTCTAGCCAAGCTCTACCAGGCCACCGGTCAATCTGAACTCGCGGCTAAGGAAGAACGCCTGGGGCATTCCTTGCCCCAGACATCACCGGCCGCCGCTGCTGACTCGAGTCCGCACCCGTAAGTATCTAGTCTAGATCAATAGCCTCAGGCGGGCTAGGGCGGCTCCGGCAACTGCTGTATCTTCTCTTGCGCCCCCGTGTTGAACAGCCGGAAGTCCGAATACCGGTGCTCGTTGTGGTACGTCTTGCCCGCCCACTGCAACGTCACTGCGACTTCGCTCGGGAGCCACAAAGCCGAGGCGACCTGCTTGAACTGCACGGGGTCATAGGTAATCTCGGTGGTTTGCCGCTGCAGCCGTATTCTGGTTTGGGGTTCCAGCAAGTCCGTTCGCAGCCGCACGATCTTAAAGTTCTCAGCGTCAATCCAAGCCAGGCCTTGGAAAAGCACCAGCACCGACCGGTCGCCGGTGTTGAATCGCTCAATCATCTGCGCCTTTGCAGGAGACTGCGCGAAAGCCACCACGTGACATTCGCGGCCGTTCAGCGGCTGCTTTCCAAGGTAGCGGAAAGTGGCTCCGGCCTGATACTCCGGGTGAAACAGCAAGGAAGCGGAGGCGAATCCTGAGGTCAGCATCAGCCCTGAGTCCAGGCCGGTCATGGGTGTTCGCTCCCCACTGGAATCCGTGCGGTACTCCTGTAGGCCCAGCCCCCATTTTTCCGGCCGGGTCAGCAGGAGATACCGAAACCTCTGGTCCAAGGCGTCCGCGATCTTCCCATCCTTGGCCAGCCGTTCTTCGCGGATCTGCTCGAGGGAAACCGTGTTCTGAAACGACGTGAAGAAGGCCTTGACGCCGTCGCCTGTTTTTTGAAGGATCGTCGCCAGATCGTCCTGGCTGGCAGCAGGCTGTAAGCCTTGCAATTCGGGCACGGCTTCGATGAGCGAGGCCAGCGGTTGGCTCACTACGGATTGGACACGGCCGTAAGATTGCAACTTCAGCCGGGTCTGGATCTCGGCGTGAAGCCTGCGGATGGAAACGGGAAAGCTCCTGAGATTCGCCGTCCCCATGTAGTCCTGCAAGGCGCCATCGGCGGCCTCGGGATCACCCTCCTCGAGAAGGGCTCTCGCACGCAGCAACAGCGCTTCCTTGGAGGCGCCCGCGTCAAGCGCCTTGGCCAAATATTCGTCTGCCGCCTCCCAGTTCTTCTGTAGAAGCAGGGTCCTGCCTAGCTCCTGGAGGACGAAGGCATTCTTCGGGTCGAGGTCTTTGGCCCGCACCAGGAACCCGGCGGCTGTTCCGTACTCACCCTTCCAGTTTTCGAGCTCGGCAGCGATCAGCAGAGAGTTGGCTTTGTCCGCGCTGCCCGCAGCGCTTTCCTTTGAGGTAGCCAGCTTGTCAGCCTCTACAAACTGACGTGTGGCGCCGTTCCAATCCCCTGCATCGAGCATGGCGAGGCCCAACAGGGTGCGGCAATGTCCGCAATCCGGATAGCGTTTCACCACTCTATCGAGGCTCGGAACCGCCTCGGCGGGTTTCTGTTCATCCAGGAACACCTTGGCTCCAAACTCGAAGTTCTTCTTGGCAACGGGAATGGCCGCGCTCGTTTCCACGCTGGCTCTTAGTTGAGGCGCGAGGAGTTTAATCAGGGACTCTACGGGAAGCTCCTCGTCGCCGCTGTCGGTGTCGGGCCTCATGGCCACGTCGATTTCCCAAGTCTTGTCGCTGGCCCCAAAGTCCACGAATTGGCGTGCCGGATGAAAGCCTTCGTGCTCCACCAGAATGTTCACGTAAAACGTCGGCATGCTTGTCAGATCATTCTTGTATTCGGTGGCGAAGCCGCCCTGGACGTCTGTGGTAAGCTCCCTGACGAACGGCATGCCCATGCCAGGATCAACACGCACGGACGCGTCCCGTATCGCCACCCCTTTAAGGTCTGTAACCCTTCCGACGATGTGCCAGGTCTGCCAGAGGCGGCTAGTTTCCATCGTTGGGGCCGGGCCCAGGATTGGACTCTGGGACCATACCGTGCCGGGGGCACCCAGGAGGAGCAAAACCCACAGCGTTGAGACTCGAAAAAGTCGTTGGCGCATTGAATGTTTCCGGCCGATAGAAGCCACGCTCGGTAGGGGCGCAAGGCCTTGCGCCCCCTACGCGAGCCGCGTTCGGTAAGGGCGCAAGGCCTTGCGCCCCTACGCACCGGCGATGCGATGATCAAACTCGCTTTCAGAGGTCAGTATACGCCCCGCCGCCTGAGGCAACAATGGTCCTCTGATGTGGCGTGTGTCAGTCGAAGCCTTGGCCTCTATTTTCATATTAAGTCACTTGTTATCCATCATATGCTGGGATATTTTGGCTAAGTTTCAAATTTTCAGTCACTTGCTGGGGTTACCAAAACACGAGTCTTTGTTTTCAATAACATGCTGGGTTCGTTCGTAGGGGGAGGGGGGCGGTACGGGGGCGGCACGGCCCGCGCTCCCAGCACCGATCCGGTAACCTTCTAGTTAACAGACATAATCCGCCCCATAGTTTTTGATAAGCCATGTATCATCAATAACCTCTTGGCTTTACAAAAATAACCCACTTATTTTCATATACCTCTTGGCTTTGAAGGGTGTGTGAAAAACATTTTCCTTTGTTTTCAACAACCTCTTGGCTTCGTTCGTAACGTTGGGCTTTGAGATTTTCTGCTCTAATCTTAAATCTGTCTAATCTTTCGATCTGAAATCCGTCCTCCCTTGTGGTTCTGCCACGACGTGCGCCCTCTGGTGGGTTCTGTCTCGCTTTGCACGCAGGGAAGGATCTAACCCGCATTTCTGTTCCGAAAATAGGCGCTAACTGCTTTGTTTTCGGACGAGCGTCTCGCCTCGATAGCGCCATTTTCATGCTTTGGGGTGTCGCGAAGCGACATGACGACTCACCAGGATTCGAAAAGGGCGGAACACAAAGACCGCGATTTCGCAGGATTCGGCGGGGCTGAAAGCCCCGCCCTTTTCGAATCCTGGTGAGAAATGCGGGCAAAGGACAAGGAGCGTGGCGCACATCGAAACCCGATGCCCAGCAGCTTAGCACGGCTTTGGCTGCCTGTCAAGTGAGATAGGCTTGGCGGATAGCTGTGGTAATGTAGCCTACCCCCTGGGGAACAGGCTCATGAAGTCTTCGCTCGAAATGACATGAATCGTACGCCGTTTCTCATCACGCTGCTAGAATGGCGGATCCCTCGCGCGGCGACCCCACCCAGCACCTATCGTCCTCTTTCGACAGGATGATCGAGGCGTTCGATGCGCTCTTCGAGGCCATTAAAGGGCGCCTCGAAATAGCGCGTAAGATCGTCAAACCGGTGGTTCATTTCGCTACGGAGGTCGGCAAATCGATTGTCCATTTCCCGGCGTAGGTTAGCCATTTCCCCGCGCAGATCGCCAAATCCGCGGTGGTTTAGCAACAGGGCGGTGATCGCGATGGCGAGCGAGCTTCCGGCGGTGATGGCCGCGATCAAGACATTCGTGTTCACGCAACCTCCGAGACAACCTGGCTGGAGTGGAGTATGGGTGGATTCGTCTTCGCAGTCAAGCCCGGCGGGGGCGAGTGGCGCGAGTACTGGTGTCATTGCTGCTTGAAACCTCTTTTGAAGCACAGTCATTCCCGCGAAGGCGGGAATCCACTTTGCTTCACTCCATGTTTCCAACAACTTCGAAGATGGATTCCCGCCTTCGCGGGAATGACTGTGCTTGGACCGTTCAAATGACACCAGCACCCGGGCGCGAAAATGCAATGCGAGCAACGCTGGCGGAGGCCGGATCGGGCTGAGTAGTAAGAAGAGCTGGCGGCCGCCGACGCGGTGTTTCGGTGCTGGGACGTACCGGTGATGTCGCCCCTACATCAAATCAAGGGCCGCCCCTACGTCAAATGAGGCTTGCGGACGACATGAAAAAAGAACCGGTGACCGCTCTCGTGGGGCGGTCACCGTGTAGGTTGGCTCAGGTTCAAACTAGAAATAAAGCTTCAGAGCGAACTGAATAATGCGCGCGCTCTGCTGCGTGCTCGTCGTGTCTCCGAAGCTTGCGTTGTTGGCTTCGCAGCAGGTACCGTTAGGACCGCCGAAGTCATGAATGTTGAAGGCATTGAAGAACTCGGCGCGGAACTGCAGCGAATTCTTGCCTTCCCGGAAGGGGAAGTTTTTGAACAGGCCCAGATCAAAATTGGAGAAGTGAGGACCCGTGGTGGTGTTGCGCCCCAGGGTACCGAACTGGTACGTTCCATTGGCGAGCGTGCAGTTCCCGCTCGAGCAATTCTCCGGGAGAGAATACGCGTTGACGTTAATGATGCGGATACCGTTATTGGGGTTCGTGGGGTCATTGGTATAGTTGGACAGGTTCTGAGTGCCGCCCACGTAGTTAGGCCGCTGGCCGTTGGAGCGCTGGCCCGCGTTGGCGAAATCGCCCGGGATTCCGAGGCCGATCGGGAATCCGCTGTTATAGCGGTAGATTCCCGTGAACTCCCAGCCCCCAAGCAGGGCATCTTCCGCCCAATTGAGGTTTGAAGCATAATGGCGACCGTGGCCAAAGGGCAAGTCGTAGATCCACTCTCCTGTGAAAATGTGGGCATAGTTGTTACCGCTGTCGCCGTAATCGCAAAAGCGGCAAGCGTCGTTTTGCGATGATGAACCGCCGTAGTTGTCGCCGCTGGGCGTATCCAGCAGGTGAGACCAGGCGTAAGTGACCAAGGCCTGCATGCCGTTGGAAAATCTCTTATCCAACTTCACTTGCAGTCCGTTGTAATGTGACGTCGCCACGTTCACATTTTCGCTCAACGAAGTCAGTGTGGGGGCGGAGTTGTCTGCCAGCGACGGGCGCTGTTTGACGGTCCCAGCCGCGATGGCTGCTGCGGTGCACACCGTTGGACCGGCGTCGGGGCAGATGGAGCCTGGACCCGGAGGCGGATCATTGGCGTTAAAGAAGCCGGTGAGGTTTTTTCCATTGTTGCCCACGTAGTTGACTTCAAGGAGGAGGTTCCGGGCCAATTGCTGCTGGACGCCGAGGTTCCATTGCTGTGTATACGGGGTCCGGTTGTGAAGCGCCGTAACGTGCTCTTCGCTGGGCGGTGTACCAGGCTGCGGAAAGACGAAGCTCGGGAAAAACGTTTCGACAGGCAGAGTGGGCGTCAGCGTGTTTACGGAGTTGATGCTCTGTGAGATGGCATAAGGCCATTGGCCACGGGCTCCCTGCCCGGCCCACGCGTAATCGGCATTATAGAAATATCCGAAGCCCGCCCGGATCACCGTGTTGGGACGCAACTGATAGGCCAGTCCCACCCGCGGCGCGAAGTTCCTGTAATCCGGATCCATCAGGGAGCGTGGGGCGTTGGCCGGCTGGCCCGTAACGGGGTTCTTTCCGGCCCAGGCCAGCATGCGCTGTTCAACGTAATAGTTCCCCAGGTGGTTGTACTTATCGAAAGGCCATTGGTTGTACTCCCAACGCAAGCCAAGGTTGAGCGTCAGCTTAGGAGTGGGCTTGAAGTTGTCCTGAATGTACATTCCAGGCGTATTCTGATGAAAGTAAGCCGCAGTGTCTCCCACATTGCGCAGGCCGCTGCTCGGGAGCCCCAACAGGTACGAAGCAACTTCGTTGATGTTGCTCCCGGTTCCTGTGAGCGGATCCTGGGTGGGAACCTGGTCAAAGTTGAATTCCGAAGTGAACGTCCCGTCATAGTAAGAGTTCATGTGCTCGAACTCGACGCCCGTCTTGATTTCGTGTTTCCCTCGTACCATGGTGAGGTTAAACAGTTCCTGCCACACGTTGGTGATAAAGGGATTGCCGCTGGTGCTCGGGTTCGTATAGAAGTTGTTAAAATTGAACGCCGGAAATAGCGGGGTGGTGGTGCTCTTGATGGGCGTTCCCTGAAGCGGGTACTGCGAAAGGTACGACGCCACGCCAGGCGAGGGATTGTTGCTGTAGTTGGTGAGATTGGATCGATTAAAGCCCGACTTGAAATCGATGATGGTTGTCGGGCTCACGGAATATGTTGCGCTGGCTACCGCGTTGGTGAACGTATTGTAAAGGTAATAGTAGTTCACCGGCAGCGCCTGCGGGCTGGGGTTGACGGAGTGTTGATCGCTCACCCGGAAGTAAGAATTCAATTTGCTACCGAAGTTGTGATCGATGCGGCCGCTATACTGATACGAATTGATGGTATTCGCATTGGTGTTGAAAATGTTGTTGGCGCCGCCCGTGTTCACCGACGGGTACCAGATCTTGGCGTAGGCCGCCATGGCGGGGCTGATCATATTGGAGGGAATCGTGTTATTCGGGAACGGGTCCCGAACGTTTCCTGTGGTTCTGGCAACCAGTCCCGTCGTGGGGTCGAGCTGACCCGCCACCACCGAACGGGTGCTGTAGGGATTGTAGACCTCGCCGGCATTTACCGGGCGGCCGAGAGCGTCAACGCACGCTGAACTCTTATTGTCACCGCACGTCATGAGCTGGGCGCCAAGGTCGCCCGAGAAGTCACCGCCCAGTTGCGTGGCCGTTGGGACCGTGCCGATGTTCAAGCTGTTCGACGAAAACCGCGTTCCTTCGTAGCTGAAGAACCAGAAGGTCTTGTCCTTCCCGTTGTAAACGTGAGGAATGTAAACCGGACCGCCGGCAACCACGCCGAATTGGTTCTGCCGGTATGCTCCGAGCGGGGAGTTGAAAAAATTGTTGAACCACTGATTGGCGTCCAGAGCGTTGTTGCGAAGAAACTCCCAAGCGGCGCCATGGAGCTGGTTGGTGCCGGACTTTGTGGCCACCGCAACAGCGGCGCCCGCTGCCCGGCCGTATTCAGCCGAGGTGATATTGGTTTGGACCTGGAATTCCTGGATGGCGTCGATGGGAGGCTGCAGCGAGTATGCTCCGAAGAACTCCTCGTTGTTGTAGACTCCATCCAACTGAAACGAATTCATGCCCGAACGGTTACCGCTGATGCTGTAATTTGAACCGCTGACCTGGAAACCACCGCCGCCTGTGTTGACGCTGCCAGGGACCAACTCCAACAACTGAGTGAAGCTACGCCCGTTGAGCGGCATCTGGGTGACGGTCTGATTACCCACGGTAGTCCCGACGGTGGCATTCGTGGTTTCAAGCACCGGCGCCTTGGCTCCAACAGTCACTTCCTGAGTGACTTGGCCCACCTGCATGGTGACGTTGACGGTAGAATCGGTTCCGACGTCTACTTTAACGTCATCCGTGATGCTCGTTTGAAAGCCAGTGCTCTCAGCTCTCACTGAGTAAACGCCAGGCACCAGTTGGCCAACGTGGTAAGACCCGATTTCGTTCGTGGTGGTGTGAAATACCGTCTGCGTGCCCTTGTTGGTGATCGTCACCGAGACCCCAGGGACGCTGGCTCCAGATGGATCGGTCACCGATCCGGCGATTCCGCCGTAATATACCTGGGCGAAGTTAAGCCCCGGAGCGAAAAGCAGAAGCAGGCTAGCTGAAAGGATGGAGCGACTGAGGAAAATCGAGATCTTGCTGGTCTTCATGAACAAACCCCCGCTGTGCGTGAATGTGACCCAAGACCGGACGCCTGCTTCCCGACGAAGTAGTGCAGAACAGCTAGTGAGGCACCTTAATCTCAGTACTTCGTCCGATTTCCGCAAAGTGACATGGGGTGACCGCCGCATTAGTCGAAAAGGACTAATACAAGTTGATTTATTACTTATGATTACCATTAGGGGGCTTGATGATATAATGATGTGTGTTTACGTAAAATTTACGTAAATTGGGTCCCCGGGGGAGCGTTCGGACGGGCAGTTTTGGCCAATTTTAAGTAGTTCTGCTGACGTGGCTTATTGTATTTGGCGAGCACAGGGACGAAAAACAGCCGTCGTCGCCTTGTACGGCTGCGGCGTGTCCTGGCCAAGGCCGACCCAACGGTGGGCCCTACCCAACCCGCCGGTCAAAGACGGCGAGTTTCATGACCTTTCACGGGCTAAGGGCCCTAAAAGACAGACTCTGTTTACTTTAGATGGGCTAGGAAGCACACAATAAGGACCCCCACGCCATGCGGGCAAACAGCGACTCAAACGACGCAATAAGTAGGGAAGGCGTGAACGAGATCGACTCGAAGCTAAAGCACGCCGCCCTGGAGCGTGTCCTTCAAAGCGGTACCTTCGCCACGGCCGAATCGATGCGGCAAATCCTGCGATTTATCGCGGAGCATTCCATTGAGCAGCGGGACCAAGAGATAAAAGAGTACGCCATCGCTACGGAGGCGTTAGGCCGTGCTCGGGATTTTGACCCCAAGGCCGACAACATTGTCCGTGCTCAAATGCGCCGCGTGCGCCAGAAACTGGACGAGTACTACCGGCGCGAAGGGGCTGCGGATCCCCTGCGATTGGCTATCCCCCGTGGGCACTACCACGTGGAGTTTCGCGCCCAAGGCGGTGCGTCAGCACCTGCCGACGGGAAATCGGTGCGGCGGGAAGACACGATCTCAGCCTCTCGTGCCCGCCTTGCAGGACCGTTGGTCTGGAAGCTCGCGGCAGGGGTTTTGCTCGCCCTGAACGTGGGGCTGGGAGTGATGCTGTACCTCAGACGTTCGACTTCGAGCGCCAAGTCGGTGGATCCCAAGATCTCCTTGGGGCCGGCGTTGAATCAGATCTGGCGGCCGTTCCTCGAGGCGAGGGAAGAGCCCTTGATTGTTTACAGCAATGCACTGTTCCTGATGAGCGAGCAAGGCGACCTTTACCGCTACTTTTTGAACGGAGTCCACACGCTTCCTTTCGGGGCTCGGGTGCAGAGCCTTGCAGGTCTTGAGCGTCGCGCGCCTGCCCCGCCGCTCAAGGGGCCGCTATCCTACTCGGACGCTTACACCGGCACAGGCGAAGTGGTGGCTGCGGCGAAACTGGCCGAATTGTTCGCCCGATGCGGGCGGAATTTCTCCGTCGAACGCGACGGTATTGTGTCATTCGAGGACATTCGCAACACGAACGTCGTATTTCTCGGCGCCAATCTCGAAGATCCTGTTCTGGCCCAGCTCCCGACGGTAAATGACCTCGAATTTGAAGAAGATGCCCGGCATGCATTTTCGGGGAGCCAAATCATCCGCGACCGTCATCCGCCTGCGGGACGTCCTTCAACGTATGAGCTGCAGCGCGATTCTAAGACGCAAGCTATTGAAGGCGATTACGCGCTAGTCAGCCTGCTGCCGGGGGTCACGCCGAATCACTCAATCCTGGTGCTAGGGGGCATTTCGACCTTAGGCACGCAGGCGGCGGCCGAGTTTGCGACCTCGGAGGATAACATGCGAGCCGTGGCCCAAATGCGTGCAGAGGGTCTCGGCCGGAAGCCTGCCTCACCCTATTTTCAGGCCTTGCTGGCGGTTCAGATCCGCGACGGTGTGGCTGCCAAGACAGACTGCACTCTGGTGCGAGAAGTGCGGCACAACTGATAGTCGGCCGATTGCGCGATCAGGTGATTGGGAAATAACAAGGCGCGCGGTGCTCTAGACTACTTTCCGGTGCAAAAATGACAGGTTCTGATCAATGAATTCGCGTGTGATGTCTGACGAATTGTGTCCAAACGCTTCATTTTGAGCTTGACAGCAACCATTGACTCTCGATAGGTTCATAATCGATTATGTCGA
>DATJYK010000163.1:0-1637 GCA_035578005.1 Terriglobia bacterium
ATCGTTTCTCCGCGCCAGATAGCCACCCAATTGGGCAACCTTGGTGAGGTAGCAGGAGAGGGCCGCGACGGGGCGCCGGTTGCCCTGGCTGCCGGGAATGAGCCAATCGAGCAACTGCACCTCGGTTTGCGTCAGTGCAAGTAACGGCGAGGAGTCCGACGCCACCCGATTCATCATGGTCATCCAGAAGATTCGCCAACTGAGAATACAGAAGACCGCGATCAGATTAACGATCCTTTCCGCTGTCCTAAGCTTCGAGGCTTCTGCCCGGCAACCGGTTTTCAGGATCTTGTGAAAGGTCTCGATTCGCCATCGCATCGCGTACCAAGTCAGCTTCTCCAGGGCATCCTTACGGCTGTGGATCGGCAGGTTCGTGATCAGCTTCCAGTCGATCCTTTCCCGACCCCGCGGTGTGGACGCTTCCCGGGCGTAAATCACCGTCAGCATCAGGGGCGGGTATTCCTTCTGTTTGCCAATCGGCGGATACACCTGCAGCCGGTGATATTTCACCTCCACGGTCGCTTCCGACACTACTCCCTTGGCATCGCGAACTTCCACCTGGTGGAGCGCCTTCACCTGGATCGGCCTCATCAGCGCAGCAATCGTCTGCCGGCCATCACCGGCCAGGCGGTCCACGCAGGTGCGTACCAGGAATTTCGTGCCGCTTTCCTGAGCCAAGCAGAACAGTTCGTAGATGTCGCTCTCCCGATCCCCGATATGGACACACCGGGACGGGTCGCCCAGCACCTCGGTGGACTGTTTCAGGTTTTCCAGCCAGCGCACACTCTCTTTGGCCTCAATCGGCACGCGCGTCGGGTTGACGTTCTTCTTGAGTGCATTGGCCCCTTTGAATTTGTTCCGCGTCCAGAACTTGATCGCCGCCAGACCGAGCGGCAGCCCTTCTGTGGTCACCGCCAGGCTGGAGTGCATCCGAATGCCGCACACCGTGTGCAGCCGGGAACGTCCATCTTTGCCCCTCCCTGTGAACGACTTGCCGAGAACGCCGATGGCGTGTTTGGACTCCCGCGTATAACTGAATTCGGTCGTGTCGTGCAGCACGAGAATCGGGCCGTCGGTGGCGGCGAAGCGGTCGCGGGTGCATTGGAAATGCCCGGCTAGAATCGCTGCATCATGGACTCGTTCGTTGGAGAGGAACCGATACGCCGCCTTCGTGTTCGTCCAGTCCTGGCAAGCCAGGGGAATGGTCTGTCCAAGTCTGGTGGCCAACTGTCCAACGAACTTCTGGAATCGCCGCCCGAGTCTGGGGTCACAAAACTGGCAGCCCGCCAGTTCCTTGTTAAGGGCCTCCGCTACTCCGCTCGTGGCAGGAGTGCCGGAGTCTTGCAGAGTGCCCTGAAACAATTCAACCCACCTCTGTTTTGGCACCTTGCCCGTTTATTCTACCGCCCGCAACCAGTTCCCGGGGCTGCCCACCCCACCAAAGTTTGTGGGTAATTGAAAGGCGGTGGCTAGGGCTTCGCCAGTGGCGTTAGCCACCGCTCCCTTACGGTCGCGGCTCGGTTTCGGGTTTCGGACGCCGACGCGAAGTGGGATGTTACGCCTGCCCCATCACCACCGTATGCGGCCCCGTCTGCACCGGGTGCGCCGTAATGTTCGACAAGCCGGCGGCGCGGTAC
>DATJYK010000164.1:0-19464 GCA_035578005.1 Terriglobia bacterium
AGCAAGCGGGTTCTTTCGCCTTCCAGGGCAGGCAGGGTTTGAGGCATAGCCACCTCCTCTATCTGCAAGTATACACTATGCACAGATAAAGGCCACAAAAAAAAGAAACGCCAAAAAGCCCACGTCTATGTCGCGCACCCCCGAAGATGCTTCGCGTTGCATCGCGCCGGGCTATGTGGTATACCTCACGAGGTCGCCTCGTGAGGTCGCCTCGTGAGCTATTAACATCATCGGCGTAAGGTTGATATTCCGAACGCGTTCCGGGTTTAGCACGGCCGGCGACGGCAACCCGATGGCTCCAGCGAAGATGAGGGCACAGCTTTCTTGAAGCCGGGCCCTTGAACGAATCTCCCATTGTTTGAGGAAACCATGGCGCGCCTATCCTCGGCAGTTGAAAACATACGTGACCATTATTCGGTTGTGGTGGTGGGTTCGGGATACGGAGCGGCTATTGCGGCTTCGCGCTTGGCCCGCGCGGGGCAGCAAGTATGCGTGCTTGAACGCGGCAAGGAATTTCAACCGAGCGAGTATCCGGATACTGCGGCGCGCGCGCTGGAGCAGATTCAGGCCAACACCCCCGCCGGCCACTTGGGATCGGCGAACGCGCTCTATGAATTCAACGTGAATGAGGATATCAACGTCTTCAAGGGGTGCGGCCTGGGGGGAACATCGTTGGTGAACGCCAACGTGGCCTTGCGCGCGGAGCCACGGGTGT
Source organism: Terriglobia bacterium (assembly GCA_035578005.1). Lineage (GTDB taxonomy): Bacteria > Acidobacteriota > Terriglobia > UBA7540 > UBA7540 > Gp13-AA77. The sequence goes on from DATJYK010000164.1 coordinate 716, forward strand.
TCGAAGACCCTCGCTGGCCAAAGACGCTGCGCGACGATCTTGGCACGCTGGTAGAAGACGGTTACCGGCGAGCCGAGGAGATGCTGAAGCCCAATCCGTACCCGTCGGAGAATTATCCCGCGTTGCCTAAGCTCGAAGCCCACGAAAAGTCTGCCAAGAGCATGGGCGCGAAATTCTACCGCACTCCCATCAATGTGAACTTTACGCTGACCGGCAAGAACCACGTGGACGTAGACCAGCGCCCCTGTAGTTGTTGTGGAGACTGCGTCACAGGGTGTAACTACGCCGCTAAAAACACGCTCATCATGAACTACCTGCCGGACGCGCGGAATCACGGCGCAAAAATCTACACGGAGGTGGACGTACGCTGGATCGAGCGCCAGGGCAACCGCTGGCTGATTCACTATGAGCCGCTGGGGGCAGGACGTGAGAAGTTCAAGGCTCCCGAACTTACGCTAAGTTGCGAAATGCTGGTGCTGGGCGGCGGAGCGCTGGGCTCTACCGAGATCCTGTTACGTTCCAAGGCTCATGGGCTGGCGCTGTCGGACAAGGTGGGCGAACGCTTTACCGGTAACGGCGACGTGCTGGCCTTTGCGTACGATACGAATCAGGTGATCAACGGTGTGGGGTGGGGCCACCATCGTCCGGGACAGATTCCGCCGGTTGGGCCCTGCATCACCGGTGTAATCGACCTACGCGAGCAGCCCGTGCTGGACGACGGGATGGTGATTGAGGAAGGCTCACCTCCCGGCCCATTGGCGGGATTCCTGCCGGCAGCCCTGGCCCTGGCGGGGGATCTGGTGGGCCGCGAAGTAAAGCCGGGGCCGTTCGAAGAGATCCGCGAGGAAGAACGCAAGCTGGTGAGCTGGATCGAGGGGCCCTACCGCGGTGCGGTGCGCAATACCCAGACTTACTTGGTGATGACACATGACGGCGGAAACGGCCGCATGGTGCTTGAGAACGACCGGCTGCGCATCGAGTGGCCAGGTGTTGGGGATGAGCCTATTTTTGATAAAGCGGCCGCGCGCCTACAAGACGCCGCCACGGCGCTGGGGGGCAAGTACGTCCGCAACCCACTGTGGTCCAAGGTGCTGCACAATTCCCTTCTGAGCGTTCATCCGCTGGGTGGCTGCGTGATGGCGGAGGATGCCACCCAGGGGGTCATCAACCACAAAGGCCAGGTGTTCTCATCTGCTCAGGGGGACGCTGTCTACGCTGGTCTTTACGTAATGGATGGAGCCGTGATTCCGCGGCCGTTAGGAGTAAATCCGCTGCTCACCATCTCCGCGCTGGCCGAACGGTCAGTTGCCCTGGCGGCGCGAGATCGCGGATGGAAGATCGACTACTCCCTGCCCTCAAAGGCGCCTGGGGCTGTCCCGCCACAGAAGCCCGGAATCGAATTCACGGAGACGATGAAAGGTTATTTCTCCTCTCAAGTGAAGACGCCCTCTCCGGCGCTGCAACTCGATCCCAGCTTCCAGAACGGATTCGGAAAGGGCAAGGCCGAGAACTCGCCATTCCAATTTACACTCACCATTGCGAGCCAGGACCTGGACGACATGATCTCCAACCCGGCGCACGAGGCCCGCATGGTGGGGACGGTGATAGCACCGACGCTGTCACCCCAGCCCCTCACAGCCGAAGGTACCTTCAACCTCTTCACCGTTGATGCGAGCAATGTGGACACCCACAACATGCAGTATCGCATGAAGATGGTAACCGATGCGGGGCGAGCTTATTACTTTGAAGGCTTCAAAGCTACGAAACCCGATTTCGTGTTTGAAGGGTGGCCGGCGACGAGCACCCTCTACATCACAGTCTATGACGGCGAGAATGCCGGAAGTCCAATCTTGGGCAAAGGCATTCTGAGAATCTTGCCCGAAGACTTCGCGCGCCAGCTCACAACGATGAAAGTGGTCAATGCCGGGAGTCTCGAAGAGCGACTGCGCTATGAGGGCCGCTTTGCACAATTCTTTCTGGGACCGCTGTTTGACACTTACGCCGATATCTTCGTCCGGCCCACGGTGTTCAACGTTGATGCGCCGCCCCGCAGGAAACGCCCGCTGCGCGTGGCTGCACCTCAAGTGGCGTTCTTCAAGACAGCGGACGGCGTCGGCCTGCGCCTAACACGCTACCAGGGTGGCAACAAAGGTCCGGTGATCCTCTCGCACGGCCTCGGCGTCTCAAGCCTCATCTTCTCGATGGACACCATCGACACCAACATGCTGGAGTATCTATTTGCGCATGGCTACGACGTCTGGCTGCTCGACTACCGATCCAGTATCGCTTTGCCCGCGGCTGCGATGCAGGCGAGCGGCGACGACGTGGCTACGCTCGATTACCCGGCGGCCGTGGCTAAGGTGCTGGAGCTTACGGGCGCAAAGAGCGTCCAGATGGTAGTGCATTGCTGGGGCTCCACGACCTTCTTCATGGCGATGCTGGCCGGGCTAAAAGGCGTGCGCTCGGCCGTGGCGTCGCAAATTGCTACGCAGGTTAGGGGGCCGATCGCTACACACATCAAGACAGGCCTGCACCTGCCATCCTTTCTGAAGGCTATCGGCGTAGAGGATCTCACCGCCTACGTCGACAACCACGAGGCCCTACTCGCCAAGGTTTATGACGAGGGGCTGAAGCTTTATCCGATCGAGCTGAAGAATCGCTGTACCAATGCCACCTGCCATCGGATCACCTTCATGTATGCTCCGCTTTATGAGCACGCGAACCTAAACGAAGCCACGCACGACAATCTTCATGAAATGTTCGGAATCGCCAACACGAAGGCTTTCATCCACCTGCAGCGCCTTACCAACATCGGCCACCTTGTGAACTTCGAGGGTAAGGATGTTTACCTGCCACACCTGGACCGGCTGGCCATTCCCATCAGCTTCATTCACGGTGCGCAAAACGAGTGCTTTTTGCCTGAGAGCACTGCGCTCACTCTTCAAGACCTCGCCAAGGCGAACGGCAGCAACCTCTATCAGAGACACGTAATTCCCGGCTACGGACACATCGATTGCATTTATGGCAAGAACGCCGCCAACGACGTATATCCCTTTGTATTGGAGCACCTGGAAGCGACGCAGTAGACCCCCATCCCGCTAGACGTCGTTTGCAGTCAGAGGACATTCTATGGGTGCAGCGGAAAGGTGGTTTGGCCGGATTGTCTGGATCGGGATTCTTGTAAACCTGTGCTTTGCCATTCCGGCCATATTCGCGCCGGACATGCTGCTGGCGAGCCTCGACCTGCCGCCCGAAACCTCGATGGTGTGGTTGCAAAACGTAGGAATGCTGCTGCTGACCCTTTGCCTCTTCTACTTACCTGCCGCCGTCGCGCCATCACGCCACCCCACCTACACCAAGCTCGTGGTGTTAGCGCGACTGATTGCATCCGGATTCTGGTTCTTTCTCTTGCGTCAGCCGTCGCCGCCCGCATTCGTTCACACCGCCCTTCTCACCGATCTGAGCCTGGGCGTCATTCTTCTTCTGCTGCTAAATCCCGCGCTGGCGCCCGAGAACCGGTTGACCCTTCGCAGCCCAGCGCTTGCCTTGAAAGCCTTTGGCGGCTGGCTCGGCGCCTGCTGGCGCATGACGTGGGTGAAAGTGGCGCTCGCGGTGCTTATTGTGATCGGTGCGGCGAGCGCGTACGGGCTCTGGTACTATCTGCTAAGGGCGGAGCCGGATTTTCAGGGAGCGACTCCCGAGGAACACCTGAAGTACGGCGCCATCGGGTTAAGTACTGACAGCCGGTTGCCGTATTACATCTGGCAAGTGCTGCCCGCGATGTTTCCAGAGAAGATGCCGGGCCCGGGAGGCTGGGCTTCGTTCGGGTTTATTTTCGAGCCCGGCCACGATACGCCCATTGGATTCTCACTCCGGCATATCGGCTACCCGGCACTGGAGGCCAATTGTTCTTTGTGCCACACCGGCACTTACCGCACTTCCCCCACAGACACAGCCAAAGTGATCCTCGGAGGTCCTGCGCACGGTCTTGACCTGGAAGCGTTCCAGCACTTTCTTTACGATTGCGCAAGTGATCCGCGATTCACTCCCGCGAACGTGCTCAAGGCCATCAATCAGGTGCACCAAACCTCATGGTTTGAGGGTCTGGTGTACGAGGACCTGATCATCCCAGTCGCCAAGTATGGCCTGCTGCAACAGAAGAGGGGCTACGCCTGGCAATTGAGCCGTCCCACCCAGGGACGCGGGCGGGTGGATACATTCAACCCGACGAAGTTCAATGTGTTTCATATGCCCGACGATGGAACAATCGGCACCGTCGATCTGCCGCAGATCTGGAATCAGCGGCCACGGGAAAACTTGTACCTGCACTGGGACGGAAACAACAACAATCTCCACGAGCGCAATTACGCCGCTGCCATGGCCGTGGGTGCCACGCCTCAGTCTGTAATACCCGCGAGCTTTCAAGAAGTCACGGACTTTTTGTTAGACCTCAAGCCGCCGGCTTTTCCATTCCCGATCGATCAAACCAAGGCCGCGCGCGGCAAGGTCATCTATGATCGCGAATGCGCATCCTGTCACGCTTTCGGTTCTCCAAACACCGGTCAGGTAACCGACATCGCGGTCATCGGCACAGACCGTCACCGGCTGGACTCCTTCACTCAGGGGCTCGTCGACAGATTCCACTCCATCAACAATCCTCCGTTCAAATTTGACTCCTACCGAAAGACAAACGGGTATAGCAACACGCCCCTGGATGGCGTCTGGGCGCGCGCGCCTTACCTCCACAACGGCTCTGTACCCACGCTCTGGGATCTGTTGCAAACCGTTGAAAAGCGGCCCACGGTGTTCTATACAGGCTACGACGTCTATGATCCAAAGAACGTCGGCTTCGTCACCACGGGTCCTGACGCCGAGCGCACCGGGTTCAAATACGAGGTGTGTATGCCCGGAAACTCGAATATCGGGCACACTTACGGAGTCACTCTCAAGGATGACGAAAAGTGGGACCTGGTCGAGTACCTGAAAACGCTGTAGTGGCTTGGTGGAGGCGGGCCCCCCTTAAAGCCCCTTTAAGCCAAGCGGTAGCAGGGATCTATACAGAACGCGTTCATTCCTGTGCAGCGTATAAGGGCACGGCCGGCGATCCTGCCACACTGACCCCACCGGCAGGCTGAACGTTACGGCCCTCAATTGACTCCCGCCCAAGCCAGAGTCTAACCTAATAATCGAAGCCGATGGACATATTTGAAGAGATCGCGCGACTTCGCAAAGAGGGCCGCAAGGCTGCGCTGGCCACCATTATCAGCGTGCAGGGGTCGGTACCGAGCTATGAGACCTCGAAGCTTTTGATTCGCGATGACGGTTCCATCCTGGGGACCGTGGGCGGTGGCTGCGTGGAGGCGGACGTCTGGTCAGCGGCGCAGGATGTGATGCGCGAAGAGAAGCCGCGCCGCATGCACTTCAACCTCAACGAGAATCCGGATGCGGACCAGGGCCTCGTGTGCGGCGGCTCGCTCGACATCTTCATCGAGCCCATACTTGCCACTCCCACACTCTACCTGTTTGGAGGAGGGCACGTTTCGCTCTCCATTTCGAAAGTGGCGACGCTCGCCGGCTTCGAAACCGCCATTATTGATGACCGTCCGGCTTTCGCCAATAAGCAGCGTTTCCCGGAGGCTGTCGAAACGTACGCCGGCCCCTGGGAGGAGACGTTTGCCAGCCTGCGCCTGAACGAATTCTCTTACGCGGTCATCGCCACGCGCGGTCACAAGGCTGATCTCGCCTGCCTGCGCTGGGCGCTCACCACTCCGGCGCGGTTCATCGGCATGGTCGGCAGCAAGCGGAAACTGATCGAGTTCGCGAAGCTGCTGGAGGCGGAGAGGGTGAGCCTGGACCCGTTCGAGCGCATTCACTCGCCCGTGGGACTCGACATAGGAGCTCTCACGCCACAGGAAATTGCCATCTCCGTGGTGGCGGAGATGATCGCGGTGCGCCGCAACGCCGCCTTGTCCACTCCTTCGTTAGCCTATCACCCCAAAGTTCATCAGAGTGTATGACGACCCGCACCGCCACCAGCGGCCTCGCCATCGCGGGCCTGGTCCTCGCCGCCGGCGAGTCGTCGCGCATGGGCCGGGACAAAGCTTTGCTCCCTTATCGTGGCCGCACTTTCCTCGAGACGATCGTTGCCAAGCTCAGGGAAGCAGGACTCTCCCGCGTAGCAGTCGTGCTCGGGCATCACGCGGACGAGATCTGGCGTGCCGTGGATCTGCAGGGCGTGGAGGTGGTCACAAATTGTGACTACCTTCGCGGACAGACTTCGTCGCTGCAGGTGGGTTTGGCGGCTTTGGACAATCGGAGGTTTCGACGCGAGCCAGGCACCCCCTCACCCCCGGCCCCTCTCGCCGAGGCAGAGGGGAGGATCGTCTCAACGACTGAGGGGGCATTCGACAGAAAAGGACCCAAACGCCTCGACGCTGTTCTCCTGTGTCTTGTCGATCATCCGGCCTTTGAGCCTTCCACCGTTTCGGCGCTTGTAGAAGCCTTAGCAAGTAGAGCCGCTGCGGTGGTTATTCCAACCCATGGGGGGCAGCGCGGTCATCCGGTTCTGATCGCCCGGCCACTATTCAAGCCCTTGTTGGCTCTTCGCGCTGACCAGGGCGCAAATAGCGTGATTCGGGCTTGGCGCAGCCAGACGCAGTTTGTTGAGGTTGCGGACTCCGGCATTCTCGTCGACGTTGATGACCCGGGCGCGTATAGTGCGCTCGACTAAAATGGCGGCGTTAACAGTCAGTTAGGCTAGAACGGATCGAATCGGAGTGGCGCACGTGACTTCACCCAGAAACTTACAGTCAAGAACCTACGCTATGCTCGTCCCGGTCATCCTGTTCGCTCCCCTGGGGAATGTGCTCTTGGGTAAGGGTATGAGGCAAACTGGCGAACTCCACAGTTACTCGCCGGCTGAGGTGCTCGCATTCTTCCGCAGCGCCTTCACCAGCCCCTGGGTCTGGTTAGGGATCGCCTGCTTGCTCATGTTTCTTGTTTCCTACATGATTGTGCTTTCCTGGGCGGACTACAGCTTCGTGATGCCGGTTTCGGCCATCACTTACGGCGTGGCTGCCTTGATGGGCCATTGGCTCCTCGGAGAGATCGTCACTCCTCAACGCTGGCTGGGAGTGGCTGTGATCTGCTTTGGCGTGGCACTGGTCACGCGCACGCCGTCCAGCAGTAGGGTGCAGGAGTAACGGTGCGTACTACGCTTTGCCTCGTCTTGATTGTGCTCGGCACCTCGGGGGGTGAAGTGGCAGTGGCTCACGCCATGAAACAAGTGGGGGAGGTCCAAGGCTTTGCCCTCAAGTCATTGCTTCGCTTCCTCCGACGCGCTCTCGGGCAGCCGTGGTTCTGGGTTGGGGTCGCGTTGCTCGCCCTGAACTTCTTTGCGCTGCTTGCGCTGCTTTCGTGGGCGAACGTTAGTTTCGTAATCCCGGCTACGGCTCTCAGCTATGTCACGGGGGCTTTTGCCGCCAGGCTGATGCTCGGAGAGCGCCTCACGCCCTTGCGCTGGGCTGGGATTTTGCTGGTCGCCGCCGGCGTCGCCATGGTGACGTTCGGCGGGTAAACGTTTGTGCAAGGGATTTCGATCAAATTAGGCGCAGTGAGGTTTATGCAGATTTCCTGCCAGAGTCAGGTTTGAGGAAGCACAAGGGCCGTTATGGAAGCGCGTTCGACAGGACCGGCAGGATTTGCGGATGCAATAATCCGGCGCGTTTCCTTCGCGTTGCCCGAATCCAAACGCAACCCCATCTACCAGTCGATTCTCGCCGCAGGCCAGATCGACGCAGATTACGTGGGCATGCTGGGCCTCGCCGGGTTGATTGCACTTTTCGGTCTGTTACAGAACAGCGAGGCGGTGATTATCGGCGCCATGCTGATTTCGCCCCTGATGAACCCCATCCTTTCAGCCGCTTTGGCTCTGCTTCTCGGTGACGGCAGTTTGGGTCGAAAGTCTGCGGCGATTCTCGCGTTGAGCATCGCAGGTGTCATCGCGATTACCTGGCTGGTGGCTTGGGCTTCTCCGCTGAAGCAACCGACGCCCGAAATCATGGCGCGAACCAACCCTAATCTGCTCGATCTCTTCATCGCGTTCTTGTCCGGCTTGGCAGGCACTCTGGCCTTGCGCGGCTCGAGCGCCAGCCTGACGATCATCCCCGGAGTCGCCATCGCCGTCGCCGTTGTGCCGCCCTTGGCGGTGGTTGGATACGGCCTGAGCACCCACCAGGGATCTGTGGCAGGAGGCGCCTTTCTGCTCTTCGTCACCAACCTGGTGGCGATCATGATCAGCGCGGCGTTGGTGTTTCGCCTGATGGGTTTCCGGCCGCGCGAACACGCCGAGAAAGGCCGGCTTAACCTCGTCTACCGGATGATCTTCAGTGCCGGTATTCTGATCGTGCTGTCCATCCCCCTTCTCCAAACCCTGCGAAAGGCCGTGGGCCAAATCGGTTTGCGCGCAGGAGTCGAGAACGTTCTAAGCGCCTGCTTCAAGACGGCTCACTCTTCCGTGTCTGATGTCAGCGTCACGCAGGCGGGCCCGGAGATCGACGTGCACGCCACGCTCCGCACCACTCGGTATTTCGAAACCGGTCAGATCGATGCCGCCCAGGAATTACTGCGCCGCAACTTGGGCCCACGGGCAAAGTTGGACGTGGAGCAGATCCTGGTGACGCAAGGCGGGATCAAACCCGAAAAGGCCGTGCGTTCGGGGAACTCCCTTTCAGCAGAGGTGGTTCGCCCCGAGGTTCAGGTAGCGCCCTTCAACTTCAAGGATTCGGCTGGGAAGATGCTGAGTGAGCTTCAGAAACAACTAGAAGAGCTTCTGGCGGGCACCTCCGTGCAATCCGTCGGAAAAGCCACCGTGGAACTTGCCCCGACGCTGGCCGTAAGCGTGCAACTGGAATCGCCTGAGCCGTTGGACGCACAGACAGTCGATCTACTCTCGTCCCAACTGTCAACGCGACTCTCAACGCCGGCGCGGCTGCTTGGGGAGGTGAGACTGACCGGCGAACGCTACCGATTAAGTCTCGAGATTCCGGCGTCCGGCCGCGCTCTCAGCCTGAAAGACAGGCGAAGCCTCGCCCAACTGGCTAGGCTCGTGAGCCCGCGGCCAGACTTGCGGTTGCAAGTCACCTACCCTCCGGCGTCCGGAGAAACCCAGGGCGCTGCCTGGCCGCCCCTGTTGCGAGAAATTCAGAGAGAGCTTTCCTCGCACGGCCTGAAGCCATCGCAGTGGATCGCTAAACCGGCGAGCGAGGCCAGCGGCGCCTCCGTCACCGGGCCGGCCTCGCCTTCCGTCGACATGAAGGCTGGAAGTGTTACCAGGACGCCCCGAGCTCCTGGTAGCGGAGTCAACTACCAGTTTGAGATCTATCAACTCCTTTAACCGTCGAGCCCCTCCCGCGGCTTTTCCGGCTTTCAGCCTCGGTCAGCCGTAGCATCGGCGGGACGGAGGCCCCGATCGTCACCCTTTTGCTCGCCTGCTTCGCTTCCGTCTGTTCCTTCTGTCAGCTTCTGCTCCAATTCATCCATCTGCCGGTCAGCGGCGTCCATCATTTTGTCCGCTGTTTGCTGCGAAATCAGGCCATCGTAGAAAGCGCGCTGAATCGCTTCTCTCTCTGCCGCCAGCAGCTTGCTGCGGGCCGCCCGCATTTCGCCTTGCGCCCGGGCTGCGTCTTCCGTGTACAGTTCGGCGATCTGTCTTCCGGCCTGTGCGAGGCTGGAGTCTAGCTCGCGGCGAATCCGGGCGTAGAGCGGCGCCGAGAGAGTATGAGTATCGAGCAACTCATCGAGTTCGGCGCGCGCTGACGATAAGGCAATCTGGCTGGCTTTGACGCGGTCGTACTCGGTTTCAGTAGCGCCGGCCATGCCCAGCATGCGAAGCAAAGGCTTGACGGTAAGCCCCTGCACCATCAAGGAAAACGCCACCACGCCGAAGGTCCAGGCCAACAGTTGGGCCCGGTAGGGAAAGGTTGGCTGCAGGCTCAATGCCAGCGCCAGGGCAAGTGCGCCGCGCAGACCTCCCCAAACCAGAATATGCTGCCACCGCAACGGAATCGGCTCGCTCAGCAGGTTGCTCAGCGGCGTCAGTCCGTAGACGGAAAGTATGCGCCCGAGCAACACCGCGGCAATCGCCAGCAGCGCGGTGTGCCATCCACGAGCCAAATCGCCAATGCGCACCTGCATTCCGATCAGCAGAAACAGCAAAGAATTGATCACAAAAGCGGCATATCCCCAAAATGACCACAGGGCCAACTGCGTGCGCGAGCTCATACCGGAGCGGGTCCCGAGATTGCCCAGCACGATGCCTGCCGCCACGGTGGCGATTACGCCGGAGAGATGCAGCGACTGCGCCAACAGGTAGGAGCTGTAAGCCAGAATGGTGGTAAGGGTGATTTCAACCCGGGCGTCATCGATCCTCTGGGTAATTTTGCTCGCCAGGTATCCTAGGAAGGAACCCACGGTTGCGGCTCCCAGCACGACGACCGCGAAATCGACCAAGCCGGTTCCGACGTTCAAGTGTCCCGTTGAGACTCCCTCCAACAGAATCCCGAAGAGGACGACGGCCGTGCCATCATTAAAGAGGCTCTCCCCCTCAACAATCATCGAGAGCCGCTTACACACCCCCATTTCCTCGAAGATCGAGAGCACCGAGATCGGATCTGTGGCGGAAATAATCGATCCGAAGAGTAGAGCAATCATGAACGGAATCTGGAAAGCCCAATGGATGGCGAGCCCCGTGATCAAGGTCGCCGCCACAACCCCGAGATTCGCCAGCAGCATGATGGGAACGAGGTTTTCGCGAAGTAGCCGTGCGTTGACGCGGATGCTGCCTTCGAAGAGTAGCGGCGGGAGGAACAGGACCAGGACCACTTGGGGGGTCAGCCAGTTTGGCCGTTGGCCCTGAGACAGAATCTGCAGCATGGGCAGGTGGTGGAGCGAGCCCAGGACTAAACCGCCGATCACGAGGGCCACGGTATAAGGAATCCTGAGGCGGCTCGCGACCACCGCGACAACGGAGGCCACGATCAGCAGCCAGAGCAGGAAATGTATGGCGGTATCAGGTGTCATGACTTACGAAAATTTGCCAGTCCGCTGCGAAGATTCTGTTTCAATTGCTCGCCCGTGTATTCGAGTCCCAACATAAACAAGAGTAGCAGTACCCCGATCTCTGCTCCAATGTGGACGGAGCCGGTGGCAAGGTCCAACGGCACCAGACCCCCATTCCGAAGGCGAGGCCCGCGAGCAGATAAAAGGGGATGGAGAAAAAGTTCCAAGGGCTGGCGACACGAGCAAGAACTGGTGGAATCAGAGTGGGTGTGCTGTGGCGTGTTTGAAACCCGTTCGAGGGCTTCTTGTGAACGAGTACCCGGAGCTGTCGGCTGCTTGCGGAGACCAGGCCTTCTCCCGAGGGAGAAATGGAAAATGTTACGAACAGACCCGTCAACTTATTGAAACTAAAGAACCGCAATTTGGGAGGCCGTCAAGTCGCTTAAAACACAAGGTTTACGCGCGCAATCCCCTCAACCGACTGAAATTTAAGGATGTTAGTTGTCCTCAGCAATGAGACCGCGCCCTAGACTATTCGACCGAAGCTTGAACTCGTCCGTTTGGCCGCTGCGCGTCGCGGGTCGGTGCTATGCTTGTATCAGGCTTGTAACAATGAACACAGCGATAGCTTTCGAGGCCGAACGGCAGGCAATGGTGGAGCAGCAGTTGCGCTCGCGCGACATCCGTAGCGAGCGCGTGCTTGAGGCGATGGCTCGTGTGCCTCGGCACGAATTCGTCCCGCCTCCGCAGGTTCCAGCCGCTTACGACGACCGTGCTCTTCCCATCGGGCCGTGGGAGACCATTTCCCAGCCTTACATCGTGGCCTTGATGACGGAAGCCGCGGCCGTACGGCCGGGCGATCATCTTCTGGAAATTGGGACCGGCGCGGGCTATCAGGCTGCAGTTTTGGCTTATCTCGGCGCACGGGTTTATACCATCGAGAGGAATGCGAATTTGGCGGACGAAGCGAGGCAGCGGCTGGCACGCCTCGGCTATGGCAGCGCCGTTACAGTGATTACTGGCGATGGCAGCCAGGGTCACCCTGAGGCCGCCCCTTACGATGCCATCCTGGTGACCGCAGCCTCGCCGAGGGTGCCCCAGGCGCTGCTGGATCAGCTTGCGGACGGCGGACGCCTGGTTATCCCAGTGGGTAGTCGCCTGATGCAGCAACTCCGGCTCATCGTGAAGGCGGGCGAACGCACGATTGACCGGACGCTGACCGGCTGCCAGTTCGTGCCGCTCGTCGGGAAAGAGGGCTGGTCCGAGTCCGCCGATGAAGCACTTCCCTGGCAGTGGATACGGTGGTGACCGGCGAGAATTCTGTTCTCAAGCATCTAGCACTGTAGGGAGCCAGAGCAGGCCGCGGAATGGAAGCGCCTTTCCTCAGCATTGTGATCCCGGCTTACAACGAAGAGCTGAGGATTGGAAGGTCTCTTAACCGAATTCGTCTCTACCTCGAGGCAAAAACTTTCAGCGCAGAGGTGATTGTGGTGGACGACGGTTCCGTAGACCGCACGCTGGAAGTGGCGGAACTCGAGGCGAAGAACTGGCCTGCGCTGCGGGTGATCTGCAACGAGCGGAATCGCGGCAAGGGCTTTAGCGTGCGCCGCGGCGTGCTAGCCGCGCGCGGCGAGTACGTGCTTTTCACGGATGCTGACCTTTCCGCCGCTATTGATCAGACGGGAACGCTGATTGCCGCGCTGGTGTCAACTGGCGCTGACGCTGCCATCGGGTCGCGGGCGCTACAACGGGAGCTGATTGGTGTTCATCAGCCGTGGTTTCGCGAATGGGGTGGTATCTGCTTCAACTGGACGGTGCGTCTGTTCACCGGGCTCAGACTTCGGGATACCCAGTGCGGGCTGAAACTGTTCCGGCTTGCCACCACGCGCAAGGCGTTCCAGAATCTGAAGGCGGAGCGCTTCGGGTTCGATCCCGAATTGCTCTTTCTGGTGAATCGCTGGGGCGGCCGAGTCCTTGAGATACCGGTGCGCTGGGATAACGACCCCGCCACCACGCTCGATATCTGGCGGGACACAGCACGGAGTTTTCTTGAAGTGATACAAGTCCGATGGTGGGCTTTGACGCGACAGTACCCGCCAGCAGAGCGTCCGGCAGTGCCGCAGCCCGGGAGTGTGGCACACGATTAGATTCCAAGGAGCTGTTCAATTCCGCCCGCGTGAGCTGTGAACCCGTACTGCGGATTTCAACGCCAAGGGGCAAAGACGAGTAGACGGCGGCCGCATCAGGATTTGACAATGGCAAGAGGAGGACATTTGAAGAACGCGAACGGGACTGGTAAGTCAGTCCGCAAAACCAACCTTGAAAACGGATTGACGGTCATCACGGAGGAGATGCCGGCCGTCCGCTCAGTGTCCGTAGGCATCTGGCTGCGCACCGGTTCCCGCGCCGAGAACGAGGCCGATAACGGCATTACGCACTTCCTTGAGCACATGGTGTTCAAGGGCACGGGCAAGCGAACTGCGGAGGAGATCGCGCGATCGGCAGACTCGATCGGCGGTCACCTGGACGCCTTCACAGCGAAAGAGTGCACCAGCTTTTCCATCAAGGTGCTGGATGAGCATGTCCCCCGCGCTTTTGAAGTGCTGTCCGATCTGGTGAAGGATCCCCTGCTTCGGGAAGACCACATTGCCAAGGAATCTCAGGTTATTCAAGAAGAGATCAAAATGGTGGAGGATACGCCGGACGATCTCGTACACGAGATCTTTACCCAGAGCTACTGGAGCAATCATCCCCTCGGCCGTCCTATCCTCGGCACCCGCGAGACGGTGCGGAGTTTCAATCGCAAGCGCCTGTCTCGCTATTTCCGCCGGTACTATACTCCGCGAAATATGCTCGTGACGGCAGCCGGCCATCTGCAGCACGAGCGCATCATTGACCTGGTGCAGGGTGAGTTCGGCGGCGTGGCGGCGGGACCCGCTGTCACCGCTCCGCGCGCCCCAGTGGCTTCCCCGCAAATCCGCTACCGGCGGAAGAAGAACCTTGAGCAGGTCCACATTTGCTTGGGAGCGCCGGCCTACCACCAGGCGCATCCGAAGCGCTTCGCCAGTTACGTTCTGAACACCGTTCTCGGGGGAGGTATGAGCTCTCGCCTCTTCCAAAACGTCCGCGAAAAAAGAGGCCTGGCTTACGCCGTCTTTTCGGGTCTCAGCACCTTCGCGGATACTGGCTGCCTGAACGTTTACGCCGGCACTTCCACTGCCAACGCGCGCACGGTGGTACAGTTGATCATCGAGGAGTTCGTGAGGCTGAAGTCTGAGGCGCTTACGGAGGAAGAGTTACGCCGCACCAAGGACTATCTCAAGGGCAGCACGTTGCTGGGCCTCGAATCCACCACCAGTCGGATGTCAAACCTTGCGCGCCAGGAGATGTATTTTGGGCGCTACATCACGATGGATGAGATCGCACGCGAAGTGGAAGCCGTCACCGCTGAAGACGTGTTAGGCGTAGCTCGCGAGCTGCTGGTGCCCGGCCGCATCGCGCTGACCGTGCTAGGGCCGCTCAATGGTGACCGCATGAGCCGTGCGGATTTGGCTTGCTGACGTTTCGGTGCAGGGTGTAATCGTGGACCGCGCTGATGGAGCGCGGCAGGCACTCTCCGGGGGCATCATTTGAGTCTGCGCATCTGCGTGCTGGCGAGCGGCAGTCGCGGAAATTGTACCTGGATCGCTACCGAGCGAACCCGCCTTCTGATCGACGCCGGACTCAGCAAGCGGGAGACTTACGCGCGTCTGCGAGCGGTGGGTGAGCGGCCCGAGACTTGCGACGGCGTGGTTATCTCGCACGAGCACCTGGACCATGTGAGCGGCCTGAGAAAGTTGGCTCTCGACCTGAGCCGGCCCATCTACATTAACCAGGCCACTCGCCGCGCCTTGGAATGGGATCCGAGGATCACTGCGTTTGAGACGTTTTTGGCCGGCGAGACCTTCGCAGTTGGCGACATCGAGATCACGCCCTTTTCCATCCCCCACGACGCCGCGGATCCGGTTGCCTTTACCTTTCAAGCCGAAGGACTGAAAGTGGCCCTGGTGACGGATCTGGGTTACATCCCTGAGCACGTGAAGCAACACCTGCGTGGCTGTCACGCGCTGGTGTTTGAATCGAACCACGATACGGAGATGCTGCGCGTCGGGCCTTACCCTTGGTTTGTCAAGCAGCGCGTGATGAGCCGGCACGGGCACCTTTCCAACAATGCCACCGCCGATTTTCTCGCTGATGCGTACGACGGCGGCGCTCAGGTGTTGGTTCTCGCTCATCTGAGCGAAGCCAACAACCACCCCGAGATCGCCCGCCTGACGGCTCTTGAGGCGCTCGGGCGGCGTACACACGGCGCGTCTGTGGAATTGCACCTGGCCAGCCAATCCGAGCCCACGAAGGTGTTCCGGTGGTGAAGACCTTCCGCCTGGTGATTCTGGGCTCCACTTGCCCTTCGATCCCGAACTATTCGTATCAGCTTGAGATCCCATGATCCCACGTTACACAAGGCCCGAGATGGGCCGCATTTGGAGCGACGAAAACAAATTCCGTTGCTGGCTGGCTGTGGAAGCGGCCACTGCCGAGGTCGAAGCCGAGGCCGGCTTGATCCCGAAAAGCGCCGCGCGCGCCATCCGCCAGAGGGGAAAGTTTTCGGTAGACCGCATCCTTGAGATCGAGAAGCAAGTGAAGCATGACGTGATTGCTTTCACCACCAACGTAGCCGAGAACATTGGGCCGGCAGGCCGCTATCTGCATTACGGCCTCACTTCAAATGACGTCGTGGATACCGCGCAGGCTTTGCAGGTGCGGGAAGCCTCGCAACTTCTGGTTGGCGGCGTCGAGCGCCTCGGCGAGGTGCTGAAGAAGCGCGCTTTCGAGTTCAAGTACACCCCGATGGTGGGTCGCACGCACGGGATTCATGCGGAGCCCATTACCTTCGGCTGGAAGCTTGCAATCTGGTACGCGGAAAATCAGCGGAATCTTGAGCGGCTGCGCTTTGCGGCGGAGCAGATGCGAGTCGGCAAAATTTCGGGCGCCGTCGGCACCTACGCTCATCTCAGTCCAGCGCTCGAAAAGCGAATCTGCGGCCGGCTCGGGCTTGAGCCCGATCCCATCTCGTCCCAGGTGATCCAGCGCGATCGCCACGCGTTCTACGTGTCTACGCTGGCGGTTATCGCAAGCTCCCTCGACAAGATCGCCCTCGAGGTGCGTGGACTGCAGAGAACGGAGGTCCGCGAGGCTGAGGAATACTTCGCCGCGGGACAAAAGGGCTCGTCAGCCATGCCGCACAAGCGCAATCCGGTGACCGCGGAGCAAATCTGCGGCCTGGCGCGCGTCGTGCGGGCCAACGCGCAGGCGGCCTATGAAAACGTGGCGCTGTGGCATGAGCGTGACATTTCGCATTCGTCGGTAGAACGCGTGATCCTGCCCGACTCGACGATTCTTGTGGATTACCTGCTTGAGAAGACCGCACGCCTAGTCGAGACCATGTTTGTTTATCCCGAACGCATGCGCGAGAATCTCAACTTGCTCAAGGGTCTGATTTTCTCCGGACAGCTTCTGCTGGATCTCGTCGAAAAAGGTGCAGCGCGCGAGGAGGCTTACCGCTGGGTGCAGCGGAACGCGATGCAGGTGTGGGACACGCGCCAGGATTTTAAGACGCTCGTCGAGCGCGACGCCGACATCGCTCAACACCTGAAGCCCCGCGAGATCGCGCGCGCCTTTTCACTCGATCGGCAGCTTCGCTATGTAGACACTGTCTTCAGCCGGGTGTTCGGCCCACAGAAAAATCGCGCGTAACGCGATCTCCCACGCAGTCCAACTCTGGACCTTGATCGCTGACTCAGTGCCGAGGTCTGATCTCCACGGGTGCGGTCTCGGTTGGAGGCGGCAAGGGCAATCCATCCAGAGTGATCGAGTACACCGTCGCGTCGCAAGCCGGAACGAAGATATCCTGATCATCGGCGCCCGGGACGCAATCCACTTGAAGAATCCGCTGCGGTGAGATGATGTGCGCAGTGAGCACCGTCATGTGATTCTTCGGTTGGTGGATCACGGCGGCGTTGCGGCCGTTGATTTCGGTCTGCTGGTAAACGTATCCCAGAATACTGTGGTAGGTGCCGAATGTTTCCCACTGGGCAAGAAGGTCCGCAGAAAATTCGGTCGCGCCGTCGGGATTGGGTAACGCAACGATCGTCAGCGAGGGTACCGGGCCGAAGATTTGAGGGCGGTAGATGCGCACGCCATCCGGCATCTCCTCCACTTTGCCGTAAATGCCCGCGGCGACTTTCATTTCGACGCCCAGCTTTGGGTTCTGGTAAGGCAGCATCTTCTGAAGAGCGTCGGTTACGGCCTGCCGGTGCATAGGATACCACTTTACCAGCAACACTTCGGCGCCGAGTGCGCCGCCGCCAATGAGTATGATGGCCAACGCTACGATCAACTGAGTGGAAGCTCGGAATTTCATTCTGCGTGTTCCCGACTTATCTGAGTTAGGTCCGACACTCCATTGTAGCCGTCATCGCTGTGTTGTGCGCAGCCGCCCGCGGCGATGAACTCAATGACCATAACGCAACTCGCCCGCCTCGATCGCAATCGCAAGCTTGTTCTCTTCGGGAGGCAGCGGGCAGGTGGCGTACGGTGTGAAGGCGCAAGGCGGATTGTAAGCCTTGTTGAAATCGAGAACCTCGCCATTCTTGGGCATCTCGGTATTCAGGAACCGGCCGGGCGGGTAAGTTTCCTTTCCGGAAGTCAGATCCTTGAAGATGAAGAACAGTGTGTTGTCCTCGGTGATGGGGTCTAGGCGCCACTCGCGGCCGTTCAATGTGAACACCACGTAGCCGGGGCTGGGTGTCTGCTCCACCTGACCCAGGATATTCGGGATGGGAATCGTTTTGGGAGGGTCATAAGGCACGAATTTCCCGACCACGCGATACTCTTCCTTCGGTGGGTAATACTTGAGCCCTTTGAAGGTCTTGCGCACCTCGCTGTTCTTATCCCTCAGACGAATGGCATAGCGCCCGCCGCGCTCAATCACGAACATCGCGAGATCATTCACGCTCAGGACGTCGGGCGCGCCGGAGGAATCAGGCTTGAGCACTCCGGATGTCGCCGGCTGGCCGTCGAGAGCTATGCTTACGCCGCTTGCGGCCTGGAATGAGGTGATGCCGTCGTCAAAATCAAAAAGGCCCACCTTGGCCGGCGCGGAACCCTTCGGCAACACCATGTCGCTCGCGGGATCCGTCCCCACCGTGTTGTCGCCGTGTTTCAGCCAGAACAGACCTGCAACGGTAAGCCAGCCGTCGTCAGCCTTCAGGCGAGCCTCTCGCGCCTCGCGCCACTTCTCAATCTCAGCCTGATAGGCCGCATCGGGCCGGGGTTGCAGAGGCAAAGAAGCGATCATGATGAGGGCTGCAAGCAACATGCGAACTCACTCCCTGAAGCCCGGAAGGATTGCGGGCTACTTGGCGGACTCCGCCCGCCTATCATTCGAACTCCCCAAGAGTTAGCGAAGTCTTCGACCTCAGCCAACGAGCCCACGTCCAACGAGCGGGCGGAGCTCGGGTTCGTTTCTGGGTTCCTTGGGTTCGTTTCCTGATTTTGCAGCCGAAATCTGGGTTCGGTCGCGGTAGGGACGCTGGTTACCCAACGCCCCCCGCACGGATCCGTACTTGAAGAATTACCTCATACGGCTCTTA
>DATJYK010000165.1:0-17828 GCA_035578005.1 Terriglobia bacterium
AGCAAGCGGGTTCTTTCGCCTTCCAGGGCAGGCAGGGTTTGAGGCATAGCCACCTCCTCTATCTGCAAGTATACACTATGCACAGATAAAGGCCACAAAAAAAAGAAACGCCAAAAAGCCCACGTCTATGTCGCGCACCCCACCTGCGCTACCGGTTCGGCTGGCCCCGAAAAGCCTGTTATACTGACCCAATCAGGTAAACCCCGACGGGGTTTCTGCCGATTAAGATCAAGATGGCGACTTCCAGCATCGGTCTTCAACTCGATCGCGCCCTTGAATTGCGCCTGGCACGCCGGCGGGCCGTTGAAACGGCCTTCCGAAAAGGCAGTCCGAGGAGCGCCCACAGGGATTCGCTTGCGTTGCGCGAGCGCTTCCTGTCCGTCACCCTGCGCGCAGCGCTCAAGCTCACGGGCCTCTACTCGCGCGGCATGCGCAACGCGCTCGAGCCCGTGGTGCGGGAAGTTCGGTTCGAGTTGGAGGGCGTGCCTGCCAGTTTCGAGGGCTTCCGCATCCTGCATCTGGCTGATCTTCACATCGACGGTATGGAGGGTCTCGCTGAGGTGATCGTCGAGCGCTTGGCCGGCCTCGATGCGGACGTTTGCGTGATGACGGGTGATTACCGTTTCGCAGTTGGGGGGCCTTGCGAACAGGTTTATTCCCGCATGTGGAAAATTCTCCGTGGCCTTCGGCCCCCCCACGGCGTCTTCGCCATTCTGGGCAATCACGACGAATCCGAGATTGCCGTGGAGCTGCAAGGTTTCGGCGTGCGGATGCTCATCAATGAGGCGGTGAAGATCAACCAAGGCGGGGAAGGTCTCTGGGTGGTGGGAGTGGACGATCCTCACCGTTACGGCTGCGACGACCTGGAGGGCGCTCTCGAGCGCGTGCCGCCCGGCGCCTTCAAGCTGCTGCTGGCACATTCGCCCGAGCTCTTCAGTGAAGCGGCGCACGCCGACGTAGACTTCTATTTGTGCGGACATACGCATGCAGGCCAGATCTGCTTGCCCAGAATCGGCCCGCCGTTGATGAACGCAGATTGCCCGCGCTCTTACACCAGCGGCCGGTGGCGGCACGGCGAAATGCACGGTTATACCAGCGCCGGCCTCGGTTGCTCACTGGTGCCCGTACGCTACAACTGCCCTCCAGAAATCACCGTCATTGAGCTCGCTCGCAAGCCAGACAGCGCGCCGATAATGGCGCCAACGTTGTCAGGCTCATTCTAAACATAGTGTCGTCGGGGTATCTGCACCCAGTTCCCGACATAGGGGGCGTGAGAGGGCGTTGCGCGTTCAAGTCGCTGCCGCAAACCTCGGCCTCCGGCTCAATCGGATGCTGTTACACTCAGTCATCTGCGTCCATGTGCGGAATTGCGGGCATCTTCAATTTCGGCAGCTTGGCTCCGGCTGACCCGGTGGCGCTGGCGCGTGCGACGGCCGCCATGGTGCACCGCGGGCCGGACGACGAGGGGTTCTATATCGATGGTGAACTCGGGCTGGGCAACCGCCGGCTCAGCATTATCGACCTCCCCGGCGGCCACCAGCCCATCTCCAATGAGGACGGAACCGTTTGGATCACGTTCAACGGGGAGATTTACAATTACCGCGACCTGCGTCAGGACCTCGAGACGCGCGGGCATCACTTCCGCACCGCCAGCGACACCGAGGCCATCGTTCATCTCTATGAAGAATACGGCCTTGATGGCCTTCATCAGCTTCGCGGCATGTTTGCCTTCGCCCTCTGGGATGGCCGCCGGCGCCGGTTGTGGGTGGCGCGGGACCGCATCGGAGTCAAGCCGCTCTTCTACCGTTTGCGGGAGGGGACGCTCCAATTTGCGTCGGAGCTGCGGGCGCTGGCGGAGCTTGATGACGATGGTGGCAGGTTCGAAGTGGACCCGCAGGCGGTTTACGACTTTTTTGCCTTCCGCTACGTGCCCGCGCCCGGCACATTTTACCAGGGAGTGCAGAAACTCCTACCCGGGCATTATCTATTGGCGGACCGGGCCGGGGTGCGCACCATGGCGTGGTGGGACGTGCCGGTTGAAGAAGAGGGTGACGCGCCGGACTGCAACGCGGTCGCCTCGGGCGAGCAGGCTATTGAGCTCTTGCGCGAATCCGTCCGCCTGCGCCTGATTGCAGACGTGCCGGTCGGCGTCTTTTTGAGCGGCGGCATCGATTCCAGCGCTGTCGTGGCCCTGGCGGCGGAACTGGGAGCGCGCCCGCTGCGCACCTTTTCGGTGGGGTTCGACGAGGCACCGTACAGCGAGCTTCCTGCCGCGCGCGAGACGGCACGGGCTTTCCAGACCGAGCACGAGGAACTGGTGCTGCGCGCTGCGGACCTGGCCGCTGACCTTGAGCATCTGGTGGCTTTCCGCCACGAGCCGGTATCGGAGGCTACGGATGTAGCGCTTCACCGCATCGCTCAGCAGGCCGCTCGGACCGTGAAGGTGGTGCTGGCCGGCGAGGGAGGCGATGAGGTCTTTGCCGGCTATCCCAAGTACGCCGCGGATCGCCTGGCGCGCTGGGTTTCCATCTTTCCGCCGCCGGTCACGCGAAGCCTCGCTCGCCTGTTGCCTTACGGCGCTCGGCGGCTGCAACTGGCGCTTGAGACGCTGGCTATCCGAGGCGATGCGGAGCGTTCCACCGCCTGGTTCGCATCCTTCACCGGCGAGGAGCGTCAGGCTCTATTTGCGCCCGAGTTTCTGGCCGAAATCGACCCCGCGCACCCGGCTCGCGTCTTCGCCGAGTACCTTGAGCGCGCGCCGGGACGTTCGCCACTGAAGCGGCTGCTTTACGCCGACCTTAAAATATGGCTGCCCGATAATCTGCTGCTGCGCGGCGATCAGATGACGATGGCGGCGAGCATCGAGGAGCGCGTGCCTTTTTTGGATCACAAGCTGGTGGAATTCGCGGCGCGGATTCCGGAGCGGTGGCTCACCGAGGGATTCAAAACCAAGGCGTTCTTGAAGCGCGCGCTCGCGCCGTATCTTTCCGCCGACACTTTGCACCGGCACAAGGTGGGCTTCAAGGTTCCGGTGGGCGACTGGTTTCGCGGCCCGCTCAAATCCATGGTGGGCGATCTCGTGCTTTCGCCCGAGGCCCTCGGCAGAGGATATTTCGATCGGCGCGCCATGCAGCAATTTGTGCGCGAACACTTCGACGGCGTCCGCGACCGGCATAAGCAGCTCTGGGCGCTGGTGAACTTCGAACTATGGCAAAGGTCCGTTGTCAGTAGTCAGTTGGCCGTTGCCACTCGTTCGTAGTTCGTTGCACGTAGTTCGTTGTTCGTTGCCTTCGCGCTGGCCGGAACTACTACGGACGAGTGAGAACTGACCACTGGCAGCAGAACGAGCGACGAACCACGGATTACGAACTGTACCAGCGGATTCTCCGCGAACTACCGACAGCCGACCACGGACAACGGACTACTGACGACGGACAAGCGACGAAATGACCAGCGTCCTCATCATTATTGAAAACCTGCCGCTGCCCGTTGACCGGCGGGTGTGGCAGGAAGCATGCACGCTGCGAGACGCGGGCTATCGCGTTTCCGTGATTTGTCCCAAGCAGGGGGTGTTTACGGCCAGCCACGAGACCATGGAGGGAATCGAAGTATACCGTTACCCTTTGCGCGAAGGATCGAGTCCCGTGAGTTACGTGTTCGAATATCTCATGGCGTTCCTGGGGCAGATGACTCTCGCACTCCGCATTTACCGGCGCACGCGGTTCCGGGTGATTCAGGCTTGCAACCCTCCGGACACCATCTTTCTGGTGGGAGCCTTTTTCAAGCTCTTCGGCGTGCGCTTCATCTTTGACCATCATGATCTGAATCCTGAGCTCTTCGAGGTTAAGTACAGGGCTCGCGGGGTGCTCTACCGTCTCGTCCGGCTGGCGGAGAGGCTAACTTATCGCACCGCTGACGTCTCGATCGCCACCAACGCATCCTATCGGCAAGTCGCCCTCGACCGGGGCCGCATGCTGCCGGAACGCGTATTTGTGGTGCACAGCAGCCCCAACCTGCGGGACATCCGACCTACGCCGCCGCGTGTTGAGCTCAAGCGGGGCCGGCGGTTTCTGGTGCTTTACCTTGGCATGATGGGACCCCAGGACGGCGTGGATCTGTTTGTTGAGGCTGCCGCGCGCGTGACGCCGGTGCGCAGCGATACGAGCTTTGTCCTCGTGGGAAGCGGCCCCGAGGTGCCGCGCCTGAGGGCGCTGGCTACCGCGAAGGGGTTGGACGGCGTGCTGCAGTTCGCAGGAGTCCGAGTGGGCAAAGAGCTGGCGGAATATCTCTCGACGGCTGATGTGTGTGTGGCGCCGGACCCGAAGAATCCGATGAATGACAAGTCCACGATGAATAAGATTCTGGAGTACATGGCCTACGGACGCCCGCTGGTTCTGTTCGATCTCACGGAGGGACGCCGCGCGGCCGGCGATGCGGCTCTTTACGCACAGCCGAATGACCCCGGGGATTTGGCGATCAAGATTTTCGAGTTGCTCAATTCCGAGGAGCTCCGCCGGGAGCTCGGCGAACGAGGCAGGAAGCGCATCGAGCAGCGCTTCAACTGGGATCTTGACGCGAAGGCTTTATTGGAGGCGTACGAAGCCGCTCTGGCGTGATTTGTCTACAGGAGACACTCGTGCCGACTCAGCTTGCTCCGCGGCCGAGCAACACCACGGGAATAGTCTTCAGCAGGATTTTCCAGTCGAGGCCGGGCGACCAGGTATCGATGTATTCGAGGTCAAGCTCCATCCAGCGCCTGAAGTTGAGCTTGTTGCGTCCCTCAAGCGCCCAGAGGCAGGTAAGGCCGGGTTTCATCCGCAACCGGCGGCGCTGCCAGCGCTCGTATCGCGCCACCTCTTCGGGCAATGGAGGACGCGGACCGACGAACGACATGTCGCCTTTGAGAATGTTGATGAGCTGCGGCAGCTCATCCAGGCTGAATTTGCGCATGAACCGTCCCACGCGGGTGCAGCGCGGATCGTCACGAATTTTGAAGACCGGCCCATCGAGCTCGTTCAAGGGCATCAGCTCGCGCAACTGGACATCGGCGTCCGGGCGCATCGAGCGGAACTTGTAGAGCATGAACCTCCGTCCGCCCAGGCCACAACGCGTTTGGCGATACAGGATGGATCCGCGCGACGTGAGCCTGATGACGAGAGCCAAGATGGCAAACACGGGCGAAAGCACCACGAGGAGCACCGCCGCCATAACCAGGTCCACCACGCGCTTCAGCAGCAGCAGGAACTCGTTCTCGGGCGTCGTGGAGAAGGTGAGCAGCGGCATGTCGCGCAGGCGCTCGAGATACACTCGGGAGATCACGTGGGGAAAAAAGCTCAGCAGCACACGCGTCTTGACGCCCTCTTCTTCGCAGACGCGAAAGGTCTCCTCGATGCTTTCGAGCGCGTCGCGAGAAACGGCGAAAATCACTTCGTCGATAACGTGGGCGCGGAGCAACTCAGGCAGCTCAGCGAGCGCATGCACGGGATAGCGGCGGGCGAGGCCGGCATGGCTGAACGATTTCTCAAGGCTCGCCCCCTCTGGCTCGGTGGGACCGATGACCGCAAAGCCGGCCAGCTTCAGGCCGCGGCCTTCATTGGATTCGATCTCGCGGGCGATTTCGAGCGCCTCGGGTGTGCCGCCCACAATCAGGAAACTCCGCGCGCCACCGAAGGCCTCGCGCAGCGCGCCTCCGAAGTGACGCGTCAGCAGACGAAAGACGATCATGGCGGCGAGGTCGCTCGTCATGAAGAAAATCATCACCAGGCGGCTGATGTGCTCGGCCTTGACGGCGAACGTGAGAGCGAACAAAATGAGGCTGCAAACCGCGCAGACCTTCAGCGGGCCCCAAAAAACAAACCGCCAGTCTTCCTCAATGATGTCGCGATAAGCGCCGGAGGCCAGACCCGCACCGATCCACATCAGTGGAATAAGCGGAATGATCCAAGCGTAAAAGGGCTCAAACCAAAGCAGACCAAAGTGGGGATTAAGCTGAGCGCGAGCCGAGTACGCAAACCAGTAACTGCCGAGTGCGAGCAAACTGTCGCCCACCATGTACAGCACCGCGATCATCCGGTTCTGGCGCGAAAACATAACCCCGAATTGAGGCTCCTGAAAGAATCTTAGCAAAGGACGAGAGAGAGCTGCGTTGGATAAACTGGAGCTGGAGTGGCGAGCGAACACCGCGAGGACTGATGGAAACCCAAGACCCTGCGTCCGCACAAGACAGAGCCGGAGATCAGCAGGAAAGCCCGTTGGCAGAAGAGCCGCAACTCGCGGAGGCATCGAGTGCGCTCACGCGCGACAGGCGCACTCCTGTACCGACGGCAAGCGGGTTCTTCGAAATAGTCTTTGTGGGCCCGGGCGGTATACGGCCCGGCTGGCGCCTCTGCATTTGGGCGATCGCGGCCGGGACCGCGGGATTCGTTTTCGGCGGGCTGGCCGCGCTGATGGTGCGGCACGCGCCCGCGGAGACTCAGCCGCTCGGTGTGATGTTTGGTGACGGTATCCCCTTTGTGGGCGTGCTCGCAGCCACGATTTTGATGTCGCGAATCGAGCGCCGCACGCTTGCTGACTACGCGTTGCCGGTTCGCGAAGCATTCGGCAGCCAGTTTTGGCAGGGCGTGTTGTGGGGATTGTCGGCACTAAGCCTTCTGTTGGGCGCCATCCATCTATGCCACGGCTTCGATCTAGGCGGCGTTGCACTGACCGGCGGCACGCTGGCCGAATATGCCGTGCTGTGGGCAATTGCGTTCCTGGTTGTCGGCCTCTTCGAGGAGAGCGTGATGCGGGCTTACGCCCTCTTCACCCTGACGGACGGCATCCGTTTCTGGCCCGCAGCAGGATTGCTTTCCGGGGCCTTCGGCGCAATACACCTTGGGAACAGGGGAGAGGATTGGATAGGAGTACTGGCGGCCGCGCTAATCGGCCTTTTCTTCTGTTTCACAGTCCGGCGCACAGGAAGCTTGTGGTTCGCCGTTGGCATGCACTTCGCCTGGGACTACGCCGAGAGCTTCATCTATTCCGTTCCTGATAGCGGCGTGATGGTGACGGGGCATCTGCTCAACTCCTCATTTCACGGCCCAGCATGGCTCACCGGAGGAACCGTTGGACCCGAGGCCAGCGTCTTCGTTTTCGTGATCATCGCCGCGCTATTCGTGGCGTTCGGCCTCACCCACCGCGATATCCGCTTCCCGCGGGTGGCGGCCGTTCAGCCGCTTGAACCAGCCCGCACGTCTCTACGAGATAAGTCTCCGCTCGGTTTTGGAAGCTAGACTGATAGGCTATATTCAAGATATTCTCGATCACTTTACAACATTCAACGTGACTTCGACCTTCCACACGTGACCGCTTACGGGATCGGTGGCCGTTAAGCCCTCGACAGTCTGACCGTCCCGTATAAGCAAGTCGTGCAAACTGGCGCGGATGCCCCCGGTGACCGGCGCGACCAAGCCAATCGGCGTGCCGGGTTGTAATTCAACAGCCGTCGAGGTTTCCTTCGGCGAGTAAACTCCGTTGTGCTCCACGCCAAGGTCAACCATGAAGCCACCGCGTTCATCCGGAAGGGCGGCCGAGCAGTCGATGTTCGTCCCGACGTTCCGGTAATTGACCTCGTCCTGCTTTGTTTTGTAAGGTACGTCGAACCCTACACGCAGAACAGAGATACCCTGGCCGCGTCGCGAGGAAGCCTTACAAGGCATTACGTAGGGCAGGCTGGCGATTTTTTTGGTGCCATCGTACTCGTTGAACACTACCGTCATGCGGAGCGGGATATCCGGGGGCGGACTCTTTTCCTCGGCGACGCTAGCGGTCGGCCCGAGCAGCAGCACCGCGATGGATCCGATGGCGAGTCTTCTGGCGTTCATGTGCGTGCTCCTTCTCAGTCAGTGTCTTTAGTTTCCTGCGGGTTTATTGGGCTCCTCAGGATAGAGCTCCGCGACGACGAGAGGATTAACCTCGATAGGCTTGATCTTCTCAGGTTGTTCGTCTGCGTCCGAGGCTTGAGCGAGCTCGTCCACGCCCACGCGCGCCGATTGCGCGGCACGATAAGCAGCTAGAATGGCGCGTCCTTGCCCTGGCTCAACCATCACCTGGAACTGCGGCGGGTCATCTTCAATTCTGGTTGACCGGTTAGCCTTAGCGCGTTCGGCTCTTGCGGTGGTGCTCCGCATGTGACCGTGAGCCGCAACAGAGGCGACAACCGTACCGGCACGGTGAGTCGCCGGAGGGGGAAGACTTGCCGCCGGCGCCGACGTGTTGGGAGCAAACGTGCGTACCGTCTGCTTCGAGGGTTGCGGCTGTATCCGTTGACGGAAGGCAGGCCACATCACAGCAAGCAACGTCGCAAGTGCGACGATCCCCGCGGCCGATATTGGAATCCAGCCAGTGTGAATCCACGACGGCCGGAGACGCGCTCGCTCGCTTTCTTCCGCCAGCCGTATGCGAATCCGTTCAGCAAAGCCCGGCAACGGCAGTGCCGAAACACTGGCCGTGAGCGCAAGGTTGATCGTTTCGGCTAACTGCCGTTCAGTACCAAGCAAGCCACGGCATTGTGCGCAATCGGCCACATGTGCGTCCAGCTTAGCTTGCCGCGAGGCGCCAAGTGAGTCTAGCGCCGCTCGTTTGATCCACTTTTGGTAACGAGTGCAATTCATCGCAGTTTCTCCGCCAGCAATTGGCGCGCCCGGTGCAACCGCGACCGTACCGTGCCTTCGGGAAGACCGAGAAGGGCGGCGGTTTCGCGGGTGTCATATCCTTCGATCGCGGCCAGAATCACCACTCGCCGCAGCTTTTCGGGCAGCGAGTCGACGGCCCGCTCTATCCGATCCTGGAACTCGCGACTGAGCGCAGTCTGCTCGACGGTGAGTGGCAACGGTTCATTCGCCAGCGCCGCCTGTTCGCGCCGTTCCCGGCGGACGGCTGAGCGTTGCCGGTCAATGGCCAGGCGCCAGGTGACCCGCACCAACCAGGCTTGGAAGTGTGCCGGATCTCGTAACCGCGAGAAGTGACGATACGCGCGGACCAGCGCCTCCTGAGCTACATCCTCCGCGTCGGCGTGACTGTGAATCACGCCCAACGCAACCCGGAAGGCTAGTGGAGAGCACTCGGCCAGCCGCTGCTCAAACTCCCGCTCGGCGGTCCAGTCAGCTTCCTCTTTCGGTCCAAGCGCAATGTCCAAGCTAGCGGTCGCTTCCGGCAAGGTGTCAATCCACGTGTCCACTGTGCCTTCCATCATACAAGACGTCACTGGAGGCGTTTCGGTTCACTGGCCTCAAGGTTTTAGGTACCAGGTGTCGGGTGTCAGTCAGGTGTCAGGTGTCAGGTTTTAGGTGCTAGGTTTTAGGTGCTAGGTACTGGGCGTAGTTAGGTGCTGGGTGTTGGGACCCGATATCAGGTATCAGGCACAGCATCCCAGCTTTAGGTGTTCGGCTACCAAGTGCCGGTTTCAGTTACCAACTGCCGGCTAACACCTAACACCTTGCACCTAACACCTAGCGCCTAGCGCCTGACACGTGGCCCCTTGCACCTGCCCTGTGACTCCCGGTAAATTCCTGATTCTAAGGCTGCAGGAGAACTGGGAGTCACATCCGTGTTCAATCCGGCCTTGCCGGTGGCCGAGCTAACACCTGACACCTGCTCCTAACACCTAGCACCTGACACCTGGCCCCTGCTCTTACGGTTTGCGGCCGAGGGCGATGTCGTAGGCGTCGAGGACCGCGAGCACGTTGAGCATGCCCGCGGCTACAAGGAAGGCGGTACCGAAGTCAGCGCTCACGAAGAAGGGATCGCCGCCGCTGTAGCCGAAGAAGCTAGCCAGCGGCATGGGCAGTCCCACGGCGAATTCGCCGAACCAGCCCAGAGTCTCAAGGTAGGAAGGGGAGTGGACGGAGAAAAACTGGCCGCTCATCAGCAGCCCAAAAATAAACATGATGACGATGGCCAGGAACAGGATGAGAGCGCGGGCGCGGCGTCCTAGCATGTAGTGCCCCGCGCCGGGAATCAACCAGGCGGCTGCGCACAGGCGCACCAAGCGTCCGGTATCAGGCTTGGTTGCCGCCACTGCAGTCCTAGCCGGAGCGTCCGTTTCGAGAGCTTTCCTAGGCATCGTTAAGTTCCTGGTCCTCAAGCCACCCAACTGCCGGCCTCCGCCTCAGCCAAAATCGGCACCACCGCCTGTTGCATCTCGCCGGTTACGCGGGCGTCGTGATCGTCCACGTAGACGTCCACCTCGCTGCGCACGCCGAACTCAGGCAGATAAATGCCGGGCTCGACGGAAAAGCAGGTGCGCGGAATGATGCGACGCGTGTCGCGAGTTTCGAAGTTGTCCATGTTGGCGCCGTTGCCGTGAACGTCCTCGCCGATCGAATGACCCGTGCGATGCACAAAATAATCACCGTATCCGTGGCGGTTGATCACGCCGCGCGCCACGTCATCCACTTCCCAGCCGGCCAGAGCCCGGCCCTGGCGCATCGCCGTCTGCACCAAGTCCACGGCCCGATCTCGAGCTTCCTTCACGACGGCAAACACCTTGGCGTAGCGCTGAGGCACGTCTTCGCCCACAAAGCCCGTCCAGGTAATGTCGAAATACACCGCTCCTGGAGCGCGCTTCTTTCCAAAGACGTCAAGTAACACGAAGTCGTCTGGCTTGATAGGCTGCGAAGTTTCGGGGGTGGGTGAGTAGTGAGGATTTGAGCAGTTGGCATTGACCGCCACAATGGCCGGCTCGTCAGCTTCCACATCGCCCGCAGCGAGAGCTTCGGCGATGACCTGTTGGATCTGATATTCGCTGATCTCCCTACCGCGGCGAACGGCCTGGGCGATGGCTTCGAAGCCCTCCCGGATGGCAGCGTGAACCACCTTGCCGGCCTCTAAGTGCAAGGCCAATGCCTCCGCCGGCCAGCGTGCCTCAAACAACTGCACCAGGTCAGCGGAGGAGACAACCTGAACGCCGAAGCTCTCCACCAACTCCACCGTGCCGGCGTCCACTAAGCCCACGTAAGGAATGTCGTTCAGCGCCGAATATTGCATGGCCAGGTTTTTCGAGCCGCGCAGAATTTCGCGCAGCCTCTCGCGCTGCTCGCGCCACGACGAATACTCGTGGCGAGCGCCCGGCAATCCGTCCAGCTTGCCACTCTCAATCCGATGGACCAGCTTGGAGGGATCACCCGACGCCGGGATCATGTAATACCAGCGACGCGTGCACATCGGGGGATTGATGCCGAGCACGCGGTAGGCGATGGGATCACGATGATGATGATCGTAGAAAAGCCAGCCGTCGAGGCGCATTTCCCGCAAGGCGGCTTGGATGGCGGCAAGGTCCATAGTCCTTCCCCGGCGCGAGCGTAAGCCCGCCCCGCGTCTCGGGCATTCTGAGCCCTGTCATTGTCGCACGAAGGGTGCACGACCCCAAAGTGGAAGTTTGGCGGGAGATCAGTTGGTGACCCATAGGAGCAGTATGAGAATTACGAGCCTGTTAAATGATGGCCACGGCGCGAACCGGCGAACCCGAACCTGATTTAATCCTCAGGGGCAAGGCCAGGAACACAAAGAAGTCGGGCAATTGTTCCAGGTTGCACAGGTTTTCGACAATCAGGACCTGTTTTTCGAGAAGGACGGGATGGATGGGACTCGTGGTCAGCGCCGAGGGCGGGTCAGGCGTGAGCGTGTCGACACCGATAGCGGTCACGGACTTCTCGATAGCATACTGCGCCACTTCCATGCTCACTCCGGGCCAGTCGGAAAGGTAGCGTTTGTTTTGAGGACGCAGGCCCCAATGCGCCGACCAACCGAAGTTAAACAATACAATGTCGCCGGGTTCGAGCGCGCCATGCTTCGCTTCCCAGGCAGTCACGAAGTCCTTAGTGACGTAGTCGCCCTCGCGAAAGCCCTGGCAGTCGATCCTGGCGCCTCGCCCCATCAGGCGCTCCGGCGGCACCTGGTCAATGGTCACATGGGCGTGGGGCTTGGCATCACTGATGAAGTGCGACGGCGCGTCCACGTGGGTGCCATTGTGCTCATTCATCACCAATTGGTAGGTCAGGGCCCGGTCGCCATGCCAGTACGATCCCCAGAGGTTGTGATAGAACTTGGAATGCGTGGGAAAGTTCGGCATGTGCTCTTCAAGCGATTGACTCAAATCCACCACGCGCGCTTCACGAAACAGACTTCGCCACGCTTCCACTTTGTTCATTCCGATACTCCTGTTACTTTCGAGACCGCCACACACCCAAGAATCGCGATTGAGTCCTGAAGAGGCCGGCGGGCGGCTTGCTCTCCCCTCTCCGAATCCGCATCACCGGGTTGCGCCGCAGAATACTTGCAACATTCTCAAGGGCGCCAAGATTACGGTAGTGGGCCACCTTGGAATATTTTTTCTGTGCTTGCTGATGGTGTCTGCCGTGGTGCTGTGCCTCTCAGGACCGTCTCAAGAGCAAGGCTCAATGTGCTTCACGACCTGTGGCACCCCCGTTCCCAACACAGGTTTTAGGCCTACGCGAATCCTAATTGTGTTAAGCGGCAATTCATCCGGTCTTGGACCTCCCGTGTCTATGCCGTATAGATTCAGTTGCTTAACAAGGTTGCACGCTGCCATGTTGCACGCAACCCACAAATCTCCTGCCTCCATAGATATGCCTTTGCCAGGGCCGCAACCTTGGTCGATCCAAACGCCTGAGAATGGAAAATCTTGGAGCAGGGCGGCGTCTATCCTAACCTTTACTGGGCCTGACACTTTCCATCCCGCCATCCCGAGCCCCGCAGAGATGAAGGCGGCAGTCCGAATCGCCTCGAAGTCAGGAATGGCCTCGACGGACACCGGAAAGGGCTTAATTGGCTTCAGGCTCGCCGCAAATTTTTGCTGCTCTAGGCGTCGCGGACGGGCGGCCTTTTCAGAATCCGTCAATTCTTGGCCTAGGCTCTTGGCCTGAGCTAGCACGTTTTGCGCACCCTGCTTGGCGGTTCCCGCATCTTGGATTGCTTGCTTTGCTGAGTCTCTTGCGTTTCCAGCTACCGATTTTGCGCTTCCGGCTTCCGCGTTTGCCTGCTGCGCGGCTACGTTAGCGATACCGGCAGCGACAGCGGCATCAACAGCGGACCTTCCGGTTAGGCTGATCTCCGCTTTAAGGACATTCTCAATCTTCGAACTCGTAATCCGCATATCGGATTCCACCTTGAAAGACCAGAACGTGCAGACGAGTTCGCCTGAGACGCCCAAGATGACCATGATGCCACCGACGACCACCGGCCAATGCTTACGTCTGTCTCGTGGGCGTCCTGTGAAGAACTCCCTGAAATCGACGTTGTATTCAACAACGAGCCCAACGACGACCACAGCCGTGAAGAACGCAAGGACGTACGAAAGCACGTCAAGTTTGGTTGCAAGGCTTGACAGCGACGCTTCTAGTGCTTTTAGCGCACTTTCAAGAGCGGATGCGTCCATCGAACGCTACGAAATGGTCAGGCTGATATGCACCGTGACCAAATCCGGGCAAGTTATTGAGCTTGAATGACATTCCAGCTTCGTTCGCACCTAGTTTTGGTAACGCCCTCCGAATGTTGCTCAAATCTGTTGCATCGGCCGGCGCGCCCGCCGCGCAACTGTAACACCAAACGCCCGACACCGTTCGCTGCAGAATTTCTCATAAATCCCAATTTTCTCTCCCTCCGCCAGCCACATAACCCGCCAAACTATTCATGGCTTTGGACATTCCGGGGTGCTACGGGTGTTTCTCACTTTTCCCGGCCTTCTCTTCCGCGATCGCTTGCGTTTACGTAAACTCGCTGCCTGTAACCCCCCACATAACTCCGTACACTACTGATTGCATTGCACATTCCGGCCTGCAACCTGTTTTTTGCCCCACAGCCGCTGTAACCGGTACTTTTCCAACTGTAACCGTTACTTTGCGGTCGCGGTGCCCTGCCGCCCGCCCGTTGTAACATTGCTGTAACATCGGACCCGGAGCCGGCGCACTGATTCCCGGCTGGGAAGCACAGTAAAAAACTATCCAGCCACGACCGCCTGTGTTCTGTTTAGCACAATCCTGGCGAATGGTCAAGCCGCTTCTTGCGAGGGTTTCCTGGCTGTAGCGTGCTGGTGTAGCCTAGCCGAGGCGATCGTCCAAAGCTGTGGCTCAGACGGCCGGCCCGGTGGGCCGCCTGAGCCGGCCGTCTGGAGTTACGCCTCAAGCGATTCCGCAGCGGCCCGGGGCCCAAGGGGCTCCTCACCGCCGAGCCGGGGGATCAGCATCGGGACCTGCTTCCGGTACTCGGCGTAAGGGCGCCCGTGATGCGCCATCAGGTCACGCTCCTCGAATTGGATCGCCACCAGGATGTAGGCGGACGTCAGCACCGCGAACAGCAGGTGCGCCACGGTCATCGTGGGGGTCGCCCAGAATATCGTGAACCAACCGACATACAGCGGATGCCGCACGAGTTTGTAGGGGCCCGGCGTCACAAACCTCAGCGGCGGCATCTCCCTGCCGCGCAGGAAGTACCAGACCTGGCGCATGCCGAACAGGTCGAAGTGGTTGATGAGAAACGTCACCAGCAGCAACAGGATCCAGCCCGCGGCGTAGAGCCCGTAGAGTGCGGCGCGCAAGGCGGAATTCTCGACGTTCCAAACCGTGCCGCCGATCGGCTGCCATGCCCAGAACAGCAGAATCATCAGAACGCACGAGGCCAGCACATAGGTGCTGCGCTCCGCCGCCTGCGGAATGCAGCGCGTCAGCCAGCGCTTGAACCAGCCGCGCGCCATCACGCTGTGCTGGATTGCGAACACGCCCAGCAAAAGGGCGTCAATTGCGATCGCCCTGATGAGCGGAACCTCGCGTCCCGAATCCATCGCCTTTGGAACTCCGAAGTTGCCGATGAATCCGGCGGCGTAGGCGAAGACTCCGAGAGTGATCGCGTAAGTGATCGTTCCGTAGGCAAAAACTGCCGTGCGCTTCACGAGACTGGCCGGGGCGGCTGAATCGCCGACGGGGCCGGGTTGCGACGATGCTTTTCTTTCCATGGACCTAGATGCTTCGAACTTCATATCGTTTTCCCTCCTTTAACACCCACAGATTCGAGTTTCCGCAGCGGGTGGACACCTGCGAGTTTCGGTGAAGAGCAAACTGGGAACAATGTCCACCCCTCTGAGATTCTTGTCCCAAACACCGGAAATCGCTCTGCGGACATAACGTCTTGCAAATGAATGACATGGACGCACGTGTACGGTTGCCGGCCGTTCGGTTCCGGTTGCGACTTGCAGTATTTCAGAGGCCTATCTTGCCCACGGAAGGGTCTGGAGAGCGAATTTCATATTTCCACGCCGGACGTGATAAGCAAACGTGCCGAAGCAGAAGCCGCCGAGTTCGACGGCCAGTGAGGCTGCCAAGAAGATTGCTTGAAACACGTAGGCCCCAACGTTGAATCCGGCGAGAATCAACAGAGCGATGACCAACGCAAAGGCTCCGGCCATGGTTTCTGCGCCTCGCCGCGGCGCCGGGGCGGGGCCAAGATGAAAGGCTCCCGGCAGACGGCCCATGGTCCCGTTGTACAGCGCGCTGAACGAATTCAACTTCGGAAACAGGGCGCTAAGCCACAGGAGTCCGGAGAGGGCCGCGAAAACCGCCGCGGACTGGAAAAGGATTCCGGCGACGACCGAGACCAGTATGATTCTCGGTTGAAACGTCAGGGCGGCATATTGGCGCCGGCGAAGCGCCGACGGCGCATCCGGGAACCCCTGTTGAAGAATGAAGTTGCGCATCATGACGTCCCGGCGGGCCGTGGTTGCGGCGATGGTCGCGGGCCGGGCGCTCAAGCTTGTGTCGGTACCGATCACTTCGAATTTCATTTTTAGTCTCCTCACATCACCGCCGATTTTGATTTCTCCGCGGCGTGTACAGGGGCGAGTGTCGTCGAAGATTCGAGTTGACACAATGTCTGTCGCTCTGAGATTCTTAGCCGGGACTCCGGGCCGGCGCGGATCCGAAACGCCTTGCAGGTATAGACGATGGACGTGCTCTCGGACGTCTTGCGGGTTGTTCGTCTCTCTGGGGCAGTCTTTTTCGCGGGCGAATTCACTTCGCCGTGGGCCTTTGAATCGCCACCTCCCGAAAAGCTCGCGCCCCTCATCCTGCCGCGCGCCGAATGCTTCACAATCTTTCACGTGCTGGCTGAAGGCCAGTGCTGGGTCCGAGTCAAAGGCGAGCCGCCCCTCCAGATGGTTGCCGGAGACGTTCTGGTTGTTCCCCGGGGCGACGAGCACGTGATGGCAAGCGATTTGTCGGTCGAGCCGATTCCCATGAAGATTCTCGTCCCGGAAACGCCCTGGCCCGGAATGCCCCCACTGACTCACGGCGGAGGAGGCGAAGTGGCGCGGTTTATCTGCGGCTTTCTGCACTGCGACCAGAAATTCAATCCGCTGTTCGGTTCATTGCCCAGGCTGATGTGCGTTCGGAGTCACCAGGGCGAGGTGGTGCTCGAATCGGTCGGCGCTCCGAAACGGCCCTCCGACCGGCCTGTTCCTTTTCACGCCGGGATGTGGCTGAACACCACGATCTACTACTTGATCAAGGAAGCGCAAAGCCCGGGCAGCCAGATGATGCTGGAGCGGCTGACGGAATTGATGTTCGTGGAAGTCCTGCGCCATTACATGGAGGAATTGCCGGCCAATCAGAAAGGCTGGCTTGCTGGATTGAAGGACCCCCACGTCTATCGCGCCATCTCGTTGCTGCACGTGGAGCCGGCGCGGGCGTGGACTGTCGAGGACCTGGCGCACGACGCGGGCGTCTCGCGTTCAGCTCTGGCCGACCGATTCACAAATCTGGTCGGTGAGTCTCCGATGCGTTATCTGACCGGCTGGCGGATGTTTCTCGCGAAGCAACTGCTTCTCGAAGGCCGGCACAGCATGGCGGAGGTCGCTGAACGCGTCGGATACGAGTCCGAGTACGCCTTCAACCGCGCATTCAAGCGGCAGGTCGGCAAGCCTCCCGCCGCCTGGCGGAAGAAAGTGTCGGCGCCCGCCACGGCCTAACTCGCTAGTCAGCGCGGCGAGATGGCCCGGAAGAATACCTGAAAGGGCCTCACTCCGTCGTACGTCCTGTGCCGCAGATAGGGGTAGGGAGAGCATGGAGGAGAGCATGGGCTCCCCTTCCCTCCGAACCGGACAGGCGGATTTGCCGCATCCGGCTCTGCAGTTGGTGGTTTTACCTGCAAGAGGAGTGATGAACGATCACTTCGTCGCAACAGAGAGTACGACAGGAGACCAGCGGCTGGGCCGCCTCGGCATCCGAGTCATTACTATGATCGAGCGAGTCATCGATTCAACCGGTAACCACAGCCCTGCAGTTAGGCTACTCGATCCTGACCATCAATCCCCGCCATTTCCGGTTGATCCCCGGCTTGTCCGTCGTGCAGCTTTGCCCCCTGGAAAATCGGTAGCTTTTGCACTTCTCCGCGGGCGGCTGCGACATTGATTTGCATGTCCTCGCCACCGCGGCTAGATTGATCGGCTGCGATTTGTCACCAACAATCGGGAGCACCGCCCGTCCGTGGACACTACGAGGGTTCCTCACGGCTTAGTCGGGCGACCGAATTCGTCAATCGCATCCTGCGGGCCCTGTTTGTTTTGTTTGCTGGAGGCGCTTGCACCTCGCCTTGGGATGCCGTAATATGCGCTCATGACCGATAAACAGGCCGTGCTCGATGCTCTGCAAAGGCTCCCCGAGACCGCCTCCCTCGAGGAAATCACGGAAGAGCTGCGCATCATGGCCGCGGTTCGCCGCGGACGCGCAGACATCGCCGCGGGCCGCACAAGAACTCAGGAGGAAGCAGAACGCCTGCTCGAA
>DATJYK010000166.1:0-8488 GCA_035578005.1 Terriglobia bacterium
AGCAAGCGGGTTCTTTCGCCTTCCAGGGCAGGCAGGGTTTGAGGCATAGCCACCTCCTCTATCTGCAAGTATACACTACGCACAGATAAAGGCCACAAAAAAAAGAAACGCCAAAAAGCCCACGTCTATGTCGCGCACCCCGGGCGTTTCGATCTTGCGCGGCAGTGGAGCAGGTTCTGCTAAACTAAGTAGGCCGCCGCAAACGTGGTGCGTTATGAAGATCCGCTCGTTCCTCGTTGCAGCCTTTCTGTCGGTTCTGGCCACGGCGCCGTTCACGCTCAACGCGCAACAAGATCAGCCGCAGCAAGATCAACAGCAGCAACCTCAAAAACCGCCCACGCTCGGTCCAGCGCCGCAACAGAAGCCTCCGACGCTGGGCGAGTCGCCCTCGCTCGCGGGTCCGCACTCCGCCAATACGAATGACGCGCGCCGCCTGCTTGAAGTTCGCGCGGTCTTTGTCGATCAAATGGACAACGGACTGG
The DNA here is from genome assembly GCA_035578005.1 of Terriglobia bacterium. GTDB lineage: Bacteria > Acidobacteriota > Terriglobia > UBA7540 > UBA7540 > Gp13-AA77. The sequence goes on from DATJYK010000166.1 coordinate 483, forward strand.
ATGAGAAATTGATTGAGGTGCTCGGCAACAAAGGCCTGTTTCGTATCGTGGGCAATCGGCGTGACGCGGATGCTGTGCTGCGCGGCACCTGTTTCGATTCGACGCGGCTGAAGACCGTTCACTCCGAGGTGTTCCTGACGGGTCGCAGCGGCGAGTCCATCTGGCAGGACGTTATCCGTCAGCCGTATAAGCCTCCACCGTTGTCCCAAGCGGTTGCGACCACAGCGCAAGCGATCGGCGACGACCTGGCCAGCAGTATGCGTCAGGCTCAGGGAAAGTAGCATCCGCTACAAGTTGCGTTAGGCTGTCGCAAGAAAACGGCGCGCTGTCTCGATCAGTACTTCGGCGCAGCTCACCACGGAGTCGAGGTCAACCCACTCCACGGCCTCGTGGGCTCCCGCGCCGGAGGGACCGTAGTTGACGGTGGGAATGCCGGCGGCAGCGAAGAGAGCCGCGTCCATCCAGTAGCCTACTCCGATCTCCTCAGCCGGGCGGCCCGTGACCGCAATCACAGCCTGGCGCAGGTCGGACGCTACTTTCGCCTCGTGATCGCAGGTGAGTGGCGGGCGCTGCAAGAGGCAACGGACGTCGGCCTGCTCGCCGGCGCGCTCGATCACCTCGGTGAGCTCGCGCATCACTTGCTCGGGGGTCTCTCCGGGAAGCGTGCGGCGCTCCACTTGAAGTACGCACTTTTCCGAATAGGTCGAAAGGCCTGCACCACCTTGGATCAAGGCGCAATGCTGCGAAGCTGGACCCAACAGCGGGTGAACCCGTCGACGCAGTTCCCGCTGATCGAAGTCTTCGAGCGCGGCGATGATACCACCCATTTTGCCGATGGCGCTCACGCCCAGGTCCCAACGGCTGCCATGGGCTGCGCGGCCGTGAGTGACAATCTCCGCCCAAACGAAACCCTTGTGGGCCAGCACGAGCCGGCCTTCGCTGGGCTCGGTCACAACGCAAGCGTCGGCGGGATAGCGCTTCACGAAATCCTGCGCTCCCAAGCTGGCGTATTCTTCATCGGCCACCAGGGACGCCAGAACTCGTCCGTGGAGTTGCCCGTCCTCCGCGAGCGCTGCCGCGGCTGCCATAATGGCCGCCGCGCTGCCTTTCATGTCGTAGCTGCCGCGGCCGTAGACGCGGCCGTTTTCCAGCGTGGGCTCGAAAGGGGGAATCGTCATGCCGGCCGTTGCCACCGTGTCGAGGTGGGCGCAAAACACCAGCGTGCGGCCTCGTCCGTCGCCAGCCTCGGCGACGCAGTTCGGGCGGCCAGGCGCCACGTCGTCGGTCCAGCTTCGGACGCCGCGAGCCGCGAGCCAATCGCGCGCCGCTGCTGCGGCCGCGGCCTCAGTGCAGCCTGCCTCGGGAGCCAGGTCCGGGTTCACCGAGGGCGTGCGAATCAGCAGTCGCAAGGCGTCGAGAACGTTTGACTGTAAAGTCTCTCGATGTTGCAATGACACCTCAGCGTTCAGCACCGGCGCCGCGCGCCGGATCTGGCAGGATGATGAAAAACCCAATTCATGTCATTTCGAGGCGAAGCGAGAAATCTCGTAAGTCTTCTCTTTTTTATGAGCGAGATTTCTCGCTTCGCCTCGAAATGACATGAATCGTACGCCGTTTTTCATCACGCTGCTAGGATTCTGGAGTTTGCGCGGAAGCCCACAGCAACAATGACGAAGCCAAGTACGAGCATTTCTACTGACGGCCTCTTGCCTGCCAAGGATGCTCCAAAGATTGATCCCAGCAAGACCTCATATCGCTTGCGCGTCGGACGGTCGCAGATTCATCGCTGGGGCGTGTATGCGGACCAGGCGATTCCGGCAGGACGCAAGGTGATCGAATACACGGGCGAAAGGATCAACCGCCGCGAAACGAAGCGCCGCGAAGACACGCATTACCTGTTCGAGCTTGACAAGTACTGGACCATCGACGGCGCTGTGGGCGGCTCGGGCGCCGAGTTTATCAACCATTCTTGTGAGCCCAACCTGGCCACTCGCATTCTGAAAGGTCACATTCTCTACTTCAGCCTCCGGCGGATCGCTCAGGGTGAGGAACTGACGGTGGATTACAGTTACGATTGGGATGTGGGGCGCGTTAAGTGCATCTGCGGATCGAAGCGCTGTCGCGGCACGATCAATGCAAAGTAGTCCGCGCGGATGACATAAATCGCTCACATTTCGCGAGTCAGCGGACACCATCGCGCTGCTCCTGCGAAACCGCACCGCCACCATCCCGCCGTAACTGGTTGCGCTCGTTGGGGATTGCGTTCTCATGCGGTGGCGGGTTCGGTTCGCCGTTTCTTCGTCTGGCCAAACTCTCGTGGATGAGGTATACATGAGGAGTGGACCCGCGATCGTAACACCCAAACAGGAGACACAATGGACGAAAAGATTCACGTGATTCATACCGGCTTGAGACCGACCTGCGAAGTCGTGGAACCCGCTGATGACGTTTCAGTGGTCATCCGCTACGCCGGAAATCACAAGGAAAAACTAACCCTGCCGCGCTCCGTGGTTCCCGCCCTTGCGGAAGTCCTGGCAGGAATCGTCCAGCCTGCCAGCGCCAAGTCCAAAGCGGCCAAGACGGGCGCGAGCCCGCTCCAGAATTAGGGCGTACGCACTGACCCGAAACTTGTTGAGTTCCGAACAAGTCCACGCGGCCTGAGTGGGCTATCAAGCCCTCTGTCCGCCGCCGAAAGTGCGTCACGGAAGAGGATCAATCCAAGCCTTCACTTTGGCTTTGCTGGCCAGAGCGTCCGCAAGATTGTCTGCTTCCTGTTTTGTGCGCACCAACATTCGAACGCGGTAAAGCGTTTTGCCGTTTAACTCGACAGGCGCCACCATCGTCTGGTATCCGAACTCATCGGACAACTGAGCAGCCAGCTTCTCGGCCGGATCTCGCTGATCGAAGGCCGCAGCTTGCACCGCAAAGCGCGGCCGGAGAGGCGAAGCCGTCTCCGCCGGAGGCTTCTCAGCGGGTTGCGCAGCAATGGGTGATGACTCGGTGTGTGCGGCCGGTTTGGGCGCAGGCGACACGCTGTTCCGGCAACTGGTGAGCACCAGCAGCGCCGCCAGCATGCAGCCGGCCCGAATTGCAGGTCGGATCATCGGACGCCACCTTCCACGCAGACACTATAACTACGCCAACACCTTCCACTGCCACCAGAGACGGCCGCGGTTTGGGAAACCGGTTCCTCACGCCCTCTTCTGGCTCAGTTTGCGCAACGCCTCGATCTTGGGCTTCCGGCTCTTCGGGCTGTCCAGGCTGAAGGAGCGCGCGTCGCCCAGACCGCTGCGAACGTACTCCTCCATCTTGCGAACGGCGCTTTGAAGTTCCGCATTCGGGCGAATGAAGGACGCCCAAACGATGGACTGCGTCTCGGGATCATACTCCCAAACGCCCACCAACTGGCCGCGATCCAGAATCGCATGGTTGGGCAGATCCACAAGACCGCCCGCTTCTGCACAACCCTTCTCAGTGGCAACCGTCTTGCCAAAATCTTCGGGCGTCAGCAGACTCTTCACGTCGCGCCGCAGCAGCAGCATCCCGTCCAGGCTGCTGGTGAGCACGTATTGCGCCTGCTTGGGCATCTTGAAGCTGGCGAACTCGTCGTGGTGCTCCCGCAGCATCAAACGCTCATCACCGTTCGCGAGGGGCGTCAACTTCAGCGGCTCCAGTGCGGCCTTAGCGGCCTTTGCACCGATCGCCGCGAAGGCCTGGAACTCTGCCGGCGTGGCGGGGCCGATCCAGTTGAAGTAAGAGCGCGCCAGTTGTACGTAGGCTTCTTCGGGTGAAAGTCGAAAGCCCGCAAGCGGATTCGGACGCCACAGCGTGTAGCGATACCGCTGCTGATCGAGACGTCCATTGACGGGAACACGCCGGATTTCGCCTTCGCTCTGCAGACGGCCGAGCGCGAGGGGCAAGGTTGTGGTGATGCCTTTCTTTTTCCCTTCCTCGCCAAGGTTGCGGACGGCCTTGCCGGTGGCGGCCTTCAGCTCGTCGGGATCGAGAGGTCCTCGCTTGAGGGCATCGAGCACCGCTTTGCAAAGCTTGTCCACCTCCGAATCAGTCACGCCCAGCTTGCGCGCCACCTTCATCTCTGCTTCCGGACCGAACGCTTGACTCAGCTTGAGCGCCAGCGCGAACGCCGAGCCGGGAACCACGTAAGTGCAGCCTCGCGCGGAAGGCAATTCATGGATCTCGAGTTGGGCGACAGCCTCGTCCACCGCTTCCCGCCATGCTCCGCAGCGGGCGAACAGGCCAAGGTAAGGACCCGAGCCACTTACCGAGCGGGCCCAGCCCGTTTCTTGCAAAACTTTCGCCGCCGGCTCGCCTGAGAATCTGCCGTCAAGCCCTTGACGATACGACCACCATGCCCGAAGTCTAGCTGCGTCCATCATCACCGTCGGCCTTCATACTCAAGCTGTCAGCCTTCAGCGATCAGCTTTCAGCAAGCTCGTGAACGAATACTGATAGCTGATGGCTGACCGGTGCTGGCGGGCTTCCCTGTTGGCCTCGCCGTTCCCTTCGAACGACATCCCGAGCGCGGAACTTAGAAGATATGGTATACCACTAACGCGGGATCCGGAGGCAAGGTTGCGCGCGTTCATTGGATTCGTAGCCACCACGCTTGTGATTCTGGCCGTCGCGAGCGGGGCGTTGTCTTCGGCGGCCGGCGGGGCTGTGCGCCTGTACGTCACCAACAGCCTGGGCGACGATATCACCGTGATCGACCTGGGTACTCTCAAGGTGATGGATGACATCAAGGTGGGAGCGGGCGTGCACGGCGCGTGCGCGCCGGGGGATGGCCGCTGGCTTTTCACCACCGTCGAGTCAGAAAACAATCTCAAGGTGATCTCGACGGCGACGGATAAAGTGGTGAAAACCGTCGCGCTCACCGGAAGGCCGAACCAGTGCGCGGCCACGCCGGACGGCCGCTTTGTCGGCGTGCCCATTCGCGACCGCGATCGGGTCGATATCGTGGACATCACGCTCGGGAAGGTGGCCAAGACACTACCCGTGAACGTGCCGCACAACTGCTACAACGCCGGAAACAATGACGACATGTTTGTGTCATCCATGGGCGATCATCAGATCCTCCGCATCGATCTGCAGAAGATGGACTACGTCCGGAAGATTCCTGTGGGAGGCATACCGCGTCCCTATGCCGTGTCGCGCGACGAGCTGGTGCTTTACTCCGCCCTTACGGATTTCCACGGCTTCGTGATCGCGAGGCTCGACGGGAGCACCGCGCTGCGCCGCGTGGAGCTGCCGCCCGCGCCCCCCTCCACCTGCGCGCTTGAGCCGCACACCCCGACGCATGGCCTGGAGATTTCGCCGGATGGCAAGGAAGTGTGGGCCACTAGCCTGGCAGATGACGGGGTTTACGTCTACGAAGTCGGAACCGGGAAGCTGTCGAACGAGATCCACTTGGGAAAATGTCCCAATTGGATAACGTTCTCTCCGGACGGCAAGTACTGCTGCGTGAGCAATAGCGGCAGCGACGACTGCTCGATTATCGACACCCACTCTCGCCGCGAGGTGGCGCGCATTCCGGTGGGCAAAGGGCCCAAGCGGCTGGTTGCTTTGAGGCTGCCTGAAGGAGAATGAGCCTTTGAAAATCGAAACCTTCGAGATGGAACGCTGGCAAAGCCAGTGGGAAAACGTCGTTGAGTATAACCTCGCCGAGAGCGGGGTGGATCCCTTAACTGTCGAGGAGTTGCTCGGCGGCGCCGATGCCGTCCGCGAGCTTGGACGGCAGAAGATGCTCTACAACCAGGGGAACGGCACACCGGAGCTGCGCGACCTTATCGCCAAGCTTTATCCGGGCGCCGATCGCGACAACGTGGTGGTGACGCACGGCACCTGCGAGGCCAATTATCTTGCCATCTGGAGTCTCGTTCAGCCGGGCGATGAAGTCGTAATGATGCTGCCGAACTACATGCAGATTTGGGGCCTGGCGCGCGGTTTCGGGGCACGGGTGACGCCCTTTCGCCTACGCGAGGAGGCTGGATGGGAACCGGATTTGGATGAGCTGCGCCGGGCCGTCACCAGCTGCACCAAGCTAATCGCGGTGTGTAATCCCAACAATCCTACCGGCAGCGTGCTGAGCGAGACCGCCATGGACGAGATTGTCGCCGCCGCCCGCCGCGCGGGCGCGTGGCTGCTGGCCGACGAAGTTTATCAGGGGGCGGAGGTCTCAGGCCAAACAACGCCTTCCTTCTGGGGACGCTACGAGAAGACGATCGTGAACAACGGGCTTTCGAAGGCTTACGGCCTGCCGGGCCTTAGGATTGGCTGGACCGTAGGCCCGAAGGACTTGATCTACCGCTTCTGGTCTTATAAGGACTACACCACCATCGCCTCAAGCGTCTTGAGTGATGTCCTGGCCCGGCGCGCGCTCGAACCCGCCACGCGCCAGCGCATTCTGGAGCGAACCCGTTCCATCCTGCGCCGGAATTATCCAGTGATTGAGGATTGGATAGCGAACCACGGGCGGGATTTTTCTATGGTGCCGCCCGCCGCCGGCGCTATCGCCTACCTGCGCTACCGTCATGCCATCAATTCCAGCCAATTGATGGAGCGCTGCATTAGGGAACGCAGCCTGCTGATCGTGCCGGGTGACCACTTCGGCATGGATGGCTTCATCCGCCTCAACTATGGCGTCCCCGCAGACCACCTGCGTGAAGGGCTGGCGCGTTTGGACACGACGCTCAGCACCGTAGCGAAATCCGGAGCCAGCGCCGCGCAGTCGGCGGCGGGCTGTAGCGGCGGTCTATGACCGCCGACCGGCGCTCAGAGAGCGCCGCTTCAACTGGGCCTCGCTGCTGTACAGTCGCCATTCTATTTTCCCGCCTCGCCGTGCAATCATGAGCCTTCGCGTCAAAGCTGAACTGATGTTGGCAGCGATATGCATCATCTGGGGCACGTCATTTCTCGTGGTCAAGGATGCCCTTGCTTACGCCTCGCCGCTAGCCTTCATCGCTATACGCTTCACCCTGGCTGGCGTTACCAGTGCCATGGTCTTACGCACCGGCATTCGACTCCTCACCTGGGACGTGCTGCGCGCGGGACTCGTGCTGGGCCTGTGCCTCCTGGGCGGGTTTGTGCTTCAAGTGAGCGGGCTTCTGTGGACCACGCCTTCAAAGTCGGCTTTCATTACAGCTTTCAGCGTGGTGCTCGTGCCCGTCATGCTGGCGCTGGGAGGGGCGCCGCTGCCGCGGTCAAGTGCCATCGCGGCTCTGGCGGGCTTCTCCGGGCTGTATGTTCTTCTCGCACCTTCCCGCACGGCCGGCATCAATCGGGGTGACCTGCTTACGCTTGGCGGTTCGGTTTCATTCGCTCTATACATCGTCTTTGTGGGGCGTTACGCAGGACGCTTCGACTTTCGCGCTTTAGTCCCGGCGCAACTGCTGGTGGTGGGCCTGGGAGCGGCGCTGGCACTGCCCCTTGACGGCCACGCCAGAGTGGAGTGGACGCCCCGTTTCGTGGCTGCGCTGGCGATGACCGCCTTCCTGGCTACCGTGCTTGCTTTTTCGGTGCAGAACTGGGCGCAGCAGTACACACCTCCGGCGCACGCGGCACTGATTCTCTCCCTTGAACCCGTGTTCGCGGCGGCGGCATCCCGCCTGGTCATGGGTGAGCATCTGGGCGCGCGATTCATTGCTGGGTCCGTTTTAATGCTGAGTGGCATCCTGATCTCCGAGGTTTGGGGCGGCCGCCCAGCGCCGATTGAGGTGTGAAGCTCGCCGGGACCTCGTTGGCGATCCGGCGCTTGCTATCGTAGTGTCTCAGTTTGAAGTGGCATGGCCATCTTGGCCATGAGATAACACGGGCAGGATGCCCGTGCCACCTCAAATTGAGACACTACCGGGTGCGCGACATAAAAGTGGAAGTCAGGCTGCCCGGCGGCTCTCCCAGTAATCCTCGAAGCGGCCGTTGAGACAACAGCAGCGCAGGGCCACGATGGCGTTCGCTCCTCGGACGGTCCAGAACATGCCCGAGCGTTT
>DATJYK010000167.1:0-4230 GCA_035578005.1 Terriglobia bacterium
AGCAAGCGGGTTCTTTCGCCTTCCAGGGCAGGCAGGGTTTGAGGCATAGCCACCTCCTCTATCTGCAAGTATACACTACGCACAGATAAAGGCCACAAAAAAAAGAAACGCCAAAAAGCCCACGTCTATGTCGCGCACCCCAACCACGCCAGCGTCTCACTGTTGGGTGGTCTGGCGTGGCAGAATACCCAGTACGATCAAGCCAAGCAGCCAGGCCCGACGCAAAACGTCGTGAGCGCTCTTATTGCAGCCGACTCAAAGTTTTTTCGCTTCAACAAGACAACGCTGGACGTGACGGCCACACTTTACCCCGCCCTCAACGACGCTGGCCGCGTCCGATTCAATACCAACGCCTCATACTACATAAAAATCTTCGGTAACCTGTCTTGGAATGTTTCGTTCTACGGCAACTGGGACAGCCGGCCGCCGCCCGGTTTTGCCGGCAGCGACTACGGCACCAGCTCGGGACTCACGTGGACATTTGGGAGCCGCTAGCCAGCCCCGTGCACGACCGCGGTATTGAGGAACGAAAAGGGCGCGCCTCCAGGCTCTCTGGCTTCTCGCGGACGAGAACAGGCCAGGAGACATCAGAATTGTACCGACTGCCGCACCCGCTGACCGACCGCGCCTTAGCAGGGATGTCGCCGCTGTGCCAAGCCAACCCCCGATCTTTGACATACCGTTCGACATATTCTTGCAACCGGCGCCTTTTCCGAGACATTCCGGCTTCGTTTGAAACAGCGGCAGCGACAACCGCTAAAGGAGAATTGTCGAGGTCGTCCGTGAGGCACTCGGGTTCCAGAATGAGGCCAATGCAGCTTCAGGGCGACATACTCTGCCGCGTAGTCAAATCACACGTGAAGTTTTAGAGGAACACTCTGACGAAGGTGTTTCGGTGAACAGGCCATCGACCTTGGTTGGTGTTTCGGAAAAGAACCTTGCGTACGGCGTTTAAAGAATACTTCGGCGTTGGGCCGACCGGGTATTTGAGGGTCCGAACTCTGCATCTAGCGCAGACGTTGCTGAAGCGATCCGATCCCAATGCGACCAATGTTACCGAGATTGCCGTCGGTTTAGGCATTTGGGAATTTGGTCGGTTTTCTCACGACTACAAAGTGCTCTTTGGTGAATTGCCATCTGAGACATTACGGAAGAGCCGCGGTTATATGCGAAAACCCAGTTCGCCGCCAATTCAGCGATGTGTCCAAAACTCGATCCCGTAAAAGCAGAATGAGGCAACGAGTTACATGGCGCACTGTTTTACCGGTGGACTCCCCACCGGTTCCTGGCAGGAGACCCTTGTCTCGGTCAGCTCGGGCGGGGAACCCACGACCTCATGAGTGACAGGCATGACATCCAGGTGAAATGCTGGCCGCAGTTCGAAAAGGTTCTAACCGCCAAGCGGGCTGCAGGTCCTATTAAGTAGACCGGCGGCTCACTGTGATGATCGACCTGCATCAGCCTCGGAGATCCCGCTGATGCAGTAAATCGCGGGCGAGCAATCGGCAAGGATCCCCTGTTCCGGCGGTAGCTGGCACGGCTACGAATCCGAGTCCGGCGCCAAAAGCGACGTTCGGCGCAACCTGACCATCCCACGCGATTCAAGTATGACTGGCGGCGTATAGCGTATAGAAAGAGCCTCAATGAGGCTCAAGAGAAGGGGCTAAAGAAGACTTTCGATCCGCAGCCCTTCGATATTCTCGAAATGGCGGCGGTTGTTGGTAAGCAGCGTGAGGTCGTGTTGAAGAGCGGTCACTCCGATCATGAGATCGAAGTCGGCGACAAGCTTCCCTTGAGCGCGCAAGCGGCCCCGTTCTTTGCCGAATAGCTTGCAGGTTTCCTCATCGACGCCGATAAAAGAAACACGCCTCAAGAAATTGTGAAGACCGTCTTCGCTTTGCTGGGGGTTGCGTGAATAGTGGACGCCCTCCCACAATTCGGCAAGCGAGACGGCCGACAATCCAAGCCCGTGCTCCTCCAACTGGTCCATACGTTGTTGAATCGGGTCGTTGGTGTGGAGCCAATGGATCGCCCAATCGGTGTCGACCAGATACCTGAGCCTCACAATTCCGGCTCCTCTCGGGTGTCGATGAGCCGATCCTGATAGATATCCTGGATGAGCTTGCTGGCATCAACGAGGCCTTTCCAGCTGCCTCTAGAGCGCAGAAAGGCTTCGCGGTCCGATCCTTCTGCGACCCCGACGACAGTAATCAGGACTTCCTGGCCTTCCGGCAGATCGGTCCTCTCAAGGGGTTCCAGAACCCCGCCTCGGACGCGAGCCCGTATCGTTCCACCCATGGCATTTCTCCTTGTGCGCCGGTTAAACCGGCGACGTGTAGTGAATGAAAGAGTCATACGGTGAAGGATTAGCGACCCACACCGGCCCCGAGTCATGCGGAGCCGCTCGCGAGGGCGGCGACGAAGCGTTGACAGGGGAACGTGCGGGCCGGGTATTCAGCCGCGTAAGAGACTCACTCCGGGATGCCGACGCTGTAAGGAGAAGCGGAAGGCAGCATCCGGCGCACCGATATCGCGAGGTGCGACGGAATCCCGCGCGGTCAGAGACCCCAGGCACGTACGGAAACACCTTGCGCGGGAACCGGGAGATCCCCTGTCCCCCCGGGGCAGACAGCGCTCCGGGACGCATCGGGAAGTCTAAGGACACACGCCGATGATGAACGGACAGGGGAAGTCGGACAGACCTGAAGTACCGGAGAAGTCCCCGAACAACGCCGGGCGACCGGGGGCGGAGGGGATGGAGGGAAGAGGTCTGGCCAAAGGGAACCTGCCTCAGCAAAACGCGTCCCGGACACCGAGCCGGAACGACGCGCTCAGTGCGCTGGAGCGGGTACGTCAAGCAGCAAAAGGTGATAAGAAGCTGCGGTTCACCGCGCTCCTGCACCATATCTACAACCCGGAGACACTCCGACTGGCCTACTTCAGCTTGAAGAGGGAAGCCGCGCCGGGTGTGGACGGGGAGACGTGGCGGCACTATGGGGAGACCCTGGAAGACAATCTCCTGGGCCTCTCCGAGCGCCTGAAGCGAGGAGCGTACCGGGCCAAGCCGGTGCGAAGGGTGTACATTCCCAAGGCCGACGGGCGGCAGCGACCGCTCGGTGTCACGGCGCTGGAGGATAAGATCGCCCAGCGTGCGACGGTCGAGGGGTTGAACGCCATTTACGAAACGGACTTTCTCGGTTTCTCGTATGGATTCCGGCCGGGGCGCAGCCCACATCAGGCGTTGGACGCGCTCTACACGGGACTGCTGACGAGAAAGGTGAACTGGGTGCTCGATGTGGACATCAAGGGCTTCTTCGATGGGATTTCCCACGAATGGCTGGTCAAGTTCGTCGAGCATCGGATTGCGGACCGGCGCGTCGTGCGGCTTATCCAGAAATGGCTGAACGCCGGCGTGCTGGAGGATGGGAAACACTTGCGGGTGGAGGAAGGCACGCCGCAGGGCGGAAGTGCTTCGCCACTGTTGGCGAACATCTACCTCCACTATGTTTTCGACCTTTGGGTCCAGGTGTGGCGTCGGAAGCGAGCCCACGGCGACGTGATCGTCGTGAGGTTCGCGGACGACATCGTGCTGGGATTCCAGGTGAAGTCGGATGCCGAGCGGTTTTGGGCGGAACTGACGGAGCGGTTTCGGAAGTTCGCGCTCGAACTGCATCCCGACAAGACGCGCCTTCTGGAGTTCGGGCCGCTGGCGGCCGGAAACCGGAAGCGACGCGGAGAAGGGAAGCCGGAGACGTTCAACTTCCTCGGCTTTACGCATATCTGCGGGAGGAAGAGGAGCAACGGAATGTTTACGGTACTGCGGCAGACGATGCGCAAGCGATTGCAGGCTAAGCTGAATGCGGTGAAAGCCGAACTTCGGCAGCGCCTGCACTATCCCATTCCCGAGGTGGGGCAATGGCTGCGCTCGGTGGTGAGTGGGCACTTCCGCTACTACGGCGTGCCCATGAATGTCACGGCGCTGCACATCTTCCGGTTCCAGACCGGCAGGCTCTGGCATCGCGCGCTGTCGCGGCGTAGTCAGAACGGTCGCGTTCCTTGGGACCGGATGCGGCGGTTGATCAACCGCTGGCTTCCCTTTGTTCGCACCTACCATGCTTATCCTCTGCGCCGCCTAGGCGTCGTCACCTAAGGCAAGAGCCGGATGCGGGAAACCCGCTCGTCCGGATCTGTGGAGGGGGTTATGGGCAACCATGATCCCTACTCCGACTC
>DATJYK010000168.1:0-2251 GCA_035578005.1 Terriglobia bacterium
TCCTGGGCAACTGATTTAAATTTCGCTATCTTGGCGCCTTCGTGATACCGGGGGAGCGAATGAAGTGTGTCGTAGAGCTGAGTGAAGCAGAGGTAATTAAGCAACAGCTATCGATCAATCACGAGCATCGGGACATACGCACGCGAGCGGCGGGCCTGCTCATGCTTGGGCGCAAGGTCAAGCCCCAGGCCATCGCAGAGCAGCTCGGTGTGAGCGACCAATCGGTTTATAACTGGTCCCATGCGTGGCGCGACACCGGGGGTGTGCGGCCTGACAGGCGGTCACTGCGGTGGTCGTCCGCCGGCTTTGTCGAACGCATGATTGCCACGGCGCTCGAGGTAGCGCGAGCCGAGCCATTGACCCCGCAGATTGCACAACGCGTTCAGGCCATTCACGCAGAACCACTGCCATGCCGGATCGAAACGCTTGGTGAGGCACTCAAGCGCGAAGGCTTTTCCTTCAAACGCAATCACTATGCGCTCAAAAAAAGCGGCCAGTTTTCGCCGAAAGCCGCACACAGACCATGAACCGGCTGTCGCCTATCCTTACATAACGCGTAGTGGCTCCTGGCAGCGTAGCTGTGACGCGCTCTGGTGCATCGGACAACTGTCGGATTGCCTGTAAAAAAGCATGGCTCCGGTCATGATCAGTCGCACATTCTGGTGAGCAGTGCTTCCCGCTGGAGAGATTTGTTTTTCCTATGACGTGACCGGGCCAGGGCTACCGCGCGCATTGTGATGCCCCAATGCGGAGATTCATCATGTCACAAGAACTCCCCATGCTCGATCCACTAGCCGCGTTCGTGGACGTCGGCAGCGAACACATGCATGTTTCGGTGGGCGGCAACAGGCCGGAAGTGTTCGGCACCGTGACCTCGCAGTTACACGCGTTGCGCGACTGGCTGCTCGCACAGGGCGTACGTTCCGTTGCGATGGAAGCGACCGGCGTGTACTGGCTGCCGTTGTACGGTGTACTGGAAAGTGCCGGTCTGGAAGTGCGCATGGTCAATGGCCGGCAGACGCGCAACCTGCCAGGCAGGAAGACCGACATGGCTGACAGCCAGTGGGGGGCCACGCTGCACATGCATGGTCTGCTGCATGCCGGCTTCGTGCCACCGGCTGACATCCGCCGGCTGCAGGACTACCTGCGCCTGCGCGCCGATCACGTGGCGGCCGCCGCCACCTGCGTGCAACTAATGCAGAAGGCCTTCGAGCGCATGAACATCAAGCTGCATGATGTCATCTCCTCCCTGGCCGGCGTCAGCGGCCTGGCGGTGGCGCGCGCGATCGTGGCCGGCGAGCGTTCCCCCGAGGCACTGGTGGCCCTGTGCGACGTGCAGATCCGGCGCAAAAAGGAACAGGCCGTGATCGAGGCCCTGCGTGGCACCTGGGCCGACGAGCACATCTTCGCGCTCGGTCAGGCATTGCAATCCTGGGACCACTACCAGAAACTCATAGCCGATTGCGACGAACGCATCGCCACCGTGCTGCCGCCGCACGATGACACCCAACCGCCGCTGCCCAGGTCCACCCGACGGACCAGCGTCAACGCCCCGGAAATTGCCAGGCTGCGCGAGATACTGGCCCAGATGTGTGGCGGACGGGATCTGACGAAGCTGCCCGCGCTGTCGTCCTACGGCGTGCTGCAACTCATCGGTGAGGTGGGTACCGACCTGAGCGCCTGGCCCACTGAAAAACACTTCACCGCCTGGGCCGGACTGGCACCGGGCAACCACGATAGCGGCAAACGCAGGAAAGGCGTCAGGCGCGGCCGCAACCGGACCGGACGGCTGTTCTGCATGATGGCGCAAAGCCTGGTACGCAGCAAGGATATTGCGCTGGGTGGTTTCTACCGCCGTCTCGCGGCACGCCGCGGCGGCCTGGTCGCGACCAAGGCGCTGGCGCGCAAGCTTGCCGCCTGGTTCTGGCGCGTGATGGTCAAAGGTGACGACTACGTTGAAAAGGGACTCGCGCGCTACGAGGAACAGGTCCGCAAAACCAGGGAACAGGCCCTCAAACGTTTAGCCAGGGAGTTGGGGCGCGAGCTGGTGCCGCTCCCCGGCGTTTCTGACTAACTTAAAAACCCACCGACTGCGGGAGGGTTCATGGAGAGCGCGATGAACAGGAGTTCGAGATGAAGCGGGCCACGCTTGAGAAGCTTCAGGTTGCCGCACGCGATGGCCAGTGTCGCCTCTTCTATTTCGACGAGGCCGGCTTTTGCGGCTCACCGCCGGTTCAGCGTAGCTGGTCAC
>DATJYK010000169.1:0-19392 GCA_035578005.1 Terriglobia bacterium
CGCCACCCAACTTCCGGCAGCAACCTCCTCCGCGCAGGGCGCTGTTCAACTGGCCAGAGATCTTACCGGCAGCGCCACCGCACCCAAGGTCGCAGGACTGCAAGGCAATCCGGTATCTGCTGCCGCGCCAACCTCCAATCAAATCCTGACCTGGAACGGCACCGCCTGGACCCCCACCACTCCCGCGGCCACCGCCGGCACCGGCGCCTGCACAACCAACCAGTTCGTCACCGGGGTTGTTCTGGGAAGTTCGCCCACGTGCACCCAGCCTGCCTTTTCCAGTCTAAGCGGCGCCGCAACCGCGGCACAGCTTCCTGCGGCCAGCTCCTCGGCGCAGGGCGCGGTGCAGTTAGCCCAAGACCTCACTGGTAACGCCTCGGCTCCCAAGGTGGCTGGCCTGCAAGGCAATCCGGTGTCGAGCGCCACGCCGACGTCCAATCAGATTCTCACCTGGAATGGCACCAGTTGGGCTCCGGCCGCCCCGCCCACTACCGGCGCTCAGATCGCTCAGGACCTTGGGGGCAGTACGGCATCTCCGAAGGTCGTCGGGCTGCAAGGTAATCCGGTTTCAACCGCCGCTCCCACTTCCAACCAAGTGCTCACCTGGAACGGTACCACCTGGTCGCCCACCACTCCCGCGGCCACCGCCGGCACCGGCGCCTGCACAACCAACCAGTTCGTCACCGGGGTTGTTCTGGGAAGTTCGCCCACGTGCACCCAGCCTGCCTTTTCCAGTCTAAGCGGCGCCGCAACCGCGGCTCAGCTTCCGGCGGCCAGTGCCTCGGCGCAGGGCGCGGTGCAGTTAGCCCAAGACCTCACGGGCAGCGCCTCGGCTCCCAAGGTAGCCGGCCTGCAAGGCAACCCTGTTTCAAGCGCGATTCCCACGTCGAATCAGGTTCTCGCCTGGAGCGGTATCAATTGGGCTCCGGCCACGCCCACCGCCTCGGGCGCCCAAATCGCTCAAGACCTCGGCGGCACGACGGCGGCCCCGAAGGTGGTGGGTTTACAAGGGAATCCCGTTTCCTCTTCAACTCCCGGTAACGGCCAGTGTCTGACCTACAGCGGCGCGCAGTGGGCGCCTGGAGCCTGCGGGTCTGGTTCCGGGACGGCAGCCGGATCAACGAGTCAACTCCAGTTCAACAATAACGGCTCATTCGGAGGAGCCACCAATTTTACTTACAACAACAGCACCGGTTCGGTCTCCATCGCGCCCGCGCCCAGCCAGGATGCCGTAGCGCTAGCTCTTGCTCCCACGGTGTCCACTCCGACGGCTGATGTTTTTCAGGTCTACCAGGCAGGCGCCACGCCGAGCAACACTTGTGCCACCAATAGCAAATGTGCCTTCGCCATCCAGAGCAACGGAAATCTGTTTTTCGCCGGCAACAACGCCACCTATGGTGCCCCGAGCCAAACCACGCAATCCTACTTTCGACTCTATGGCAGCGTTTCCGGCAGTAGCAATTTGGCTCCGGCTTATCTTCAGTTTTGGAGTGGAAATGGAAGCAGTCAAGCAACTCTCTTCTCTTCAATCAGCCAGAATGGGATTCTCTGTGCGGGGCCTTCCGTCCCCGGTGGCGATTGCACGGCAGGCCAGCAATTGCTGCTCAACCCGATGACGACGACCGGTGACCTGATCGTTGGCGGCTCCGTGGCGCTGGGAACAGCACAACCGACCCGGTTGGGGATCGGGTCGCTTGGCCAGTGCCTCACCTCGAACGGCACGAATCCGTTGTGGGGTTCATGCAGCGGTAGCGGCGGAGGTGGAAGCGTCACCAGTGTGGGTCTGTCACTACCCAGCATTTTCAACGTTTCGGGTACGCCGGTTACATCCAGCGGTACGCTGACAGGCACGCTGGCAACGCAAAGCGCCAACCTCGTTTGGGCTGGGCCGGCCTCCGGCGTTGCAGCGGCGCCTACTTTCCGCAGCCTGGTAAAGGCCGATCAGTATTCCACTACTGCCTACACCGACCAAGCCAACACCTGGACTGCCGGAGCACAGGATATGAGCGCCGCCGCCTCGCACCGCGTCCCGGTAGCGGCAGGGCTTACAGCCACCGTGAACGGACAAATCGGCTACGATTCCACGGCCAACGTGCCGCACATGGCGGTGAACTCCGCGGACGCAAAACTAGCCACATTCACGGGTACGCCTACAACAGGAGACTGTGTGCAGTGGATTAGCGCGACGCAGATCGGCGACCAGGGCAGCTCCTGCGGAACTGGAGGCGGTGGCAGCTCGGCGCTCTCATCGCTGACCGCAGCCACCACCTCCGCCACGCTGGCGAACGGAAATTTCCCGCTGACTTGGAACTGGGCTCAGACCACGGCTTCACAGAGCGGCATCACCTTTGCCGAGACT
Source organism: Terriglobia bacterium (assembly GCA_035578005.1). Lineage (GTDB taxonomy): Bacteria > Acidobacteriota > Terriglobia > UBA7540 > UBA7540 > Gp13-AA77. The sequence continues at coordinate 2,360 of DATJYK010000169.1, forward strand.
TCGGCCGCCACTGGGTCCGGCGATAACGAAGTTAGGATCTCGACGCAGAGCAATTCGACCGCCACGCCGCTCAGCGTCGCCCAGGGCGCGATCACCAATACCACCAGCATCCCGGCTTTGAATCTGACATCAACGTGGAATAACGCGAGCCTCGTGGGCCAGGGCATCCAACTGGCCGTCAGTAACACGTCGTCGTCGTCATCTTCGACACTCTTGAACCTGCTAGGAGGCGCCAGCGGGACGACTTCGGAGTTTAGCGTGAGCGCGACGGGGGCTGTAACGGCGAGCAGTAGCTACGCGGGGAGCACAGTCATCCTAACGTCTGGCATAACCAGTAACCAAGGCTCAGGTTCGATCAAGATACAGTCTGGCTCGGACGGCAACGCCAATATCGGGGGCACCTCCGTGTTGACGGCCCGAGGGGTCGATATTCTAGGTGGCACAACCGCAAACACAACCGGCGGCCATGTTCTCGTTCGAGGTGGAAATAACGCGAGCACTGGCACCAGTCCGGGAGCCGGGAGTGTTGAAATTGGCGCGGGCCAAGACACCGGAGCCTCGGGCGAGGCCCTTCAGGGCCTCTACGCGCAGTATTTCAGCTACATCAAAGGGGCCACGGTAACGCAGTGGAACGTTCAGTGTTTTTCAGGCTCAATGACCACGGCGGACTGCGGGACGAGCCCGGGAAACTGGATTGGCATCGCTGAGGTCGTGAACACCAATACCGTCCAAGTGATCGCCTCGGGCCAGGTACCAGTAAATAGCAGCAACTCAGCAACAGTGGGCGATACGTTCTGCGCGGGCTCAACAGGCGGAAAGGGCACCGACAGCGGGGGCACGTCCGCCTGCGCCTTGGGTTCTCAGATAGGCATCGTTGCTGCTGTCTCGGGGACGTATAAATTGCCGGACGGCATGAGCTTTACGGCGTCCGCTACTTTACCTCTGGTTCAAATTGCGAGGGATTGAGCGGACCGCGTGTTAGGCGAGCGGACGTAAATTTTGCGAAACGAGAAGGCGACATCGTGGTGAACTACAAGCAAAGCAGCGAACAGACAAACATCGGTCGCGACGCGCACCTGCCGACAGTCGGCTGGATTCCGACGTCGGGGCCTCGACGGTTGCCAACGCTCAGCGGCAGCCTAGTAATTTGCTTATGGGTATTACCCGCGTGTGTACTACTACGGGCAGCGGACTCTCCTGGGCCGCAGCCAGATCCCACGGCGGCGCACCTCCAAGCCAATTCCCCGCACCAATACTTTAACGTCTCCGGCCCAACTGCCCGGCCGTCTTCTTGGTTGCTCCCAGAGGGGAGGGCGAGTCTCGGCTGGCCCACGGCCGCGTGCGGCCCCACCTGTGGCGCGACTCGTACGACGGCGCGCTCGCCGCTAGGCTTTGCACACCGGAGGCTGATGGCGAATAGCGGCGCTCCGGGCTCCAGTGCCGAGCCGCCAACGGCTGCAGCGGCCGATCCAAATCCGCCGCCACAGCAGGTGAGAGGGATGATGACTGCGGCCGGAAGTAACCAGCAAGTACAAGCGAACAACGCGGGGTCCTTGGCGGGCATTCCGGGAAGCAGTGTCAATTTCACCACCGGCAGCCTGACTTTGGCGCCGTCAAGCGGCCAAGACGCGACGCCGCTGGCGCTTATTCCTTCCGTGCCGAGTCCGACCGCGGACATCTTTCAGGTATATCAGGCGGGCGCCACGCGGACCAACACTTGTGCCACCAACCTAGGGTGCGCCTTCGCCGTCCAGAGTAACGGCAACCTGTACTTTGCAGGAAACAATGCCACTTACGGGGCACCTAGTCAGGCTACGCAATCCTATTTCCGACTCTACGGCAGCGCTTCCGGCAGCAGCAACCTTGCGCCGCCGTACCTTCAATTTCTTAGCGGAACCGGGAGCTCCCAGACTAACCTTTTCTCCTCAATCAGCCAGAGCGGAATTCTCTGCGCCGGGGCCTCAGCGCCGGGTGGCGACTGCGCAGCCGGCCAGCAGATCACCCTGAATCCTATGACTACTGCTGGGGACTTGATCTACGGCGGGTCGACCGTGCTGGGCACAGCACAACCCAAACGCCTCGCCATCGGTTCTGTGGGGCAATGCCTGCAAGTGCTGACGAGCTCAACCCTTGGTTACGGCAGTTGTGGGAGCGGCGGCGGGACAGTTAGCAGCGTCGGCCTGTCTATGCCTGCTGGTTTCATTGTGAATTCTTCTCCGGTCACGAACTCTGGGACACTCAGCGTGACGGGACCACTGACAAGCGAAGGCGACTTGCCCTACTACCATTCCAACGTGTGGTCTCGGCTGGGAGTGGGCACGAGCGGCCAGTGTTTGACTTCGAACGGCACTGACCCATTGTGGAGCGCCTGCGGCAGCGGGAGCGTGACTAGCGTCGGCCTTTCGCTGCCGCCACAGTTTAGTGTCAGTCAGTCACCGGTCACATCTTCAGGCATGTTGGCAGGAGCCTGGACTACCTTGGGAGCCAGCGTGACCGCCGACCCCAATTTTCCTGCAATGCCGGTGCTTCTTCAACGGCGTACCACAATGCTGCTAGCTAGCGGGGGCGGCAGTTTCTCGGGTGTGGGAGACGTCATCTCAGGGACGGGTACAGTAGTCGCGGTCGTGCCGAGTGCGAGTTTTCCGGACGCCCGGATAACCATTTCCACCGGTACTACCGCGCATACAGCCGTCGGCTTCTCTGGAAACGGGATCTACAGGACAGGCCTGAACAGCAACGGGTCAGCAGGTATCTTTTTCAATGCCCGCGCCGACATGAACGGGGCCACCGCCAACTATCATGCTTTTCTCGGTCTGACGGACCAGTCGGTTGCCGCCACGATGGCGGGAACCAGCAACGACTGCAAGTTTAGAGGCATTTACGCTGCAGTCTCCGCCTGCACGGACGGCGCCTACACGTCCTCTCCGCCCAACGCTTCCACTCATTGGGTGTGCGTGACCAACAACGCCGATGGCAATGCTACGGGCCAGAACTCTATTGACAGTGGCGTGGCTTTTGATGGCAACGAGCATCGCTTTGCGATCTGGGAGGACGTGGCGAATGCCAAGTGGCACTTCTACATTGACGGCGCCGAGGTATGCGGGAACGGGATAGCAGCGAACTACCCTAGTGCCACGAATCTCAAACTGGAGTATGGAGCCACAAACACCACCACTACGGCCGTTGCACTCGGAGCAGCGGGCTTTCAAGCGTTTTCCAACTAGAGAGGCGGCACAACGGCGTGTAGTTGGCAGGCGGCTGCTCGATATGGCGTCGATTATGACCCCGAAGCAGGACTACAGCACGGTGAACGGGAAGAAGTCCGCCGCGACGACCCCGCTTATACGCCGCCGGGTTCGAATCCTTCGGAGTGGCAACTTGCGATCGACGATGACAACATCAACGCCGCCATTCGCGACAATCCCGATCTGGAAAAACGTTATCGCGGCGCTGATCGCCAGCAGCCCAAGGACGGCAGCGCGCCGCAGGAAGAAAGGAAAATGTAATTGCCGATAGGCAGGTAACAGCCATCATTGCCTCTTGGCCATTGCCTTTTGCTTAGCTCCGCGAGGCTTCGTTATGAAGAAAATTACACCTTTTGTCCTGATCGCTCTCTTTACATCCCCTGCGTGGCTGCGAGGATCGCAGATCACCGTAGGAAGCTCACCCTCGATTATTTCTTGCGTGGGCTATTTGCCTTATCCCTGCGCGCCAAATGATCTGGCCGTCCACCAGGAATCTGCGCCTCAGACTTGGAATTGGAATCCATCGTATAACACGATCCAAATAGACCCGGAGTTCGGGGAACGGGTCGTGCGGGTGACCGACAACAATACCATCCCGACGTGCTTCGGCAGTTCGACCAGCAACCAGTCCTTCAGCACTCCAGCGAGCGGCGATGTAAATGCTTGGTCTTCAGATTCGAGTTACTTCGAGCTTCCTGATAATGCGGGCTTTGATTTCTTGTTCTCCTGGAACGCCGCAACGATGCAAGTGACCTGTGATCCTGTGGCATCCGAACCTCAGAAATGGCTTCCTATCACGGGCGGGGTGTTTGGCCGGGCAGCAGCTGATAACCATCTTCTGTTTGGGATGAATACGGCGACGGGAACCGGATGCTCACTTGCATTCGGGTGTATACAGAAGTTTGACGTGAGCCAGTACGCCAATCCTAGCGCCGTGCCGGTTGCGGTGAAAGACCTCTCCGCCTGCGCCGGAACCATGCCCGCGACGCTTAGTGCGCTCGGCAAGAACTGGTTTACCTGGACGCAAGCTTTGTACATTTCCGCCGACGATAGCCGTATTTCCTGGGCATCGGGGCCTGTCCAGAATGAGGGATGGTTCGACCTCATCTACGATCAGACGGCAAACAAATGCGCCTGGATTGATACTCGTACCGGCGTTTATGGTGGCGATCTTATCTCAGGAGGCACGACGAGTGGCGGCTTCCCGCTGACTTGGAGTTCCCCCGGCGCACCTACGCCACCGACAATAACAGGGACCACTTCCGGCAGCCTGACTCCTGGCGACACCATCAAAGCTTGCCTGACTCTGGTGGGTGAGTCAAATCAAGGCGGGGGTAATAACGGAACAGCGGCGAACGGAAGCGGCGTAGGAGAAACATCCTGCTCCGCCATTCAATCTATCGCGCTCGGGGCCAACACGGCTCTCAGCATTCCGGCACCAACCCTGAACGCCGGAGGAACCTTCACGTCACCGTTCAATCCGGTTCCCAACGGCACGCCGTTCAATTACTATAACGTATACGCCTGCGACAATACGGCTGTCCCCGGCTGCACTCCGACGCTTCAGACTTCTCCAAATTTGGGCTGTTCGATGTCGGCGCCCTCACCCTCCGTGACTCGTACGGGGAGTGGAACAACCACTTATACCTACACGGTCGAGGCCGTGGGAGCGAACTGCAACACGTGGGCTACGGCCACCACCACAAACGCCGCGACCCTTAACGGCTCCAACTATAACTCCATCACGGCTGCGGCAGTGACCGGAGCCACACGTTATCGCATCATTGCGGGCTCTTTCACTTACGGTACGTCAACGCCTCCGCTTGAATCTGGCACAAGTCCGGTGACGATCTACGACTCTGCAGCTCCGCCCAACGCGGTACAAGATAACGGGTCTGAAACGAGGTATTTCGCGGCGGTCGGCTCTGTCGCCGGAAATTTGGCTTCAACGCTGACGGCGCTCACCACAACGGGTCCGACCGCACCCCCAGCGAGTACGCTGGGAAGCCTCGAACATTCCTCTTGGATGAGCCTGGATGGCGGAACGCTGAGCTTGTCAAACGAGACTGTTGCAACCAGCCTTTATTGGACACTTGGCAGCCCGACATCGACTCAATGCGCCATAACCGCCAGTTACGAGCAACCTCCAAACAGCTATACCACTTGTGTTGGCCATTGGGTGCTCGGGTATGGGGGCCCTATTTATGACGGCGGAAATCCGGGTCAGTTGGACAACAACTATGACGCAAATTACCGGCCCTACGGCGCCATCCAGTCCACCGCGACGCGCTGGTTAACGAAGTTTCCACCTTTGGACCCCAACGGCACAGATTCTATAGATCTGCACCAATCGTGGAACAACAATCATGGGCAGGGAGACGCCAGCACCCCGTTTCTACTTTCAACTGAAAGCGGAGCCGGAAATACGTCATACGACAGCCCTCTCTACATTGGGCGTGGTTGGGCTGAGGAAGTATTGATCGTTAATCCCATGACCGGAGTCGTCTCTCGGCTGGCGCACCATCGGGCTAGTGGCACCGCGCAGTACGAATCCAATTGCTCATCGGGCTGCGAGAATTACTTCAGCCACGATCCCATCGCAATCATATCGGGCGACGGCAAGTGGGCCATGTTCACGTCGGACTTTGCGTGGGAATTGGGATGCGATCCCACCCTCAGCTTTCCGATCACAGCGGTCAGCGTGGGCAATCCGACGACAATCACCATCAGTGTCCCTTCTGGATACACAGCGCCCCTCGCTAACCAGGTCGGAACGGTCCTGGGGACTTCGGGCGTAGCCGGTCTCAACGGCCAGTGGACGATCACAGGCACATCCCCCAACTTCACGCTGAGCGGGAGCAATCTGTCCGGCACTATCGGCTCGTTGACCAACGCCCAGTTCCAGGAATGTACCTACAACGCCAGCGGCCAAGTCAACGGGCCGGCAGCGGCATCTACGTGTGGCTCAGGCTCTCAAGCTTGTAAGTCCGGAGCGTCTCGGGGGGACGTATTTGTCGTCGAGGTGCGGTAGCGACCCGCAAAGTCGATGTGACCAGGGAAGGCCGTCTGGAGGGTGTCGATCCCTTCCCATCGTTAGGACTTCTGGCGCTGTTACCTGTGGCCCGGGGCCAACTCGTTTATACACAGACGGCAGATGGGCGCTACGAACCCAAGCCTTACGCGGCTGGCGGTAGTTTCTGCGCCACCGCTATGATCGACGTGCCCCAAGGTAAACTGATTCCCCCCATCAACCGTCCTTCGAGTCGCAACGCCGCCACGAACAGACTGTTCAAGGGGCCCGGCAGCATAACGTGGGAAGCCGCAGGTTCCAGTGGATTTTTGGGTACCAGACCGCGAAATAACCGATATAAAACGATTGGGAAAAAAGGAAAGAAAACCGCGTAGCTGCGTTTTACGGCCCGAAAGCCGCTTCGCGCGAGCTTAATGTGCAATTCCGAGGCCACGTAGCGCCTTCGGTGCAGAAGCGCTTCGTCGTGCTCACTCCAAAGGAAGCGATAGGCGGGAACGGTCAGCAACAAGAATCCATTTGGCCGGAGAACCCGGTGGAACTCCGCGAGCGCTGTCATGTCATTGTCCAGGTGTTCGAGCACGTCGAGCGCGGTGAGCAGGTCAGCGGAGCCGGCAGCGAGAGGTAGCACTTGGCCATCCGCGCGGGCCACCGGAAACCCGAGGGCAGATGCCAGCGCGAGTGCAGCCGACGAGCGGTCCAGTCCAATCGTCAGACCGGCATGGTTTCTAAGTATCAGCATGTTGCGCCCGCTCCCACAGCCGACGTCAACGGCCACCGCGGCCTGCTTCACAAACTTAGAGAGAATCTGGGTTACTATGGCGCGCCGGCCTACAAACCACCAATAAGTTTCATCCAGCTCGTGCTCGGCGTTGATTAACTTGTCTTTCATGGCCTCCCCACTTCTATCGACAGTGGCACATCTTGACTTTGCATTGCCAGAAAAACATAATGCTCGCTGGGCCGCAGCCTTGGAGCGTCTGAACCTGAGAGCCAATTCCGAGACGAAACGGCCTTGCCCCTGCGATGGAGAGTCCGTCGTCGACAGCAATCCTTCGCCCTCGACATTCTACTCAAATTGACTGGGCCTCGAGGCCAAAGCTGGGTTTGCCCGGCCGTCCAGGCGCGTTGTCGGGAGAAGATACTATGACCGCGCAGTCCAAGAATCAATCTGTTGCGGAAGACCATCGGTTGGATTCCACTGCAGACAAGATGTGGTTATGGCTGTTTTTGATCGCGCTTGCTGTCCGACTGCCCTTTGTTTTCATTGCTCCTAACAATGGCACCGATGCCTTGGCGCGATTCCACTATGCGCTCGCCTGGCTAAAAGACCCGGCTCGGCTTCCGGACGCGACAACAACCGACGCCTGGCTTCCGCTTCACATCTGGTTGCTGGGGGCAGTTCTTTGGTTGTGGAATTCGGAACGAAGCGCACGCTTGCTCACCGCGTTTCTCGGAGCGGCGACGATTCTGCCCTATTGGGGAACGCTAAGGCGAGCCTTCGACCTCCGCGGGACGCTCGCATCGACGCTCCTATTTGCACTCTATGGGTTTCATGTCGCTTATAGCGTTACCACAAGCTCCGAAACTCCCACCTTGTTCTTTTTGACTTCGGGCGTCTACTTCTGGATGCGCTTCCTTCTCGACGCCCGATGGGCTTGGTGCGTCCCCGCCGCCATTGCGCTCAGCGCCGCCTCCCTCTGCCGATTTGATGCCTGGGTGTTCATGCCGGTGTTGAGCGTTCTGCTGCTTGATTTCTCAAGGGGCTGGGCCTCAGTGTGGTCCAACCGCTCCGCCTGGCTGCGAGCGACATGCTTCGGTCTGACGGCCTCGGCAGGGGCTGTCGGTTGGATGGTCTTCAGCTACGTCAGGTGGGCTGACCCGATGGAATTGCCGCATCGGACGATCCGGTTGATTCATTCGCTCTCGCCAGTTCTGCGGCATTCTCTGCCATTCCGGCTAGTAGTCGTCCCGGTCTCACTGCTCACGTCCTTGAGTCCCCTCATCGTGGTTTTGGCCGCTCTAGGGATCTTCTGGGTCCTTGGGCGAGGTGAACGGGCTGCCAAGAGCCTGGCGGTTTTGGCCCTCACTTTGTTCGCCTGGAACTACGCGAACTCTGTGAAGAACGAAACCACACAAGCCCGTTACATATTGATGTACAGTTGGCTCCTGATCCCATTCGCCTTCGAGGGTCTGCGTCGGCTGGCTCGACTACGGCCTCGGTGGGGTGGCAGAAGAGTCTATGTGGGCACTGTGGTCTTCTTTCTCGTCTGGGAGGCGGGTATTGTTTTTGGCGGCCACTATGGTCCCGAGGTAATTGCGGACAGATTGTCACCCATGTCTCCAACACTGGAGCCTCATGTTGAGATTCGTCGCTTGACACAATGGTTACGAGGGCATACGGGTAGTACGGACACAGTCGTCTTCGACGAGTTTAGCTTCCAGTCAGACACTATTCTGCAGCTCTCCGGCATCAACCTGTCGCGGGTGTTTCAAGTACGCGGCCCTGCCTATTCAAGCCGTGAGGTGCTTGGCAAGGAAGTTCAGAAATTCATTCGCTCACGCCATCCTAGGTTTGCCGTTTGCTCTCCGTACGGGCCAATCGGAGATCTGTGGTCCCTGGATGACCGTGAGGACGTTGATCTCCCGGCTCTAGGGATATCGCTACAATTGGAATGGCAAGCTGCCCATTGGAGGGTGTACACCATCAGCTATTCGCAATCGCCGAGCCAAACGGTGCGGTCGGAGTGACGTTTCATCGGGGACCTCGGCCGGAGGGTGACTTCTCCTGTCGGGTGGACATTACTTCAGTTCGACGACGAAGCTGTCGACGCGGCAGGTTCCGCTCGAGGGGCACCCAGGGCTGTCCCGGCGACTGCCTAGAGTCCACTCCCAATCGCTCGAAAAAATGTAGAACTTGCCGTCTTGCGAAACGTTGCCGATAACAGTGGCGCCGAAGGAGGAACCCGCCCTGGCGTTGGCGTTCGCTGCGCCGGTCGACCGATGGTGGGCAAATCGCCATACGGTCGGCGCGCCGCTGGTAGCGGCGCAGACGATCTCGCGGTCCCAGGGATGCTCGATCCTCAAAAGGGGATTGCTAGAGACGTCGAAAGTGCCGTCCGAAACGAAGCGGGGATTGCTCTTGTAGAACGATCCACACACCGGCGCGGTATCTGCAGGGTCGGTGTTATTCCAGGACCAGTGACTGTCTTCCGTGGCAGGCACCGCGTAAGGAATGAGCTGCCTCATCTCGAAGAGATTCGAAAAGGGACGTAGCAACAGGCTGACGCCGGGTCCCGGACCCCCGTGATTGATCACGTGCTGGTAGCCCATGACGTTATGTCCGCCGCAATAGCCCGCCACGCCTTGTCCGCCCGGACCTCCTCTGCAGGCGCTCACATTCGTCGTCCCGGGCTTCCAGAAAAAAATGCTGTTGTTGCAGCCCCGGCAAAACACTCTGATCACGTCACCGGCCCGATTAATTCGTGCCTCATGAATGTCGTAGCCGGCAGTGTTAGTGTTGGGAGGAGCAGGACCTTTCACCAGCCCCGAGTTTTGCACGTAGCGGTTTTGGATCGGTTGCTGAGCAGATTGGCGGGTTTCACGTCCAGGAGCGTCACCCAAATAAACATCGTACCCCGTGATGACCAGACCGTACGGGTTATCCACCGATGGGGGCGACACCGCGATGCCGCCGGGCGAAGCGAGCCGGATGTGCGCTTCGGGGGAAGGAGTGCTTTCGCCGTAAGGGGGATCCATCAGCGTGTTGACGGTCAACTCGACGTAGTAGTCACCCGCCGGAAGGCTGCCAGCCGTGGCGCTCAACGCCGGCACGGCCGGCGGCGCAAGGACGCCGGCGTGAACACTGCTGGGGGCCATGCCCGTGCCCCCCGTCGTCCCGTGAGCCGTATCGTACCAGTAGCAGTGGCCCGTGGCTCGATCGTAGAAGCTGACCGAGCTACCGGACCCTTGCTGACGGCCTCCGAAGTAAGCCGAGAACTTGTTGTCGTCGCCGCTGTTTACGAGCGTGCCCGGATAGCCCGGGACATAGGGCGGAAGGCCGGGGCAGCCCTTCTTGAAGTCGTAAAGGGTGGAACTACGCCCCGTGGAAAGATCGAAGGTCTCGATCACGTTCGGTGACTTATCAAAGGCACCGAAGAACAGGTGCGGGTCGGTGTAGCTGAAGCTGCCCTTGATTGGGGCTGGACAGCCAATTCCGTGCCCGCACAGCGACCTTGTTTGCATGGTGGCGGCATCCATGGAAAAGAAAACCAAGCCGCCACCCGAGGTACCGACGAAGAAACGGTACCCGCCGTGCTCTCCAAGGAACGGGTCGAACCTCCCCCACTCGTTCTGCTCACCAGACGAGGATGTGGGAAAGCTAAGTCCCGGAGATCCGCTGAGGGTGTCGGCGTGCGTCACGCGCACCATGCGGGAGCCAAAGTCCGGGTCTTTGAACACCTGATTCTCAGGCTGGGGTGCCATGGGCGTTTCGCGAATCACATCGAAGCTGGTGTTCGCGCAATAATGAGGCGGCCCGCAATCTGACCGAGACGCCCCTTGGCTCGGCGTCGCGGTGCGGACACCGTCAATGTCGAAAAACACCAACCACGCCACCCCCACCAGCAGCAGGCCTAGGCTACCTTTTAGTACCGCCTGGTGTCGATGACGCAAAGCTGCACCCTTCTTCGTGGCGTGGCGCTCGGCAACGACGAGCCCTCGTTCTCGCAGCTTCCCTCGAAAACTGCGCTAGAGGCCCTCATAGTATACCGCCGCACTTAGGCATCCTGCTCAGATGCGCCGGGATTAACGCGCGCGGTCGAAACGCATTGGCCCACTTCAGCCTTTCGATCAGGAGGGCGGGGCGCCAGGCGGCTCCACCCCGGACCGAATCGCTGCTGCGGACTCAAGAGCCGGCAGAATTCCTGCTGCCAATATCGGGCAACGTGATTTGTACCGCAGCCCCAGGAACGGCCTCTCGACGACGTAATAGGATACTAGAGCCAGAAGTAACGCGAGCACCACGTTCAGGGGAAATGCATTCCAGGGGTGATGACCGTAACGGTTGATGAACGGCTGCTGCCAGAGGTAGAGCGAATAGCTGAGCACCCCAATAAAGGTCACGGGCTTCCAGTTAAGGAAACGCCCAACGGGATCACGATCCGGAAAACGTGTCCAGCGGTCAATGCACAAAGCAACTGCCACGTTGAACGCGGGGATTCCCACCAACCATTTCACGCGAGGATGAACGTCCATCACGAACGTTATTCCTATTACAACCGGCAGCAGCCAGAACTTCGGCGACGTAAGCCACCGGCGGTAGCGCTCTTGACTCCAAAGCCAATCCCGCAGGCCGGCCAGCAAGCATCCGGTGGCTATGCAATCGCCGATATTGTGAATTTCCATACCAATTCCCGCCCGGTCCCAGGGAACCAAATAAAACTGGGCAACTCGCATTAGAGGTGCCAGGAGCAGGCCGAGCCCCGCAACCCAGAAGGCGCGCCGCCGCCCCAGCAGGACGAGGGTGAGCGGCCACAGAGCGTAGAACTGTTCCTCGACTGACAGAGACCACAGGTGGCCAAGATGCCAGGGGCGGCTGGGGACGTAATCGATTAGATAGACAGCGGCATATACCAAATACTTAAGGTGAATGGCGAGCAACCCGCCGGCGACGAGAAGAACCGTAGCCAGCCAATACGTGTAGAAGGCCGGGAAGATGCGTAAGACTCGCCGCCGGTAAAACCCCTTGAGGGAGATCTTTCCGGTAGAGTCCAGTTCTTCGAGGAGCAGCTTGGTGATTAGAAAGCCCGATATGATGAAGAAGACTTGGACGCCACCTTCGGCTAGTCCCAGGTCCCGCCGGGCCACGGGAAAGCCTGTGGTACCCACAGCATGGCCGTAGAGCACGAGGAAAATGGATACCGCCCGAAGTCCGTCAAGCGAAGGAATGTGTCGGCGCAAAGGTCAGATCCCCGTTTGCTGGTACTGGTTGCAAACGTCGAAGCCGTCATTGATTCTAAGCCAGGTAGATGCTTCGGTCCTCGGTTTCGGCCTCTTTTTCACGCCTCGGGCCACCTTGCCGGGTTCAGCGATCGGCCTTGACGCATGGCGCTAGCCGAAGGTCAAAGATCGAAAGTTGAAGGCCCGATTAGATATCGAGCCCGCAGGTGTCGTGCCCAGCGGCCTTGTGGGATGGTACGGCTCCGCACCCCGGGTCGAAAACCCAGAGGCGTCCGCTCACGACAGGCACCTCCCGTTCTTGGTCAGGGATTAGGATCGGCCGGCAGGCGGTTTCGTAGTCTCTTCGCCTACCGGAATTCAGCGTTCCCGTCCCCATTCCAACAAGCTATCATAACATTGTGCTATGAGCGACCATGCGAGAGGATCGCGTTGGAAGAAGGAGGCGGAGTTCTTTGACTCTGTCGCTCGCCGGCATTCGCAAGAGGTCGAACCAATTGACCCTGTGACCCTGGCGCGTTATAGCGCCGCTTCACCGCGGCGGCGGTTCAACCTCGAATACCGGTTTCGACTTCTCGGTAACCTACAAGGCCGGGAGATCCTCGACGCCGGATGCGGTGAGGGTGTCAATTCCATCTTGCTGGCGAAGCTGGGCGCGCGCGTCACCGGGGTTGACATCTCACCAGCTTCGATCGAGGTCGCCCAAAAAAGGGCCCAGGTGAACGGCCTGGAAGGCACCACGCGCTTCATCTGCTCCCCGCTGGAGACCGCAGATCTTCCGTCGGACTCCTTTGACGTGGTTTGGGGTGACGCCGTTCTGCACCATCTCATAGCTGATCTCGACGCGTTGGTGGTGCGGTTCGTGACGTGGACCAAGCCGGGCGGCGTGGTGCTGCTGGCAGAACCCGTAAATCTCAACCACACCCTGCGCTGGCTGCGATTCAAGATACCGGTAAAGACCCATGCAACACCCGACGAGCGTCCGCTGGAGAGGCAAGAGCTCTCAATCATCCGCCAGCACTTACCCCAATTGTACATCCGTCACTTCTCGCTCTTCGGGCGCCTCAATCGGTTTATACTGGTGGCTCACAACTACGAACGCTCGTCGCCTCTTCGCCGCGCTCTCTCCAATGTTTTGGCCCTCGCTGATTACGGACTCCTGTCGCTGCCTTGGGTCAGCAGTCTAGCCGGGACAGCGGTCTTGTATGGCCGTGTCAAGAAGTAACGCCCACCTCGGATTGACTCAACTTTTTGGCCGCCGAAATGCCCTCGCCATGTTGTAGAACACAAGTGCGCGCTCGCGATGAAGTAGCAGCAGCGTGGAAACATAGGCCGCTGCTCCAACCGCAATTTCGAGGGTGAGCCGGACAAGTACCGGGTGGCCCCAAAGCACAACCCTCTTCAGGATTATCACTCCCACCGTCATCACCAGGGTACCGTCCAGGGCCGGCCGCAAGGCACGAAAATACTCTCCAATCTTCATGTCGACCGTTCGGAACGCCTTCCAGTAGAGGGGAAGCACTATCAAAGGGTAGGCGGCCACCCAGCCCCAAGCGATTCCAGTGATGCCCCAGTGGCTGCCGGTGTAAAAGGCGCAAGGTAGGATGACGAGCGCGGCCAATTGGTTCCACATCACGAAGCGGGCCCTGCCGGCAGCCGTGAGGACTTTATCCAGAAGGGCCACCACGGAGCGAAATGCAGCGTAAGCACACAGCACTTCCAGCGGCGGGACCATCGGCGTCCATTTCCAACCCAGCGCCACAGGCACGATCTCGCCGGCCACCAAGCCCAGCCCGACCGTCGCCGGGAAGGTAGCCAAGGACATAACCTCGGTCAGATTGCGGAGGTAGCGGCGCAAGGCGGTGGCGTCCGTTTGCACGGTGGCGAGATAGGAGGAGATCACGGTAGTGATCAGACTCGTCACTTTTTCGAGAGGGACGTTGGCAAGGTTCCAGGCCATACCGTAAAAGCCGACCGCCGAGGGGCCGAGCACACGGCCGGCAGTGAGGTTGTCCAGGCGCTCGTAGGAAGAGTAAGCCAGGGTGGCGACCAGGACCTGCCAGCCGAAGAGCAGTTGTTTCCGGATGGAGGCGGGGCGCGGCCAAGCAAAGCGGTAGGGTCGGGCCCTCACGATCAGTACGGTGCGGACCACTGCAGCCAGCAGATTTCCCAGTACCAGGGCCCAGTAAGCAAAACCGCGCCACGCCATCACCAGGGTGACGGCCGCGGCTAGAACGTCGCAACCACCGTCCACCAGAGAGAGCCAGCGGAAGCGCAACTCTTTGCTGAGCAGGCCTTCGGGAACCGCTCGCACACCGAGGGTGACAAGCGCTGAGCAGGTAACAATCGCCACCGGGAGCAAGCGGGGTGTTCTGAAAAAAAGGGCAACGGGGTAAGCCAGCACGCAAGCGAGGCCAAAACAGACCACTCCGAGCAAGGCGGCGACGCTGTTCAATTGTGCAAGTTGGTGCCCAGTGAGATCGCGCAGCGTAACCACGGTGACGGGAATGCCGAACTCTCCCACGTATCGGAGATAGGAATATAGAATGGCCGCCATGGAAACAATGCCAAAGTCGGCGGGCGAGAGCAGGCGGGCTACGATGAGGAACGAAGCCCAGGTGACGATCTGGCTGGACCAGTTGGCAGCGGCGCGCCAGGCGAGACTGTTTGCCAGGGACCGATCCAATTTCGCAGGCGGCGAAACGGCAACGACGCCGAGCGGCGGCTGACTCTCAAGGTTGGGTGCAGCGGCCCCGGGCGTTTCCACCATGGTCCCTTCAATAACTGGATGAAAAAGGCGTCCGTCCGATACCGCGTGCCCGGCACGTCAGTGAACCAGGAGTTGTGGTTTTGACCTTGAGGTGTCTGTGTAGACGTTCACTGTGCGCCACGGGCGCTTGGCGGGCGTAGCTTCGGGAGATACTGTGCGCTCACGGGGTTCTTTGGCAATAACCACGAGCACGGACGTGTAGGCGACGGCGAAGAGAGGGAAAAACTGGTAAGCCTCAGGAGCAAACTGCGCTCCCACCACGTAGGCGATCAGCGAGCCTGCAACGGCCGCGGCGAAAAGCCCAACCTGAGAATCCAAATCGGGCGTTCGCGCTACCACCCTGAGGTTGCGGAATCCGCGCCAGAAGAACATGAGAAACAGGATCAGCGCAGGAATTCCTCCTTCGGCCGCAATCTGCAAGAGGGTGACGTGGACTTCCCGCCATTGGCCCGAGTAAGTCGTAAAGTTGTACGCTCCGATGCCGAAGATTGGATGGTCTCCAATGGCTTGGAGGCTCCGATCAATCAGAAACCGGCGCTGCTCATAGGAAGCGTAAGCGCTACCTTGAACGTCTGTTGTGATGTTCTCGCCTGAGATGGCGGCGAATCTTTGCTTCAGCGTGCTCCCCGCGAATACAAAGAGCAGAATCGCCACCAAAGCGACGCCCAGAACCATTAGAGGCCGTCTTCCCCTCACGGCGAAGCGCCACAGGCAAAACACTCCGGCCACTGCAAAAGTGATAATCCCACCGCGGGACCCCGTACGCATCAGGGCAACCGCCAAAATCAGCGTCGCGCCTGCCCATGCCGCCCTCTGCACGATGCTCCGCGTCGCAACCATGAACGCAAAACAGAAAGGAATGACCAGGGCAATCGCGAAGGCCAAGTCATTGGGATTGCCGTACATGCCGTTGAGGACACCCTGCAGCCGAATCTGGCCACGGCCCTTCACCATTGAGATGGCACCAATGAGAACAACCGAGCCCGTTTGAACCAGGATGAGACGGCGCAGTCTCTCCAGACTGGTTACAGCCAGTATCGTCACGGCCACCGCGACCAACGCCTTGGAGAAATCGAGCGCCTGGTTCACGGCGCCACCCCTCCAAACCGGAGAAAGCAGGCCACCCACCAGTAGGTATCCGTCAAGAACCAGCAGGTAAAATACTTCCCTGGGAAGGCTGAGTAAGCCGCGCTTGGATCCTCCCAGACTCAGCAGCAGGGCCAGCAGCGCGAAGATTCCCGAAATCTTGGCGACCGGAAGCACGGCCAAGCCAGGTATCCAATCCTCCGGCCTGGCGCAATAAACAAAGAAAAAGACGAGCAACCAGAAGTAGGCCCCTGCCAAGGGTTCCGGGCGGGTGAGGGCCGCCCAAGAGCGTCGAATTCCTACGGTAGCTTCCATTAACGCACCTATCCCTCAGTCACATCCCAAAAGCGTCAGCCATTCCGGGCCCGGATCATCACACGCCATCTTCTTACCATTTCGTTGGCGCATTCGGGGTTTCAGGTCGCACCCATGGAAAGGTTAGCACACCGATGGAAGAGTTCATATATCTATTCGAGAGATGCACCACTTGCTGTAATCAATGGAGTTATTTCGAGCCTGCATCCGAGCGGTCTGTCGCTTCAGAGAGTGGAAAGGGGCACGAGTATTCTGCTGAATTTCCGGGCGCGCTCCGTTATTGTGACACAGGCGCCCCATGCCCGTCTCATCTGTACACTAGCGAGGTCTTCGACCTCAAACCGACGAGCCCCACGCCCAACCACCCGGCGAAGCTCGGGTTCGTTTCTGGGGTTCGTTGGGTTCGTTTCCCGATTTTGCACGTTTTTTGCCCTGAAACTCAGGTTCGGTCGCGGTAGGGACGCTGGTTACCCAACGCCCCCCGCACGGAATCCGTACTTGAAGAATTACCTCATACGGCTCTTACCTCGGATGCGTAACGGCGAAACGCACGCTGGGGTAAGGATGGACGATGCGCGGGCGAGGCAGCCAGCGGGCCACCAGGGTCGCGAATCGCGCCCAGGTCATCCGG
>DATJYK010000170.1:0-11144 GCA_035578005.1 Terriglobia bacterium
TAACGGCGGGGCTGAAAGCCCCGCCCTTTTCGAATCCTGATAAGAAATGCAACAGGCTAAAGTCTGACGTCCAGGACGAACGAGCGGCGACCGAGTTCGCATCGGACGGAGCAACGACCCACGAGCAAGGGACAACGGACAAATGACCAAGGACTATGGACGAATGATTTCCGAGATTCCCTCTTCCGTCTTCCGGGACAGACGCAGCCGTCTTCGCGAGCGTCTGGAACCGCTCGGACTACGCTTTCTGCTGGTCAGCAAGCCGATTGACATCTACTACCTTACCGGCTTCCGAGGTAGCGCCGGCGTGTTACTGTTCGGGCCCCGGCAGGCTTGCTTGTGGGTTGATCCGCGTTACACCCTGCAGGCTCGCGAGCAGAGCCAAGGTGCAACCGTGTCCGAGACTCGCGAGCCCTTCAGCCGGGCCGTGGCCCGGTGGCTGAGGCGCCATCGTCCCGGAGTGGTTGGCTACCAGGACGAACACCTCACCTGCGCCGAGCTCGGGCGCCTGAGTCATGAAGTCCGCGCGTCAAAGAGGCACGTCGTCGTGCGTTGGCGTCCCGTCGGTTTTTTGCTCGATGAGCTGCGCATGGTGAAGGACCAGTGGGAAGTCGAACGCATCCGCGCCGCAGGCGAGGTGACCGCGCAGGTGTTTCGTGAAGTGCTGCCCCAGATTCAGCCGGGCGCGCGCGAGTGTGACCTTGCGGCTGAAATCGAATACCGCATGAAATGCAGCGGCGCTGAAGGCCCCGCATTCAGCACGATTGTGGCCTCGGGGCCGCGCGGGGCCTGGCCACACGCGCGGGCGTCGTCCCGGCGATTGCAGCGAGGCGAGTTGGTGATCCTCGATCTCGGTGCTATACTCGGCGGTTACGCCGCGGACATGACGCGCACGGTCTACCTTGGTGCTCCAACTCGCCGGGCGCGTCAGTTGTATGAGTCGGTGGCCGCGGCGCAGCGGGAGACGGTGCAGCAGCTTCGCGCCGGGATGTCTGGGGACCAGGTTGACACCGTGGCCCGGCAGTTTTTGGCCGGCTGCAAGCTTGCAGACTACTTTACGCACAGCACAGGTCACGGGGTGGGCCTCGATGTGCACGAAAGACCGCGCCTGGGGCGCGGCGAGCAGGCGACCTTGCCTGCAGGGTCTGTCGTCACGGTTGAGCCCGGGGTTTACATCGAGGGCTACGGGGGCGTACGCATTGAGGACACGGTTCTAGTGGGCGAAAAAGGACCTGAGATTCTCACGCCGGCGTCACAGGAGTCCTGGTATACCGGTTGACGATGGCAATGTCGCGCTTGCAAGCGCACCCGGAATTCGGAGACTAGAGGGGATGCCGGAGAAAACTCGCCAGGGTACCGACGACCAGGGCCGTGAGTGGCGCCTGAAGGATATTCAGAAGCTCATCGATCTTGTCGTTGATCGCCAGCTCACCGAGTTTGAGATTGAGCGCGACGGGTTTCGCATTCGTATCCGCCGGGGAGAGTCTCAAGCTGTGCCTTTGCCGTCGGCCCAGGCTGTACTTCCCGTGGCGCTCGCCACTGGCGCCGCTGTGCTGCCTGCTGCGGCGACCAACCCGGCGGTTGGGACCTCCGCCTCAACCGAGCCCGAGCAACCTTCTGAGCCGTCGTCGTCCGATTCGGCGGAAGGACTGTACATCATCAAGTCACCGATCGTGGGAACGTTCTATCGCAGTCCCTCTCCAAACGGGGAGCCTTTCGTGAAGCCAGGTGATGAAGTGCGCGTGGGGCAGGTGCTGTGTATCATCGAAGCCATGAAATTGATGAACGAGATCGAGTCTGAAGTGAACGGCGAGATCGTCAGGATTTACGTGGAAAGCGGGCAGCCGGTGGAGTATAGCCAGTCCCTGTTCGCCATCAAGCCCTCACATAAGAAATGAGGTGGCACCGCTGGGAGCGCGGGCGTCTCGCCCGCAGCCTAGTTTCTCAGTTCGGAGTTGGTCAGTTCGGAGTTGGTCGCGGAAGGCGCGGAACTTCGAACCGACAAACTCCGAACTCCGAACTGGCGCACGCGGGCGAGACGCCCGCGCTCCCAGCGTTGCCACCGCGTAACTTGCAATGTTCAAGAAGATCCTGATTGCGAATCGCGGCGAGATCGCCCTGCGGGTGATCTGTGCCTGCAAGGAACTCGGAATTGAGACGGTGGCCGTCTATTCCGAGGCTGACCAGCAGTCCTTGCACGTCCGCTTCGCTGATCAAGCGGTTTGCATCGGACCGGCGCGCAGCTCAGACAGCTACCTCAACATCGCCAGCATCATTTCCGCGGCCGAAATCACCAACGCCGACGCCATCCATCCGGGCTACGGCTTTCTCTCTGAAAACGACCACTTTGCAGAAGTCTGCGAGGTTTCACACATTACTTTCATCGGTCCGCGGCCCGAGGCGATGCGGCTGATGGGCAACAAAGACGCTGCGCGGAAAAAGATGGCGGAACTCGGCCTGCCGGTTCTTCCGGGTTCCGGCGTCCTAACGTCCCTGGCCGAAGCGCTCGAAGCCGCTCAACAAATCGGCTACCCCGTTATGGTGAAGGCCGCGGCCGGTGGCGGCGGGCGCGGAATGCGGGTGGTAGCCTCGTCGGAGGAGCTTCCACACTTCTTTGCGACCGCTCAGCAGGAGGCTCAGGCCGCCTTCGGCACGCCCGACGTCTACCTGGAAAAGTACATCGCATCGCCCCGGCACATCGAGTTTCAAGTGCTGGCCGACCACTACGGTAAGGTCGTTCACCTGGGCGAGCGCGAATGCACCATTCAGCGGCGGCACCAAAAACTGCTGGAAGAATCTCCTTCCACTCAAATCAGCTTCGAGGTGCGGCACGAAGTGGGGCGGCAGGTAGTGGAGGCTCTGAAAGAGACCGGTTACACAAACGCTGGAACCGTCGAATTCATCATGGATGAGAATCGTAATCTCTATTTTCTGGAGATGAACGCGCGCATTCAGGTGGAGCATCCGGTCACCGAGATGGTAACCGGCCTCGACTTGGTGAAGAAACAAATTGAGATTGCTGCCGGCCAGCCGCTCGACATATCGGCCGAAACCGTCAGCCTGCGAGGCCACGCCATCGAGTGCCGCATCTGCGCCGAGAATCCCGAAACCTTTGCGCCCTCAGCCGGCAAGATTATCGGATTCAATGTGCCGGGCGGTCTGGGTGTCAGGCTCGATACCGCCGCCTATGCCGAAGCTGTCGTGCCGCCCTACTACGACTCACTGATCGCCAAGCTCGTGGTTCACGGCTCGGATCGAGCGGAAGCGATCAGCCGGATGGCGCGCGCGCTTGACATGTTCATCATCGAAGGGATTTCAACTTCTGTCCCGCTGCACCAGAAGATTATGGCGGACCCCGATTTCCGGGCCGGCAAATTTGACACGCATTACTTGTCGAGGTTTTCGCGCAACGGCACAGGATGATTTTTGATTTTCGATTTGCGATTTCCGATATTTTCGATTTGTAATTTGCGATGTGTGATTTGCGGTTTTGTCCGTGGTCCGTTGCACGCTGTTCGTAGGTCGTCGATCGTAGTTCGTTGTCCCGAAGCCAAGCTACGAACGAAAAAGCCAAGCCAGTTCGCGGTCCACGAACGACGAACCACGAACTACGAACTACCTCCGACGAGCTACGATCCACGTGCAAAGGACAACGGACGACGGACGACGGACTAATGACGAATGGCCTTTCCACCCTCGCTTCCTCGGCTCTATGCCATTCTCGACGTTGAACAGATCGGGGCCGGGAGCACGGAGCAGGTCTGCGAGTCACTCCTCGGCGCAGGGGTGCGATTGCTCCAGTATCGCCACAAGCGAGGCTCGTCGCGGGAGATGTTCGAGGGGGTCCGGCGGCTGATTCCCATGATTCATGATTCGGGGGGATTGCTCATCGTCAATGATCGCGCCGACGTGGCCTTGGTGGCTGGAGCGGACGGCGTGCACCTTGGCCAGGATGATCTTCCCGTAGGACTGGCGAGGCGAGTGTTGAAGCCGGGCCGGTGGCTGGGCTGCTCGACCCATAATCTGGACCAGCTTCGAATCGCCGATGCATCGCCCGCCGACTACCTTGCCTTTGGGCCGATTTTCCCGACCTCTAGCAAAGACACCCCTGATCCCACGGTTGGTCTTGCCGGCCTCGCCGAGGCGCGCCGAGCAACTTCGAAACCACTGGTGGCCATCGGAGGGATAACGGTGAGCAACGCGCGCCGGGTTATGCAACAGGGTGCGGATTTTGTTGCGGTAATCTCCGGCTTGCTGGCTGCGCCGGACGTGGCGGACCGGGCTCGCGAATACCTGGACGCGCTCAGCGAGTAGGGGCGCATGGCCATGCGCCCCTACGTGCCATGCGCCCGTACGTGTCACCGCAGCAACTTGGGTTGTCGATGGCTACATCTATCAACGAAGCTTCGGCAGTCAAGAAGGCGGAGCCCGAACTCGTGAAGGGGCTCGGCCTCTACGACGCCAGCACCATTGTCATGGGGTCGATGATCGGCTCAGGCATCTTCATCGTCTCCGCCCAAATTGGCCGCGAGGTGGGCTCCCCGGGACTGCTTCTGCTCTCTTGGGTGGTCAGCGGCCTCATGACTGTGACCGCCGCCGTTACCTATGGTGAGCTTGCTGCCATGATGCCGCACGCGGGCGGGCAGTACGTCTACCTGCGCGAGGCCTTCGGGCCGCTATCGGGTTTCCTGTACGGCTGGACCCTCTTTCTCGTCATCCAGACGGGTACGATGGCCGCCGTTGCCGTGGCGTTCGGCAAGTTTCTAGGTGTCTTCTACCCGTGGGTCTCGGATGGCAATATTCTGCTGAACTTCGGCACAGTCGATGTGGCGAGACATCCCATCGCCTTGACGCTGTCCTCTCAGCAACTGATCGCCATCATTTGCCTGATGGGACTGGCCCTGCTGAACACTTTGGGGCTCCGAACGGGCGCGTGGGTTCAGAATATCTTCACCACCCTCAAGGTAGCTGCGCTGCTGGGTGTGATCGCCATCGGGTTCGCCTGGAGCGGCGGCCACTCGCTGGCTGCGGCCTCCTCGGGTCAAGGATTCTGGCAGGGAGCGCACTGGGACTTGGCCACGCTCACCGTGATATCGGTGGCGCTGGTTGGGCCGCTATTCTCCTCGGACGCCTGGAACAACGTGACCTTCACAGGAGCCGAGGTGATCAACCCCAAGCGCAATCTGCCGCTAGCTCTGTTCATCGGCACCTTCACCATCTGTGTGCTCTATTTGGCCTGCAATTTCTCGTACCTTCACGTGCTTTCTTTCGGCGCCATCCAGCACGCCGCTGAGGATCGCGTGGCAACCGCTGCGGCCCAGTTGGTGTTCGGCTCGAAAGGCGCGGGACTGATGGCAGCCGCCATCATCATTTCCACGTTTGGCTGCATGAATGGCCTCACGCTGGCCGGGGCCCGAGTCTACTACGCCATGGCAAAGAACGGCCTGTTCTTTCGCTCCGTCGGCCAGGTCAGCCGGAAACATCACTCGCCCTCCGTTTCGCTGCTCTTTCAGGGCGTGTGGGCTTCGTTGCTTACGCTCAGTGGTACTTACAATGAGCTGCTGAACTATGTGATCTTTGCGGTGGTTTTGTTCTACATTCTCACCATCGTCGGACTGTTCTGGCTCCGCTACAAGCGTCCGGACGCTCCGCGGCCCTATCGCGCCTGGGGTTACCCTGTGCTGCCCGCGCTCTATATCATGTTCGCTCTCTTTGTGGAGTGGGCGCTTCTCACACATAAGGCGATGCAGAGCGTGGCGGGTTTGTGTATCGTGGCGTTGGGAATTCCGGTGTTTTATCTTTGGCGGCGCCGCAACGAAGCGTCATAGCCTGCGAGCCGTTGCCGATTGCCGATTTGCGAGCTAGTCCGCAGGTTAAAACCTGCGGCTATTCATGGTCGGTCCCCTCCGGGACCGCAGCCTGTTGCAAGTTCGTTCACATCCTCGATCAGACTTCTTGTAGCTCGGCGGCGGTGGCTGGCACCCCCCGGCTGATCGGTACGGAACGAAAAAGGGTACGCGGAGTCAATACGAAAGCCCGGACGTGGCACCCAAGAGCGGCTTTCGACGCCCCGAACTTCACAGCATCCACCCGCCAGCGACATTCAGAACTTGACCGGTAATAAAACCGGCCTCCTCGGATGCAAAGAACTTAACGGCGGAGGCGATATCTTCGGCGGCGGGCGGCCGGCCGGCAGGGAAGCGCGCGTCGCGAACACGCTCCGCCTCTTCTCGAGATAGAGTGTTCTCATCCATGATAGGTGGATTCACCACGTTCACCGTAATTCCGTGCCGCGCCTCTTCAAGGGCGAGCGAGCGGCTGAAAGCGACCATCGCGGACTTGGCAGCGGCATAGGCCGAAATCGTCGCTTGACCAAAGGCCCGCTCGGCGCCCACCGCACCCAGATTGATGATTCGGCCCCAGCGCCTGGCACGCATGGCAGGCAGAGCGTACTTTGAGGTGTAGAACACGCTGAACAAATTGGAGGCGACGATCGCGTGCCATTCCACCAGGCTCGAATCCGCCACCTGTTTCCATTGGAAATCGCCGACGTTGTTCACCAGAATGTCGAGGCGTCCCCACTGGCTAACCACGGTTTCGATAAGCTTCTGGACGCGCGAGGGATCTGTGACGTCCGTGGCGACAGCCATAGCCTCGGTACCCTGTGAGCGCAGACTGGCCTCCACGCGCTGCGCGGCGGCCTTGTTGGTTCTATAGGCGATGGCCACGGCGACGCCCGGCTGGGCAAGGCTCAACGCAATTTCGCGTCCGATGCCCCGCGAGCCGCCCGTGACCAACGCCACCTGTTTATGACCCGCCACCTGTTAGACCCTGACCCCTCACGGCAGCGCCTCAGGTGCGCCTCGGCCGGACTCTCCGGCCTTTCCCACCACCAGCGTCATATCATCCTGTAGTTCTGAGCTTCCAGTCCAATCACTCACGGTGCGATAGATCTCGTCCATGAGAACCTCAGGCGGGGCGCCGAGCGCGCGGCGAGCCACATCGAGCAGGCGATCTTCCCCAAACTCCTCGCCGTATGTGTTCTCAGGCTCCGTCATGCCGTCGGTGAACGCCAGCAGCATGTCTCCCGGCTCAATCTGCACTTCCACCTGCTCGTAACGGGCGGAAGGGAACAAACCCACCACGGTGCCTCCGCCGTCGAGCCTCAGCATGCTACCCCGGCGAAAAATCACCGGGGGCAGGTGGCCTGCGTTGGTGTAGGTGAGCCTGCCGGTGGCCCCGTCGTAAACTCCATAAAACAAGGTGACATACTTTTCGCGTGGCGTGCTGGCGTAAATCTGGCGGTTCAGCCGGTTCACCACGTCAGCAGTGTGCGCCGGCCAACCAGATGATGCCCCCGAATTCGAATGCGTGTCATAGAACTGCGCGTGCAGGGCGGATTGCAGTGTCGCCATGAGCAGCGCCGCCGAGATACCTTTGCCGCTGATGTCCCCCACCACCAAGCCCACGCGGCCGTCACCGAGCCGCAGAAAATCATAGTAGTCGCCGCTTACTGTGCGGGCCGGCTTACAAAGTCCGTAGAGGCGCAGGCCCGTGACTTCGGGAGTCGATTGGGGAAACAGCCGGTTCTGCACCTCGCGAGCGATCTCGAGCTCGCCTTCGAGGCGCGTCTTTTCGAGAGACTCCGTCAGCAGGCGCTGCACGGAAGCGGTCATGCCATCGAAGGCCTCGCCGAGCGCCGTTAACTGGTCGCGGGCCGGCAAATCGATACGATGCGAAAAATCGCCGACCTTCACGCGCTCGGTGGCAAGGTTGAGTTTGTCGACCGTAGTGGTAATGGACCGCGTCAGGCGCCAGCTAATTACGACAGAGACCATCTCGAGCACCAGGAAAACGACCGCCGCAACGGCGAAGAGGATCCAATAGTTACCTGAGAACTGGCCGAGAGTAGAGAGCAGTTGCCGGTTCAGGGAGTAGACTCTGGTGCTGACGTAAAACCAACCCATATCGTCTTGGATCTTCTGCGTATCGCCTTGCCACCCGTAGGGCTGCAGCGAAGCTAGGTTGTAAACGGGAAAGTCAAAGAAGCCGCTCGAAGCTGGCACGCGCAACGCGTCCGACCTTGTGGTGTGCATTTCTCCGGATGGGTTCTCCCGGGTAACCGGGGCCGTGATGACGAGTTTCGGCTTGTTCGAAGGCTGACCGGCACTGCTAGGGGCTGGCGTTGGGCTCGCTGACTCGTGCTTCGGTGATAAGACGCCAACCGGTCCGACACCCTGACCGATTTCATTTAACAGTTGCGGGGTGAAAGGCTGAGAAAGCACAACCAGCAGACTACCGTTCGGAGTGTTGACGCGCTCGGCGCTGCGAATGGACAATTCATTGTCGTCCAGAACGATGCCCTCAAACCCGCCAGTTTTCAGCCACACCGGTGCGGCCAGCGGCCTGACGGGCTGCCGGGATTGCACCTGAAATGCCTGGGTGATAGACCCGAGGCTGAAGGTCGCTTCAAGGTCAGGATATTCGCCAGCCTCCGGGGCCAACTCACTCCTGAGGAAGTCGCCGAGATCGGCAACGGTCGCGGCGGGCGTGGCTTTGCTGAAATTTTCGCCATGCCGGGACAGCACCTCAGCCAACCGCCCAAGTTCAGCGGCGCGGTCTCTCAGTTTTGAGAGAACCAAGAACGATGCAAGTTGCCCGTTTATGATGACGGCTGCGAGCCAGATGAGAACCCCAATCAGAACAATGGGCACGACGCCGACAAAGAAGTAGGTGAGAATCAAGCGGCGCCGCAAGTGCCATAGTAGCGTCCGGGTGACAAACCTCAGCAGGCGGACAACGTAATATCCGGCCACGAAAAGGAACGCAAGCCAGAACAGGAACCACAGAAAACCCGGTACGCTGCCGGAAAACCGGGTCACCAGCCAGAGCGCTAAGCCGTAGGCGAAGACCCACACCGCGAATCGTGCCACGCGGTGCCTGTGATACTCAGTTAGAAGAAAGTTGATCACACGATTGTCCCGATGGTGTCTCCAATACGTGCAGGGAAGTTGCCAATCTGAAATGGAATCGGACAGCACGTATAATCGCTTGGGCGGTTTCCCCAATTGTATTCTGTCACGTTTTCCCCGGTCACGACGGCCAGCGCGTGAACGCGGCTTCAGCCTACACAGCCCAAGCCCAAAGCTCCTGTTGCAAGTCGTGCGATTACCCTTCAGAATGGCTGATCGTGTTAGACGGCCCCTCGGCCCCGAGTGACGGAGGGGCGGCCCTTGTGGCCGCCCTACCAGCAGTACCCATCGACATTGCTCCGTTAACAGGCGGCCACAAGGGCCGCCCCTACGTCCGAGATTAGGGCATTGCGTCGCGCGCGGAACGCCGAAAAGCCCGATTCATTGTACGATGACTGAAGGATGATTCCCATATATGAGCTTAAATCTGCTGGCAAAGAAAGACCTGAACCTGCTGCTGCGCGAGACGAAGGGCGAGGTTGGGGGCCTGAAGCGCGCGCTCGGACCCTTTAACCTGATCACGCTGGGCATTGGCGCCATCATCGGCACCGGCATCTTCGTCCTCACGGGTCCCGTCGCCGCTACCACGGCAGGCCCGGCCATCGTGCTCTCGTTCATCGTCGCCGGCACCGCCTGCGCCTTCGCCGGGCTGTGTTACGCCGAGTTCGCCGCGCTTATTCCTATCGCCGGCAGCTCTTACAGCTACGGCTATACAACCCTGGGCGAGATCGTCGCCTGGGTGATCGGCTGGGCCTTGGTGCTCGAGTATGCCTTCGGCGCTGCTACGGTGGCTGTGGGCTGGAGCGGATACGTCGGCAGCTTCCTCCAGGATATTGGAGTCCCGATACCTGCCTCCGTCTCCTCGGCTCCGGGAACCGTCATGGTGCACTACCAGGGGAAATGGCAGCCGGCCAGCACCTTGATGATGACGGTGCGCGACAGCACCGTAGCGGCGCTGCCACACGTCGTGGCTCGCTTCGACCTGATGGCCCTCATCGGCATCCTCCTGGTTACGGCAGTGCTGGTCAAGGGCATCAAGGAATCGGCGAACCTTAACACGGCCATCGTGGTGGTGAAGGTTTCAGTGCTGCTCGTCTTCCTGGGCCTCGGGGCAATGTTCCTCGCCGGCCACTGGTCTTCGAGCACACCCAATTGGCATCCTTTCATTCCCCCAAATGGTGGTCATTACGGCGACTTTGGCTGGAGCGGCATTCTGCGCGGCGCCGGCATTATTTTCTTCGCTTACATCGGCTTTGACGCGGTTTCGACCGCGGCGCAAGAGGCCAGGAACCCCTCGAAAGACATGCCGATTGGCATTCTCGGGTCGCTCGTGATCTGCACCATCCTATACATCCTGGTTGCGATCGTGCTCACGGGCCTGGTTCCGTACAGTCAGCTCAACGTCGCTGACCCGATCGCCATGGGAGTGGATGTGACAGGCGTCCGCTGGGGCAGCATGCTGGTGAAGATCGGCGCCATCGGGGGCCTCACTTCCACGATGCTGGTGATGCTTCTCGGTCAAAGCCGCATCTTCTTCACCATGGCGCACGATGGCCTGCTGTGGAGCTGGGCAGGCAACGTGCATCCGAAATGGCGCACCCCCTATATCTCAACCATCGTTGTGGGCGTGTGCGTCGCCCTCCTCGCCGCGTCGCTGCCCATCTCTACGCTGGACGAACTCACCAGCATCGGCACGCTTTTTGCGTTCACCATCGTTTGTGCGGGCGTCTGGATTCTGCGCCGCGAGCAACCCGGCCTGCACCGGCCATTCAAGACTCCTTGGGTGCCGTTCGTGCCCATCATGGGTATGGCGGTTTCCCTGCTTATGATGTTCTCGCTGCACGCGCTCACTTGGGAGGTGTTCCTCACGTGGCTGTGTGTGGGCCTGGTGGTTTATTCGCTCTATGGGCACCGGCACAGCAAAGTGCAGCAGTCGGCTCAGATGGAGCCCGCTGCCGCCGAGACTGCCGCCAGCCGCGAAGGTTGAGGACTGCGGGCGAAGGATCGTGTCGGTGTGTGCGGAAGGGCGGGGCTTCAGAGTCTGTCCCTTGGGGCCCTTGGCCCGCGAAAGGTCATGAAAATCGCCGTCCTTGTCGGGCGGGTTCGTAGGGCCGGGGCAAGCCCGGGCCCTACGAGGCGACGACGGCCGCATTTTCGACCCTGTGTGAAAAC
>DATJYK010000171.1:0-9135 GCA_035578005.1 Terriglobia bacterium
TCGGACCCCAAAGTTCTCGATGACGCTGTGGAAGAGATCACGCGGGTAATAGAAGGCACCACATTTTGGGGCGACGTCGAGGGGATCGGGCTGGCGGTGCGCGAGGCGCTCGCCAATGCCATTGTTCATGGTAATCACAGCAACCCCGAGAAGCCGGTGGAGATTGCGGTCGCCGTCGATGACAGCTGCGATCTGGTGATCATCATCAGGGATTCAGGCTCCGGCTTCGATCCAAGTCGTATTCCGAACCCAACAGTTGGCGATGGTCTCTTAGCGAACCACGGTCGCGGACTTTTCCTTATCCGGCAGTTCATGGACGATGTCGTCTTTAGGTTCAACCAAGGGACCGAGGTCGTCATGCAGAGAAGGCGCCAGTGGCTCCAATAGTGAGCCCTGGCCTGTTCGTGTCTGCGTTGCGATCACGACGATTAACCGGCAGTTGTGACTGAGCAGTTTGAAACCAAGGCTAGAGCCGAAGCCACCGTTCGAGGCGACGGCTGGAACGCTGAGGATGTCATGGTGGTCATTGGGGCAGTTGGTGGGCTTGTTCTGTCGGGAACAAAAGTTCCCCGGGATCTACCGTTGTCCGAGTGGTCAGAGCCATTGGGTGGTTAGAGGACAAGGTGCTCAAGCCGGGCGCGAACGCAAGCAGGTGTTTCAGGCTGACTTCCGGCCTTCGCCAACGTGATTGCTTTGCTCATTCATCCACTCGTGTAGCTGTTTCGGAATTTGAAATTTAGAGGTACGAGACTATGGACACCATGACTGCACCTACTCCTGTAGAAGTCAGTTCTGAAGCTCAAACATCCGCGTTGGCGGGGTTGCTTGGCAAGATTGGCCGACGGGAAGCGCGCGTTGGGGTTATCGGTCTTGGATATGTCGGGCTGCCCTTGGCAGTGGATCTCGCCCACGTGGGTTTCTCCGTGACGGGATTCGACCTTGACCGCGCACGGATAGACCGAGCAAATAGTGGAATTAGCTACATCGCCGATGTGGATGACCAGACTCTCAGGCAGCAGATCGAGAGTAGTCGTTTTCACGCCACAGATGACTTTGCTGAACTCTCCGATTTGGATACTGTCTCCATCTGCGTTCCGACACCTCTGAGCAAAACCAAAGAGCCAGACCTTTCATACATCATCCAGGCGGTCCAGGCCGTCGCGGACCATCTCCATCGGGGGCAGTTGATAGTACTGGAAAGCACGACGTACCCGGGTACGACAGAAGAAATCGCGTTGCCTATGTTGGAGCGTAGCTCTCTTACTGTTGGGAAGGACTTCTTTCTAGCCTTTTCACCGGAAAGGGTGGACCCCGGGAACGCTTCCTATCAGACTGGGAACACACCGAAAGTGGTTGGTGGGATCACACGAAATTGCTGCTCGGCCGCGACCTCCCTGTACACCCTCTGTACAGGACGCGTGGTCAAGGTCTCCTCGGCGCGGGCCGCAGAGATGGTGAAGTTGCTCGAAAACACGTTTCGTAACGTCAACATTGGCCTCGCGAACGAAATGGCCCTTCTTTGCCACAAATTCGACCTCGATATCTGGGAGGTCATCGAGGCAGCTAGCAGCAAACCTTTCGGGTTCATGCCCTTCTATCCTGGCCCGGGTCTGGGCGGACATTGCATTCCCATCGACCCCGTTTACCTCACTTGGAAGGCACGGGCGAATGGCTTTGAACCACGGCTCATAGAAGTTGCTCAGCAGATTAACAATCGCATGCCGCATCACGTCGTGGACCGCATCAGCGTCGCCCTGAACGAGAACGGCAAGCCCCTACGAGGCTCGCGGGTGCACATTCTGGGTGTAGCTTACAAGCGCGACGTGGCGGATGTGCGCGAATCGCCGGCGCTCGACATCATGCACTTGTTAACAGAAAGGAAAGCTCAGATCTCTTATTCGGATCCATTCGTTCCTCGACTTGCCGAGCCTGGATTTGACCTCGTGTCGGAACCGCTTGAGCTGGTTCGTAAGAAGGATTGCGTGGTGATCGTTGCCGACCATAGCGGCTTCGACTACCCCGCAATCGTACGCGATTCCCCGCTGATCGTCGATGCCCGAAATGCCCTCGCTGAATTCAAGAGCGAGAAGATCTATCGCCTTTAGGGAACCGCAGATGAAAATGACGATGCATCACAAAAGTCGCCGCAGATTTTGCGATTTCTCAACCTTGAAGTACCTAGAGAAGGATGTGCGAGGACAAACACGGAGGCAACACAAATTCACGACTCTGGCGAACCGGTAGTGCTCCGGCACGAAGATGCTCCGCCTCCAGCACTTGGCGCAGCCGAGTTGCTCATCACAGTTCACCCTGCGTCACACTGAATCCTCTCGAGCGAGAGACTCGCAGTGGGGTACTCAAAGGCTCAGCTTTTTATTCGTGGCTGGGACGTTTCAGGGATTGCAAGCCTTAAGCAGAGAGAGAAATCGAATGAAGGTGGGTTGTCGCTCGCCAATTGCATTAGTCGCGTGTAGTATGGTTGTGCTCCTCGCAACGGTTCCGCTCCACGCACAAGGCGAGACTGCGCCAGCGACTGACAGCGTCCCTGTGAACAAGGCTGCTGTCAAGGACGAATTCGATGTGAGCAGCCCGGGTGATATTCAGCGAGGCGTACACGCCCCACCGATGGCTTGGAGCGAAGCTCTGGAATTCGACTCGCCCATGGGGCCGGGAGGCATATCCAAGAGGGAGATGCATTCGGCTGGCGTCACCCTTCAGGCTCAGCAACAGACTGCAACGCCAGCGCCGATTGGAAGCGAAGTTGGTGAGGCGCCGTTTGCGCAATCGGCTCAGCAGGGTCCCTCTTTTCAATCTCAAGCCCCGGAAGGACCAGGCAGCATCCTGGGCACAGTCGTCGATGTGGACGGAGCCGGCGTTCCCGGCGCGCAGATCAAACTCACCAATGTTAGCGCATCTCAACACTACACCCTGGTATCAGGAGAGAATGGCGAATTCGCGTTTACCAATTTCCCTTCTGGAACCTACTCCGTTACTGTCGATGCAAAAGACTTCGAGCCTTATACCTCTGCGGACTTCAAAGTATCGACCGGACAGGTCTATGAATTGCCTAACATTCAACTGTCGATAGCCATACAGAGGCAAATGGTGGTGGTCCGTCCAACCGAGGTCATCGCTCAAATGCAGATGAAGGCACAAGAGAAGCAGCGTCTGGTAGGCGTCTTGCCCAATTTCTATACGAGCTACGTCTGGAACGCAGCCCCGCTGAACACAAAGCAGAAATTCTCGCTCAAAACGCGCGATATCTTCGATCCCGGCTATCTGCTTGGAGTTGCCGCGGCTGCCGGCATCGAGCAGGCGAACAACAGCTTTGCCGGCTACGGACAGGGTGCCGCAGGCTACGGAAAGCGCTTTGCGGCTGGGTATGCCGATCGCCTCATTGGTGGCTTTCTAAGCCAAGCAGTTTTTCCTTCGATCCTCCATCAAGACCCACGTTATTTTTACCAGGGATCGGGCTCCGTCAAATCCCGTCTCACGCACGCTTTGAGCTGGGCTGTGATCGCGCGTAGTGACAGCGGACACCCCAGACCCAATTATTCGTATCTGCTTGGCGATCTGACAGCGGGCGCGATATCAAATTTGTACTATCCGCAGGCGAATAGGGGTGCAGGCTTGGTTTTCACCAACTTCGCGATCGGGGTTGCTGGGCAGGCAGCCGACGGTGTCTTTCGTGAATTCATCGCGAAACATCTGACGAGAAACGTCGCTGGCAAAGGAAAGCCATGAAAGCTAAAGCAAGAAGACGGTTGAAGCACACTGCGGGAAACCGTCAACGTTCTATTGCTTCCTGCACGTCGGCAACTTGGTGAGGCACTCGTAACTACACAAAGTGTTTAGTGTGGGCGCAGCGAATGGTGGGCCGCCGGAATACTGGGCCAGCCGGTAACCGCGAACGGGAAGTCTCATGCCGACAATGGCTGCCTCAAAACAGGCAATCCGGGCGCATCAATGATGGTCGTCACTTTAACCAGCGCCTCAACTGGCGTTTCGGCCCCGACGATTGTGGTTCCGCCGGTTGCGACGTGACTGAGCGCCCAAACACTCGGCTCCGCCGCCAATAAGGAGCGCCGACGGAGCTGCCCTTCGAGCGACGGGCCAACAGCATTAGCGGGTCAGATCCGGCAGCTCGTCTCGTCGCAATGGCTGCCCGGAGTGCGCGGCTGTCACCCCGGGGCTCTGAGGGGCCCACTCAAAAGATGGATCCCACCGCAGCGCGAACTCTCGGGACATCGACTTCACTCGACTCGCTAGCACAACCGCTGGTTAGTTGTGCGAGAGACTCGCTGCGGCCGATGAGTCCCGGTAAGCGCTCGAAGGGGAGGAGTTCGAAGAAAAAGCCCACTCAAGCCGACCCTGACTGTTCGCGATCTCGTCCGCGATGCTCGTGAATAGCCGGTCTTTCATCAGGGTCCGATGCGCGTAGTCCACGATGTAGCTCACGGCGAACTCTAGCGAGCCACCATTCACCGCCAGGGTCACAATCGGCTCGAGGCCAGGATTCACGATCCGATAATTGTCTTTGATATCCTTCCAGGTCTGCTCCGCATCCTCCATAAAGTCAGCGACTGTCTCTTGGGCGATGCTGAGCAGCATCGTCCTGGCGAACCGGTGATCACTCTGCGGCGTCAGCGTAACCTTGATCTCGTCCCATACAAATCGAAATCCTTGAGTGTAGTTGAACACTGGCCCCTTTAGGGCGAGCGAGTTGGGAATCCGGGCCAGGCGGCCGTTGTGCAGATCTCCGCTCACCCAGTTTCCCGTTTCCAGCACCGTCGTGCGTAGGATCGAGATATCGATCACATCGCCTTTGGTGTCGCCGATTCGGATTCTGTCACCCACGCTGTAGAGTTTTGAAGCGCCAATCGCGAACCAGCCGCCCACGCTTGCCACCACGTCCTGAAGGGCCACTACGATGCCAGCTCCGGCTACGCCCAGCGCGAAGCTGATCCGTCCCAGGCGGTCGCCAAAGACGACAAGGAGGAAGAGAAAGCCGACGCCGTATCCGAGGAAGACGACGAACTTGCGAACACGATATCGAACATCAGCTTGCTGGAAGCGACGAGGAAGTGTTGTCTCCAGGAGTTGAAATATGCCGTGAATGACCAGAATACCCAGAACCGCGAATGCGAGTTTCCCACCCGTTGACAGGGAGGCGAGTTGTTTGAGGAGAGTTCCCACGGCTTGCCTTCGCATACGGCTGCTGTAGCGGCGGTCTGCGACAGTCCGCGACCACCATTTCGGCGCTCACAGAGCGCCGCTACAACCAAGGCCGAAGTCTATGTGATCATCTTTGAGCGCAATCCCCGAGCGTTTCGGTGTTTGCGCACATCGCCATGAGACCCACCATCGGTGCCGCCTCAACCCCGATCTGCAGCATTTGCCGCACCGATTCTTTCCAACGGTAAGGGTTGCCGGTGAAGGGCAACGCTGTCTTCAGCGCGCGAATTGCCGCCCACCACTGAATGCTCAGCCCGCCGATGTAATCGACGTCTTTGAGGGTTCTGCGGCCGGCGCTCTCGATGAGGGTTGCCATCAGGAAGCCTTTGAAACAGAGGAATCGGCGCGGCGCCCGGCTGTTTGGAAGAGATAGAAAAGTCCGGTGGCCTCGAGAAAATAGCGAGGGCCATCGCGCAGACCCGTGAAGAGCAGTGTGGCATTGCGGGAGCGCGCGATCTTGAAAGACTCCACCAGCGTCGCAAGGCCGGAGCAGTCCATGTAGCTCAACTCCGCCATGTCGATCGTGACGGTTGAGATCAGCTTCTGGCCGAGGATCGCCAGCAGCCGATCGCGAACTGCGGGCGAGGTGTCGATGGAAAGCCGACCGCTTAAGCAAACGCGCGCGTCGGCGTCGCTGTCAGTCACTTTTATGCTTAGTTCACAGTTCGGATTTGGCTTGGCGGTCGGCATAGAATTTCTCCTTTGAATTTAGGTGTCTGAGCGTTAACTGGGCCCGGGCCGCTGATGCGTTCACTGACGAAGGCCTGACGGCGCCTTCCGACGGTAGCTCGCAGTTGGGTAACGCCAGGGCTTGTCGCATTTCGTGAGAGCCGACGTTATGCGAGCATCAACAAGCCCCAGTTCCGACGTTCTCTAAACTAGGCGAATAGCGGACCGGTCTAAGCTCACCAAAGTGAGGTTCTGATATCATGCCCCGCTCGATCAGTTCCTCACGCGTTTATCCATTGCATTTCCTAGTCCAAACGGGTCGGCAGCGTCATGCATTTGCGGGAGCGGATGTTAGTCGGTTTGGAGTGCCGATCAGTGCCCGGCCTGGTGCCCACGGGCTGGCATCTGCCCGACTTGTGGGCATCTCTTCGTCGACGACTTCGATATCGAGGTGAGGAACAAGCCGCTCGACCGGACGTGCCTTGTGGACGACTCTCGGGCGGTCAGTTTGTGCTGGTGAACGAAGCCGTAAACCTGGGCATCGCCATTAACAACATGCGCCAGGGGGATGGGATTCGGCATGAAACGCTCTTTCGCGACGAGACGGTCGGAACACTGGACACGAAGAATGGCAGGGAATACGTGCGCATGCTTCGCCGCGCCATGGATGTCGTCGGCTACGACCAAGTCATTTTTGTCTGCCATGCGCCGCAGATTTGGGAGATGGCTGACCGCGTGCTACGGGTAGAGGGTGGTAAGGTGTTCATCGATGCCGGGCGGGGTGAATACGCTCGTATAGAGTGAGTATGAACGCTACCGATGATGGACAAGGTCTTCAAAGCTCTGACTGTGCAGTCGAGGCCGCCCAGACGCCTGTTTCTCTTCTAAGTTCCTGTTGCGGCCGAATATGGCACTGAGCGGCGTGTTGACGTTGCCGAAAGCCATATTCATGAGACAGCGATTTGTCGGTCAACCGGGATGCGCTGTCACTCGGACCCTCTGACCCTTCCGTGCCAGGTTTATCGATTCCATCCCTGCTCAAACGTCGTGATCGGATCGGGAGCGTGTCGGTATATACTCGCTGAACCAGAAGCCTTGCCATGGCGCATCCGGAATCCGGCAACATCGCCGTCTTGGCGAAGAAGCCTCCATGGAGATGGCACGGCAAAAGCTACATGGTGACGTCGCAAACTGTCATGACCGGACCGGCGCCAACTGGCGACCTGAAGAGTCTCCTGCACAGCGGGTTCGGTTTCGCCTCCTTCCGGCCGAACCAAGAAGCTGTCTGCCGAGCCGCAATCGAGGGTCGCGACGTGCTGCTGGTGATGCCGACTGGGTCTGGCAAGTCGCTTTGCTACCAATTGCCTGGCCTGGCGCGAGGCGGGACCACGCTGGTGATCAGCCCGCTCATTGCCTTGATGGAGGATCAGGTGGCCCGGCTCAAGGAGCGGGGCTTCGCCGTCGAGCGCATCCATTCGGGCCGCCCGCGCACCGACTCGCGTCGGGCCTGCTTCGATTACCTCAGCGGCAAGCTCCAGTTTCTGTTCATCGCGCCGGAGCGACTGCGCGTGCCGGGCTTCCCGGAGATGCTTGCCAAGCGACCCTTGTCCCTGATCGCCATTGATGAAGCGCACTGCATCTCGCAGTGGGGACATGATTTCCGGCCGGATTACCGCAGGCTGGGTCAACACCTGCCCCTTTTTCGCCCGGCGCCGGTGATGGCGCTGACCGCCACCGCCACACCCATCGTGCAGAATGACATCGCCGAGCAGTTGAAGCTGGTGCAGCCCCAGCGCTTCGTGCACGGCTTTCGCCGGGCCAACATCGCCATTGAGGTGGTGGAGACCGCTCCCTCCCAACGGGCCGAGCTCGCGGGCGAGCTGTTGGGCGGAGCAGAACGCAGGCCGGCCATCGTCTACACGCCAACGCGGAAGCAGGCCGAGAGCCTGGCCACCGAATTCGGCGCCTCTTTTCCCGCGGCGGCCTATCACGCGGGGCTTTTGAGGCCCAGCGCCGCCAGCGAGTCCAGCAGGAGTTCCTCGAGGGCCGGATCGAGGTCATGGTGGCGACGATTGCCTTCGGTATGGGAATCGACAAAGCTGACATCCGCACGGTGATCCACACGGCTCTGCCGGGGAGTCTCGAAGCGTATTACCAGGAGATGGGACGCGCCGGGCGGGACGGGAAACCCAGCCGCGCCATCCTGATGCACTCCTACGCCGACCGCTACACCCATGACTTCTTCTTCGAGCGCGACTATCCGGACGTCACAGTGTTAGATCGAATCTTCGCTCGGCTCCGGGCCGAGCCTCAAGAAAAGGTGAAGCAGGGTTTGCCCCACTTGAGTTCTTCGGTCAAATCGCAGTCGAGCGCGATCTTGCGCAGCTTATCCGTTTCCTTCTGCCACTTCTTCGCGTAAGGAACTTTCATCGTTTCAGCCTCTTCCGCCGGCGCTGAATACACTCAATTCTGCCGGTTGATTTAAGTTCACACGAATCATCTTCATATTCGCGCTAGTCGAAAAGGGCGAGCTGTCCAGAATCTTGGTCGGGGTCTCGAAAGTTACTCAACCCCACGCCGACGAGCCGGTAGCGTTGTTGTGGACCCAGGGCCACTCGTTCGCGCAGCCTCAAGGCGATATCCGTAAACTCCTCACAGGAAGAGGGAGGAGAGCCGGGCGTATGGCTGCGAGTCAGGATTTTGAAGTCGCTGGTCTTCATCTTCAGAACCACCGTGCGTGCCATGCGTGATTCCTTGCGCGAAGCAGACCAAAGCCTTTCCGCAAGGCGCCGGATCATGGGTTCCGTCTCGGCCAGCAAGACATCCTGCTCAAAGGTGTCCTCGACGGATATCGATTGGGTGGGCCGGTCTGAGACGACTTCGCTGTCGTCGATGCCGCGAGCAAGTTCGTGCAAGCGCCGCCCATAGCGACCGAAGTGTTGTTCGAGCGCGGCTAAATCCAAACTTCGCAAGTCTTTCACAGTCTGTATCCCAAGCTTCCCCAGCTTCTCTCCTGTGACTTTGCCGACTCCAGGCAGGCGCCCGACCGGCAGCGGCAAAAGAAACGCATCGATCTCCTCGGGCTGGATGACAAAAAGCCCGTCAGGTTTGCGCCAATCGGAGGCGAGCTTTGCTAAGAACTTATTGGGTGCGACGCCGGCGGAGGCAGTCAGCTGCAATTCCTGACGAATGTGCTCACGGATAGCGCGTGCCACCTGGGTGGCGGTCGGC
>DATJYK010000172.1:0-53013 GCA_035578005.1 Terriglobia bacterium
GCCCGCGCATCGTCCATCCTTACCCCAGCGTGCGTTTCGCCGTTACGCATCCGAGGTAAGAGCCGTATGAGGTAATTCTTCAAGTACGGATCCGTGCGGGGGGCGTTGGGTAACCAGCGTCCCTACCGCGACCGAACCTGACTTTCGGGCGAAAATCGTGCAAAATCAGAAAACGAACCCAAGGAAGAGGCACAGCCCTCATGGACACAATCGGTAAGGGCATGGTGACAAGCACCGGCGGCAACCAACAGGTGACTCGGTGGAAGGACAACGCGATGAGCGCCAAGCGGATTTCGGGTCTGCTGGTCCTGCTGGCGTTTTCCTTTGCACCACTCCTGCTCGCGCAGCGAGCGGCTGACGCGTCGAACGTGACGTTCTCAAGGGACGTAGCGCCGATTATTCAGAAGAACTGCCAGGGGTGCCATCGGCCCGGCGAAGCCGCTCCGTTTTCGATGCTGACCTACGCACAAACCCAACCGTGGGCCGCGGCCATGAAAGAGGCAGTGACCCAAAGAATCATGCCGCCCTGGTTCGCCGACCCGCACTACGGGAAGTTCTCAAATGCCCGGTCGCTAACGCAGAAGGACATCGACACGATTTGCGCGTGGGCCGATGCCGGCGCGCCCGAGGGTGATCCCAAAGACCTGCCGCCTCCCGTCGAGTTCACGTCGGGTTGGGCCATTCCGAAACCGGACGTGGTCTTCGAGATGCCCTCGACGTACCACATCCCGGCGCATGGCGTGATCGACTACCAGAAAGTCATTATTCCCACCGGGTTCACTGAAGATAATTGGGTGCAGTTTGCTGAAGCGCGTCCCGACAACCGCGCTCACGTGCATCACATCATCGCCTATGTCCGCGAGCCGGGATCGCACTGGCTCGAGGGTGAGAAGCCGGGTGTTTTCTTCGTGGCGCCCAAACCGAAGGGAGACAATGTAGACACCAGCGCCTTACCCAGCGACTTCCTGGTAGGCTACGCTCCTGGCCAGCCTCCGGAGACGCTGCCGCCGGGCCAGGCGAAGTTGGTGAAGGCGGGGTCCGACATCGTCTTTGAGATTCATTACACCACCGACGGCACGCCCGGTCCGGATCGCAGCAAGGTGGGGCTGGTGTTCGCCAAGGAGCCACCCAAAGAACGCGTGCTCACGCTGTCGGCCACCAACGGGACGTTCGTGATTCCGCCGGGCGATCCCAATCATCGAGTCGATGCCGAGTTCACCGTGCATACCCAGGTGACGCTGCTTTCTTTGCATCCGCACATGCACGGGCGCGGAAAAGACTTCGAATATCGCCTGGCGTTTCCCGACGGCAGAACCGAGACCATCCTGCGCGTGCCTCACTACAACTGGCATTGGCAGCTTTGGTATACACTCGCCGAGCCTATCGTTCTTCCCAAGGGGACGAAGATCGAGTGCACGGCGCATTTCGACAACTCGGCGAGCAACCCGGATAATGCCGATCCGACGAAAGAGGTACGATGGGGAGACCAGAGCTGGGATGAGATGATGGTGGGCTTCTTTAATCTGGCCTTCGACGCGAACATGCCGGTTCAGGCCATCTTCACTGCCCAAAACGACGGCAGACCGGGGACGAGCAAATAGCTGGTAGAGTGCGCGGCCTACGGGTAGAAAGGCTTGGTGGGCCTGGGTAGAGTTGAACTACCGACCTCACCCTTATCAGGGGTGCGCTCTAGCCACCTGAGCTACAGGCCCACGACCACGGCCAATCAGCGAACTGACCCGCGGTAGTGTGACATCAGTATAGGCGGAGCCGTACAGGTTACGCAAGCTCACTGAGGCATAACGAGACACAGAGCTGGCGATGTCAACGTCAGCCTTCTCCCGGCGATGCGAAGACCGAACACGTGCTGTCGACACGCCGGAACTCCGATGCTTGACGCCCCAGTCATGCGGGCACTAGCATAGTTTTGGCATACGCAGATGCAGGTCTAACGCTGCCGCGAGTCCGCCGCCGTTTACCGAGTTACTTCGAAGGACTCCGGTAAGCGGGTCCAGAGTAAACGTTGGCTGCACGAGACCTCTGAATCGGAAGTCAAGATGAGCCAGGTTCGCAGACTCGTTAGCTTCGTCCGTCCCTACAGCGCGCGCTTCTTCGCGGCGATTCTGCTGATGATCGTCGTCGGGGCGTGTGAGGCGCTGCTGGCCTTGCTCATCAAGCCTGTGTTTGACGGGGTGCTCGCACCGCATCGCGCGGCGCCCACCAGCATTGTCCTCTTCAACTGGCGCTCTCTTGGCGGCGCGCTCTACCTGCATGATCTTTTGCCGCGCAGCATACACAACATCTGGACTCAAGTCGCCGTGGCTCTGGTGGGAGTCACGATCCTCAAAGGTCTGTCGGAGTATTTCGCGACTTACTTCATCAACTACGTCGGACACTCCGTGGTGAAGGATCTGCGGAACCGCCTCTACTCCAAGATCATCGAGCAGTCCATGGCCTTTTTTGGCCGCAATCCAACGGGCAACCTGATGTCGAGCGTCACCAATGACGTTGACAAGGTGCAAAGCGCCGTTTCGCAAGTCTCGGCCGACTCACTGCAGCAAACATTCACGCTGATCGCCCTGATGTGCGTGCTGTTCTACTACGACTGGAAGCTCGCCCTTATCTCGCTCGTGCTGGTTCCAGTGGTGGTGATACCGTCGTCGAAGATCGGGCGCTACATCCGCCGCTCCAGCCGCTTCAGCCAGGACAAAATGGCGGAGATCAACAACATTCTGCAAGAGACCTTCAGCGGCATCCGCATTGTGAAGGCATTCGGGATGGAGCTGTTCGAAGTGGCCAAGTTTCGCGCGGCCACTCGCCGCCTGCTGAGGCTGAACCTTCGCTGGGTGCGGGCGCACGCTCTCAGTTCGCCGTTGATGGAAGTGCTCGGTTCCATTACCATCGCCGGTCTGCTGCTTTACGCCCGCAACGAAATTCTCCACAACGCCCAGACCACCGGCGGGTTTCTGGGCTTCCTGTACGCGCTCATCAAAATGTACGAGCCCATCAAGCGGCTGACCGGCGTGAATAATGCCTTTCAGCAAGCTGTGGGATCATCGGAGAAGGTCTTCCAGTACCTCGATGTGCATTCCGAGATGCCCGAAAAAAGGGGAGCGGTCGTACTGCCGCGCTTCTCGCGCGAGCTCGCATTTGAGAACGTAGACTTCACCTACGAGCCCGGCCAGCCGATCCTGCGAGGGATCAACCTGCGCATTCGTAGCGGTGAAGTGGTAGCGGTGGTAGGCCCGAGCGGCGCAGGCAAGACGACCCTGGCGAACCTCATCCCGCGCTTCTTCGATCCGACGAACGGCAGCATCCTGATGGATGGGTGCGATCTGCGCGACGCCACCCTGAGTTCCGTGCGCGCTCAGGTTGGGATGGTGACCCAAGAGACCATCCTCTTCAATGACACCGCGTTTGCCAACATCGCGTACGGGCACGGATCTTACAGCCGCGCAGCCGTCGAAGAGGCCGCGCGCGCAGCTCTGGCGCACGACTTCATCACGGCGATGCCGGATGGTTACGAGACCATGATTGGCGAGCGCGGCCAGCGGCTGTCGGGCGGTCAGCGCCAACGGATCGCAATCGCTCGCGCCTTACTGAAGAATGCACCCATCCTGATTCTGGACGAGGCGACTTCCGAGTTGGACACCGAGTCTGAAATGCTGGTGCAGCGCGCGCTGCAGAATCTCATGGAAGGCCGCACCGTTCTCGTCATCGCACACCGGCTTTCAACCGTGCGCCGCGCCGACCGGATTCTAGTGCTCGACGATGGCCGAATTTCCGAAGAGGGCAGCCACGAAGACCTGATCGCGCAGGGCGGGATTTATCAGCGGCTGCACGAGCTTCAGTTTGTGGACCTCGACGCCGGCTTCTGATTTGCACTGGGCGCAGAGTTAGGAGTTAGCGCAGGCGCGTGCTGCTGATGTGATATCCTAAAGTATCGAAAAACGGCCGAAAGCGATCTCGATACGCTCTAAGTGGAACTGACGCAAGATGGATAAATCAAACTCGAATCCTTCATTTCGGATTGTCTCGGCTGAAAATCTGAGGTCAAGGAGAGCCCTTATGTACCCTGAAGAATTCGTTGCACCCATGCGCGAGGAGCTCACGAACATCGGCTTTCGCGAGTTACAGACACCCGAAGAAGTAGACGCCCTGCTGGGCACCAAGAGCAGCGGAACCACGCTGGTGGTGGTCAACTCCATTTGCGGCTGCGCGGCGGGCAAAGCGCGGCCGGCCGTAGCGCAGGCGCTGAATCATCCCGCTCGTCCTGATATCCTGGCGACAGTGTTTGCCGGGCAGGACCGCGACGCTACGGATCGCGCTCGCAGTTACTTCACGGGTTACCCTCCGTCGTCGCCTTCCATCGCGCTGTTGCGCGACGGCAAGCTGGTGTTCATGCTTGAGCGACGCGACATTGAGGGGCGCGATTCTTTCTCAATCGCGGACGACCTCACTCGCGCCTTCGACCAATTCTGCACGCCGGCAGCTTCGGCGGCGAAGCAATAGGTCCGTTCTTCCTTGCTACGCCGACTGCGGCGCCGGAAATCGCGCCAATTTGAAGTACTCAGCGCCGCCCAGCCGCAGCCGGCTTTCAAACAGAAAGAACTCGCTGACCTCGAACTGCCCAAAGCTGCGTACGGATGATCCTTCAGTTGCCTCCGCTAAGGCTGCAGGTGACTGAGGACGATCAAAACGAGCAAGCGTGAGGTGCGGCTTGAAAGGCCGGTGCTCACCTGGAAAACCGAGCGGTTCGAGGGCCGCTTCCACTCTTGCCGCGAGTTCAGTCAGCGACGCGGGAGCCTGAAGACCGACCCAAAAGACGCGCGGCCGCCGCGGGTCGGGGAAAAAGCCGAAACCCTTCACTTCCACCTTGAACGGGTCGAACCTCCCAAGTCCTTGGAAGGCCGCGATAGCTGACGCGGCTTGTGCCTGCTCAATTTCGCCCAGGAATCTCAGCGTAAGATGCAAGCCCTCGGGACGCGTCCAACGAACGTGGCGATGATGCGCGCAGGCGGCCTTCAGCCGCGCTTGCTCACGCGCCAGCGCCGCTCGAATCTCGTCGGGAAGGTCAATGGCAACGAAGGCCCTCATGCTGCCAGGAACAGCCTAATCCCTCACGCGCCGGCGGATCATCTCCAGCGCAGCCACCGAGGTCCAAGTTCGCACTCGCTCGCGCTCGCCTGGAAAACGGAACTGACGCACTTCCGTAGAGTGATCGTCCGCCAAGGCAACGAAGACAAGCCCAACTGGCTTCTCTGGCGTGCCGCCACCCGGACCGGCGATGCCGGTGATGCCGACGCCGAGCGACGAGCCCGTGCGCCGACGGATGCCCTCGGCCAGCGCCTGTGCCACAGGCTTGGAGACAGCACCATCCGTCGCGATCAGTTCGGCCGGCACGCCCACCAAACGAGTTTTAAGGTCGTTGCTGTAACAGACGACTCCGCCCAGGAAGAAACTGGAGCTCCCAGGCACGCGAGTGAGGCGCTCAGAGAGCAGGCCGCCCGTACAACTCTCAGCTACTGCCACAGTCCTCTGCCTCATTACCAGGTACATTCCCACGACTTCTTCCAGAGATTCCCCGCGACTGGAAAAGATATGGTCGCCGAGCGCCAACTCGATCTTATCCCCCACTTCGGTGAGCAGCGTGTCAGCCTCCCCGTCGCTCGATGCTTGCGCCCGCAGGTGAACCTCAATGGTGCCCAGTGTGGAGAGAATGGTTGTCTCCGGATTCGTGTAAGGCTTGTAGAAAGGGGCAATGCGGCTGTCGACTTCGGACTCGGGCAGCCCGACCACTTTGTAGACACGGGTGCGCAGCCGGTGGCCCCCACTGCGCGGAGCGAGTAGGGGCATGCAAGCGGCTTCAAACATCGCCTCCAACTCGGCGGGCGGTCCCGGTAGAAGCAGCAAAATGCTGCCGCTCTCTTCCATCCACAGGCCCGGCGCGGTCCCGCGCGCGTTGACGAGCCACGTCGCTCCCTCGGGCACCATCGCTTGCCGCAGATTGTTCTCCGGCATGGGCCGTCCCAGCCGCGCCCAGCGCTCCTGCATTCGTTGCTTCAGTTCGTCAACCAAGTGCAGGGAGCGGCCCAACACCTCCGCAGCCACCTCTCGGTTGAGATCATCTTCAGTGGGGCCGAGGCCGCCGCTCATAATCACCAGCTCCGACCGTGCCAGCGCCGCACGCAGCGACTCGGCCAGGCGCGTCCGGTCGTCCCCGACGATGGTCTTGAACCGCACGTCGATTCCGAGGCTATTTAACTTGCCCGTGAGGTAAAGAGAGTTGGTGTCCTGGCGGAACGGGGTGAGGAGCTCGGAGCCGACGGCGATGATTTCCGCATCCATAGAAAGGCAGTGGTCAGGGGTTCGTGGCTAGTGGTTAGCGCTGCCACTAGCCACTTGCCACTAATCACTAACCCCTGCTTCTCACAGTGGCCGTCCTTCAACGTCCAGAAAAAGCTCGATGAGCGAGTCCCCCGTCGCCACCACCATCGCCCGATGCGGTGTAAAGGCAAGCCCCACGATTCCCTGTCCGGAGATGACGAGTTCGGCGTCACCGCCGTCAGGGCTCAGCCGCACCACGCCCCGGCGCCCGGCTAGGCTAGCAGCTACGTAGAGAGCGTTGTCAGTGCCGAAGGCCAGGCCCTGAGGCCGGCCCAGTCCCCGGTAAAAGCTGCTGACGTCACCCGCGGCGGAGATGCGAAAAACCTGATC
This sequence comes from Terriglobia bacterium, assembly GCA_035578005.1. GTDB lineage: Bacteria > Acidobacteriota > Terriglobia > UBA7540 > UBA7540 > Gp13-AA77. Next base: position 6,718 of record DATJYK010000172.1, read on the forward strand.
GAAGCTCGACGTCGTCGGGCTGGTCACGTAGAGATAACTGTCGGGCCCGAAAGCGAGATGATAAGCCGCGAGACTCGGCTCTAGCGTGGCAAAAACAAAAATCTGACGGTCGGGATGGATCTTGAAAATGGTCCCACTGCGATCGCCCACATAGAGGTTGCCGTCGCGGTCAAAGGCTACACCGGTGGCCACGCCCATCCCTTCCGCATAAACTTCGCGGCGGCCATCGGGTGTTACCCGGTAAACCACGCCTTCGAGCCGGCTCGAAACGTAAAGCATCCCATCACTGCCGAAAGCCAGGCCGGTGGCGTTCATGACGTCACCCAAAAAGGGGCGCGTGGACCGATTGTTGTCAATCTTGAATACGGAAACCGGCACCTTCTGCCCGCGGCCGCCGCTAAACGTACTGAAAATGTTGCCGGCTGCGTCAACGGCAGGGTTTGCTACCGGGTGAAGGCTTTCCGCGATGGTAACGCCCACGGTAACCGACACGGGAGCGCTCACCGCCCGACCCGTGTCCACTGTCACCTCGCCGCTGGTGGCTCCATCGGGGACTTGCACAATCAGTGAGGTTGGAGAGCTCACCATCACGTTCGCCGGCTGATCCCCGAACCGCACCTGGGGACGAACGTGCCCGTTCTCAGTAAACCCGCGGCCGCGCAGCGCGATCTCCCCTCCGGGAATGGCCATTCGCGGCACCACCTGCTCCACCCGCGGTCTCGCGGTAATTGCGGTGGGCTTATCCACGCCCTCGCCTTTGGGTTTCTTCCACAGACTCATTTCAGCCAATGCCCTACCAACGTGAAGGCGACGAGGCTCCAGAGACCGGCAGCGACATCATCCAGCATAATCCCCCAGCCGCCTTTCAGGTGCTCCAGCCGCCGAGCTGGAAACGGTTTGATTACGTCAATTGCGCGAAACAGCAGGTACGCCGCGACCAAGCCCTTCCAGCCAGGCCGCGGATTCGCCAGCAACGTCACCATCTGCCCCACCACCTCGTCGATGACAACGTGGCCCGGATCCTTGCGGCGAAAATAATTCTCGGCGCTAGTCGCAGCCGGAACACCCGCGGTGAAGATGACCGCCGCTGTAATCCCAACCAAGACTGACACCCAAGCGGTTGCAATCGGCAACCGTGAGAGCGCCACCACGGCAGCCACGCCAGCCGCCGCGCCTGCGCTTCCTGGCGCGACTGGAAAGTAACCCAGGCCGCCGAAGGTCGCAATCCAGACGGCCAAAGTGGGCCGCTTACTCGCTGCCGCTGGAATCTCCAAGTTCGTTGTCGGCGCTCCCTTCAGATTTGACGGCTTCCTCCCGACGATCGATTGGAGTCGAGATGCGATATCGCCCCGATAGCCAGTTATCAAGATCGATCATCTTGCACCGCTCGCTGCAGAACGGCCGAAAGGGGTTGCTTTTGAAGGTTGTCTCACCCTTACAGGTCGGGCAGCGCATGGCAACCCTTTAGACAAACTGGCCCAAGCTGGATTGTACGCAGCACTTGGAAAGCATCGATCTAAGCACGAAGGTAACCATCTTTGTTATCAATGTGTTGACGGCTTTCCCAAGATAAGCCACTTATTTTCAATGACCTGACGGCTTTCAAAATCGCGATCCTTTGTTTTCAGCAAGTTGACGGTTTCGTTTCGTAATATTCTGATTTGGCCAGCAGTCTGCCCCGGCCCCAATTCAGCGAACCCCCAGGGGCTGAATCTGGACCAGCCGGGGCCCCGCGACGCGGTCATTTACGCCCAGCCCGCCTAAAATAGGCTCGGCGAGGAGGCTAGCCGAAAATTCGGCGAATCGCTCAGCTTCCAACCTCGCGACCAGGTCATAATCACCCGCTTGACTTATTCGCGCCCAGCGGAATTCACCCGCCACCGGCTCCGTTCCCTCGAAATCGTTGATCAGCACCCGGCCGTCGATTTCCGGCGCCTGGGATTCCAACCGCCCGGCCAGCAGCATTTCAGACTCTTCAGCCCTGCCCTCGACAAGCACCGGCAGGCGCTCTCCCACCTTGGCCCGAAGCTTACGGCGCGAGAGCTTTCGTTGCAGATCGAGGATGTCTTTCTGGCGCTTCTTCGCCACTCGGGACGGCACCGCACCCGGCAGAGCAAAGGCCGCGCTCGATTCCTCATTCGAATAGGTGAACACACCCAAGTGATCGAACTGAGCTTCTTCTACGAAATCACGAAGAGCGCGGAAATCATCTTCCGTCTCGCCGGGAAACCCGACAATCATGGTGGTGCGCAGCGTGACGTTGGGGATAGCAGCCCGAATCTTGCCCAGCATTTTCAGAAAGTGTGACCCGTCGGAGCCTCTGCGCATTCCCTTGAGCACTGCGCGGCTCGCGTGCTGCAAGGGAATGTCGAAGTAGCTGGCGATTTTGGGCGAGCTTGCCACGGCCTCAATCAAGCGGCTGGTGACGAGGTTCGGGTAGCAGTAGAGAAACCTCACCCAGACCAGCTCGGGAACCTTCGCCAGCTCTTCCAGCAGTAAGGCCAGGCCATCCTTCAGGCCCAAGTCGGCCCCGTAACTGGTGGTGTCCTGCCCCACCAGCACCAATTCGCGCACACCTTGCCGGGCCAGGTTCTCCGCCTCGCGAACCACAGATTCAAAGCGCCGCGAGCGGAAGTTTCCGCGCATCTGCGGAATCACGCAGAAGCTACACGGATGGTCGCACCCCTCGGCGATCTTCAAGTAAGCGGAGTAAGCGGGCGTGGAGAGCACGCGCGGCGTGAATTCGGTATAAAGATAGGGGTCCCAAGGCCGGTTTGAGGTCTTGCCTCCATCGCCGCCCTCGCACGCCTCTACCACGCGCTCAAGCTCGTTCGTGCCTATCACAAAGTCAACTTCGGGCATCTCTTTCAGAATCTCCTCGCGGTAGCGCTCGGCTAAGCATCCGGCCACCACCAGACGCCGTGCCCGCCCGTTTTTCTTGTGCCCGGCCATCTCCAGAATCGTGTTGATAGACTCCTGTTTGGCAGGCTCGATGAAGCTGCAGGTGTTCACGATCAACACGTCGGCCTCGTCGGGACGAGTCACCAGGTCCCAGCCACGGCTGGCAAGCTGCCCGAGCATGACCTCGCTATCGACCAGGTTCTTCGGGCAGCCGAGACTTATCATTCCGACTGTGGGCATAAGACAATCATAGGCGCGAGCGCGCCTGTCACGGAACAACACTAGAATTTTAGCATAGCTTCGAGGAGCGTCGGGTTTGAGGTGACAACGCGGGCTCGTGTCATTCGGAATGAGGGTGCGTTGAAATGGCGACCCTTTCGAGGCGCCAGTCATTCCCGCGCAGGCGGGAATCCATTCTTGAAGTTCTTGGAAACACGGAGTCAAGCACAGTGGATTCCCGCCTTCGCGGGAATGACTGCGGTTGGGGCGTTCAAATAACACCAGCACCCAACCCCAAAGGGGTTCGCTTCAACGACTCGTGTCATGTTCGTGGAGCATACTTCGGGAATGACTGCGCTTGGGGCGTTCAAATGACGCCACCACCCAACCCCAAAGGAGTTCGGACCTCTGTCATGTTTGTGAAGCCTACTTCGGCGCGCCGCGCCAAAGACTGGCCTTGCGGCTTTATGCGGCAAGCAGCGCCAGCAAGTCAAGAGAGCTACAATGAGAGCCTTAACTGTTTCAAACAACAAGGGCAGCAACCTGCCCGATATGAAATATCTCGGGAATGTTCTCACCAAGCAATTCGGCCTCTGACGTGCATGATGAATTCGCGAAGATCTTCCGCGAGAACTGTGAGTATCTCGGGTTACTTCTGGAGTCCCTGAGACCGCCGTTCCTGGAGGCGACGAGGCTGCAGAACCGAGCGCAGTGACCGTGACGCCCGCCGAGGGTGCGCCGGGATCGAAAATGACAGCATTTGTGATACTTCCGTTCGTCGAGCGCGATGCCAAGCATCCTAGAGGATTTTTTCTCGAAGTCCTCCGGAGTCTCATCACGCCGGCCGCGGCTGCGAAGGAGTGTGGCTTCACGGTGAAAACAGCCAACCGGCAGGGCAGCGACATGATTCAATCGACCATCGTCAATGACCTCATCGAGGCCGACCTTGTCATTGCGGATCTGACGGACACAACCCGAACGTCATGTTCGAGCTGGGCGTCCGCATCGCCCATGAGAAACCAGTCGTCCTGATGAAAGCCGAAGGAACCGGACCTCTCTTTGACATCGATAACATGCTCCGGGTCTTCGAATACAATCCAAACCTTTGGCAAACAACTATCGAGAAGGATAAAAGGCGCCTGGGACAACCGAAACCCAGACAAGACCTATATGAAGATTTTACGAGCGAAGGGTAAGTCCTGAGGGATGGCATTCTGATCGCATGCCAATGGCCGGGTGGCGCAGACATCGGTTTTTTGTGATGTCTGCGACTTCGAACGATGGCTTCGAAATATCCGCATACATGCCAAACGGCGGCATGTATGCGCCACCCCGTCGAAGTTTGTCTTGCTTTTTGCGGGTTTGCTCAAGAAATGGAAGTGCGACTACTCTTGAGGGGGCTGGTGCGTAGTGACACTCTCAGGCCAGAAGTTTCTTGTTGGCCGTCACCAGCTTTAAACCATTTCCTTTAAAGTCCGCATCGTCGGTCACAAATGTGAAGCCCTGACTTCTGCATAACTCTGTAAGCATCTGGTCATTAAAGTCGGACTCTCCCTTTTCGTATTCCGCGATCAAAGACGCTATGTCCACTGATGCAAAGCCAGACTCTGTCCTTCTGCAGGTCCTTAATACGCGCCGGACCGCGCCCGCGATCTCCTTGGCGACTGGCTTGAAATCGGCGCCGTTTCGGAATTGTTTAAAGTCGAGTGGCGCCGCGGCAACTGACTGCAAAAGATTATATCGGAGACGCGCAAAACGGTTGATGAACTCTGATAGGACCAAGACGTCGGCGTGAACCTCGCACCTAGCTGCCAGGATTCTTGCCAGCGCCGCCGAATAAACTGCCGCACGGCGATCTCCCGGCTTGGTCGGCCCATATAGAAACAGCCAGACGTTTGCGTCGAGGACAAGACGGTCCGAGTCGGCAAACGCATACGAATTGATGTCGTGGGTGTCAGCTGGCATTAGGATTCGTCTCCCAACACTTCGTTCGCCGCACGGGTAAACCCCTCCTTATCTCTGAAATACGCCTTTGCTGTCTCGACAACTCGTCTCAGCAGCGCAAGGTCGTCCTGCTCCATGTCTGTGACGTGCAGACCCGTCCGTATCGCATCTTCCGAGAATTCGCCGTACAGCTGTCCGATTGCAGCGTTTAAGAACGCCGACGTGATGCTGGTCACATTCAGAAACGACAAATTCACCGTACGGCCCTCCCTCATGGCGGAGGCGATGCGGTCGTGCACCTTCTGACCGTCATCCGATGCAACACACAGTGAAGAACCCACGATCTCGAACACTGACAGATTGGTGGCTTGACTCATTCCGTTTCCTTCCAGTTGTCTCAAAAGATGTCCTGTGGCGATATCTCTGACGAGAGGACGTACGAATGTTGGTCCGAAGTATCGATTTCGATATTGACCACCGTACCGGGAAACGGATTGGGGAACAGGGCCGTCTTGACCTGGCCTCCAGAAAGTTCCCAATATCCAGCGTCTGATACGATCCGGAGAACGCCCCGGTTGAGCGTGACGAACTCACGCAGCAGCTTGAGGCCCAACCCACCGGGAATCTTTCCCTTTTTGGTTGTATTCGTTCCCTCGGTAGCCCAAACGATTGCTTGATATGCGGCCATTTCCTTGCCAATAGCTAGCCTAACATTTTCACGGATGCCAATTCCGAGATCCGCCACGCTAAAGACCAGCCTGTGCTTCTTGGGAAAAAACTGTCCGCAGCTGAAGATTCCCATTCTGGTTCGAGAGTGAATTACCGCATTGCTGAATATCTCAAATACGCTTTCTCGGAACTTCTTCTGTAGTCCACGGGACATCCTTGGCATTTCGTGGCGGTGAATGAACTGATCCTCGATGTACTTGGCAAAGTAGCGGTCATCTTTCACTTCAAAGCGCTGATAGGGAATTGTTGTGCCCCAGCGATCCGGTACCTTCTCACGCCCATAGTGACTCAGGAAGCCATTCCTACACAAGCTAGCTTCTACGTCCGGCCTGATGCCGGTTAGCCGGATCTCATTCAGTGCGGCGCTTAGCCGATACAGTATTGCACCAAGAGGGGCGCACATGTCAGCATCGAGCCAAGTCACAGAACTCATATCCACCTCGACGTCTTCGAAGCTAACCTCGGCGGCTGCAACGTTAAGTTCGATCAGCTTCTGGAAGCCAAGACGATCGTGGTTGATGGAGGGAAGTAAGAACTTCAACCTTCACCTCCGTGCCGTAGTCTGTGAATCATCAAGAACACCCTCATGATCCTTGAGCGGGCACAGCGCGGGGCTCGTTTCAAGCCCCGCGGCTTTCCATTTCTTTTCTGCCGACCCTCTGGTCCCAACGACACGAAAAATCGCGGGGACGAAAGCGCCGTGGGCGCTGCGATTTCTCCCCATCAGATCAATGATCCTGGCCTATACTACACCAAGGCGGTACTTATGAAGGGAATTGAACTCGTGGGCGAAATTGACGACCAGCGCCAGCTTCATGCGCAGGTGCCGGATGGAGTTCCGGCGGGACCGGTTCGCGTGATCGTTCTCGGGCCGGACGAAGACGAAGCGGGCTCGGCCTGGGCGGCTGGCCTCTCCACTGAATGGTGGGACGAACTCAGCGATTCCCGACAGGACATCTACACCGTTGACGACGGGCAGCCGGCGAATGCGCCCTGCTGAGATCTTCCTCGAAGCTCAGGGTCAAAATCAGGAACTCCGAACAGACGAGGTCGCATGAAATCAGCGGTGTTGTTTGCCTCCATAGGCTTGCTCCTTGCGGCTGGTGCGCTCAGCTCCGTCAGCACCTCGGCGGCCGACCACGAGTGGACGTCACTCTTCAACGGAAGGAATTTGGACGGGTGGTACAGCTATTTGGCGTCCAGCGGGAAGAACCACGATCCCAACGGAGTCTTTAAAGTCGAAAACGGCGCGATTCATATCCTGGATGTACCCGCCGGCGAGGGTGAAAACGGATATCTCGCCACCACTCAGGAATTTTCCAATGTGCGCATCCACGCTGAGTACAAGTGGGGCGTCAAGCGAGTTGGGGAGGGCAAGCGGGATAGCGGCTTGCTGTACCTGGCCGTGGGGCCCGATCGAGTCTATCCGCGTTCCCTCGAATGCCAGATTGAAGAAACCGACACGGGTGATCTCTGGATCGTCGATGGGCTGGCGGTGACCGCCTTCTTCATCAACCCCACCCTTCCCATGTATGACGATGACATGCAGGTGGGCACCCGCGTTAACAGTTTTCCCGGAAGCTCTATCCGGGTTCTGAAATCCGGCGACTTCGAGGACCGCACCGGTTGGAATACGGTGGAAGTAATTCTCGATGGAGACCGCGCCCAGCAATTGGTGAACGGGCGCGTGGTTATGACCGTCCGGGACATCAAGCAGCCCGACCCGCAGAATCAGTCGCGAATGATCCCGCTCAAAAAGGGACGCATTCTGCTGGAAGCCGAGGGCGCCGAAATCTGGTTTCGTGAAGTAAAGATCAAACCGTTAGCGCCCGCCGCAAAGCCTTAGTTTAGCAGGATGATGAAGAACCCGATTCATGTCATTTCGAGCGGAGCGAGAAATGTCGTAAGTCTTCTCTTTTCAGAGCGAGATTTCTCGCTCCGCTCGAAATGACATGAATCGTACGCCGTTTTTCATCACGCCGTTAGACGGCTTTCGGCGGGTTGCGACGACATCTTAGGTGAGGTTCTTCGGACGAGAAGCCCGAGCGCACCCTGGCCAAGCCAGGTATACTTCTCGCCGCGACTGAACCGGAGGTAGATCCCGGTGTCAAACAGAAGCAGGCCCGCTGGAAGTGGCGTCATCGGGCGTCGGCCGGAGTACGTCCAAAGACGTCCTCCAGGCCTCCAAGCGCTTGCAGCTTCCGTAGCGCATGGAGGCTTGCTTCTGCTGCCAAGCGCTCGTCGATAGCGCGCCTCACCGTCTCAGAATTGCTGGGCGAACCCAGGGTCTTCCGAAGCTGCCGCACTTTGCCCGTCTCAAGCAGGAGATTTGTTCGTGTGAGATTTGTTCGTGTGAGTCTCTGTTTGCGCATATTTTGTCGCTATGCGCGCCTTCAGTGCTCATTATACGCAACACCGAGGGTGGACGCAGGGACGTGGTGAGCGCGCGAGAGTGTCTGGCCGAATCTTTTGAAACAGATCACTGAGGATGCTCTCGCGTCGGCATAACAGGCCTTCACATAACTGAGACCCGCACAACACACGGTCCAGCGCAGCCAAGGCTACGTCTTGCGCCCAAAGCAATAGCTTGATAAGGTCAGACGTCTAAGCGTGCCGCTGAACCTTGCGGCGTCCGATTTAGCTAAAGCGAAAAGGAGGAGGGACCCATGAGAAGCGTTCTTGCAATTGTAATTCGTCTTGCCACCACCCTTGGCTTAGCGTTGCTCGTTCCGCTGATGGGAAGCGCCACGCCGGGCACATCCGCGGCAGGCAACTGCACCTCACACAACGGCGGCTACACCTTGACTCTAACGCTTACCGTGAATAACCAGGGAGTTCCGAGCGTAAGTCCCAGCACCAATGCGAATGGCACCTGTGTGCAAGGCGGCGACACGGTGTCGGTGGATAGCTCGAGCCTGCCAGCGAACGCCACCTGGAGTTTTACCTTTGCGACGAATGTCAACCTGTTCCAGAACGGGTGCCAATTCGGAAACGGCTCTCAGCAGCACTCGAGTTGCAAGGTCCTGGCGTCGCCGCCGCCTTACACGTATACCTATCAGGTGACGGTGAATGGGAACAGCATCGACCCAAAAATAATCGTCAAAGGAACGGGCATGCCTGCGCGGGCTGGAGTCCCCCGTGACGATCTGATGACGGCCGCGTCAGCATCGAGGAGCGTCTCTAAAAGCTTCGCCGGCTGAGAGTGGTAGGCTCGGGCCGGATTCAGGTTCCCGTTCCCGGTGACGGCAACTTGTCACGCAGCAATGCCGCGAAGCGGGAATCGTGATGCAAATCATCAAAGTAAGGACTGTCCCTCACCGTGGCCGCCGAATATCCGGCGGCCAGGGCCCTTGCCAGCCACAAAAAGGCCCGATTGGTATCTCCAAGCTGATTGTAGACGTGAGCGGCGTTAGCCATCGTGTCTGGATCGGAGGGAGCAAGCCTTAGAGCTTGGTCAAGAGAGCTGAGTGCCGCCTGACGGTCTCCGAGCATCGCTTCGTAAGTGGCGAGATAGCCTTGCGCCGAGTAATCGCGGGGATTCACATTCAGTGCTTCCTTGGCTCTTTTGATAGCCTCGCGGTAGGCCGCTTTTGCCTTCTCACGTTCGCCGGGGGCCCAGGTGTAAGCGTCGCCGAGATTTCCCCATACGGCGTAGTCCGTGTTGTCGATGTGCAAGGCGGACTCATAATTTCGGGCCGCCTCAGAGAATTGCCGAAGGCCAAAGTAGGCTGTGCCAAGGTTCGAATAGGCGTAATAGGTGGGGGTTATTTTGACCGCATTCTGAAGCTCTGCGATAGCGTCGGTGTAGCGACCCTCGGCCAGGTAGGCTCCGCCCAGATTGCTATGGACAACCGGATTTCCGGGAGCCATCCCGGTGACTCGGCTGAACATCTCCACGGCCCCTGGGTAATTCCCGTGCTGCAAATAGAATACGCCCAGCCAGTTGTAAGCCACCGGGCGCTCGGGATGAAGGGCAATAGCCTGCCGGTAAGTCTTTTCAGCATCATCGGGCCTGTTCAAGCCTGCGTAGGACTGAGCGAGCCCAACATAGGCGGCATCGCTGGTGGGCTCAAGCTCGCCGGCGTGGCGGAATTCCTCCGCACCCTGCTCATATTGGCCCGTTCCGTTGTCAACCAAACCCAGGCAAATATGGGCCTCCGCGCCTGCCGTTCCCGAATTGGCTGCGATCGCGCATTCATTGCGCGCCTGCTTCACCAGGGATTCATCGCGCGTGAGATCAAATTTCCTCCAGTAAGCTTCCCCCAGGCCAGCATGGGCGAGGCCGTACTTTGAATCGCGCCGCAGCGCGCTCCTGAAGGCCTGAATCGCGCTTTCCACGCTGTTCGAATTCGCGAAGTGCTGCAGATAGCCGCGGCCTCTGATGTAGTCGTCGTAGGCGGCGGATTCCACGGTGCCTTCAGGCTCAGCGGCGGGCCGCTCAACATCAAGCAGACCCACGGACGCTTCCACCACCCGGTTCTGCAAGGCGAAAAGATTGCTAGCGCTGCCGTCTACAATGCGGGCTTGCAACTGGCGATGGGTACGGGTGTCCACCAGCGCGAGCGTGATGCGGATGGTGTCACCGAGGCGCTGCCAAGTCGGTATCAAGACCAGGCTGGCCCCGAGCTGCGCCCGTGCGTCTTCAACACCGGTCACGTGATTGTCGCGAACCTCGAAATAGGGTGTCACCGGCAGCGATGGAACCTGGGCGAGCCGCGTGGTTACGGTGACCGTAAATCCGTCGCAATACGCCACCTCTTCGGGCCGCCCCCCGACAGCGGTGAAGGGCAGCACCACAAGATTCTCTCCAGAGAGGTTGGGATGCTGTCTCAGGTATCGTTGCCGAACAAAAAGCGCTGAAACTACGATCACGGCGACGGCGACCGCTACCCAAAGCCGCTTGCGGCCGAGCCACTCCAGCGAGCGGTTGAACGCCCCCGCCTGACCCGTTGGCGCGTGTGATCCCTTCGAGTTGCCCGTCAGGGCATCTACCACTTCCCTCGCGTTCCCAAACCGTGACGCAGGATCGACCTCGAGACAGCGCAGAATCGCCCGCTCCCAGCGCGTATCGATCGTGGGCACATGAACCGAGGGCGGCGCCGGAGGCTCGGTGAGCCTCCGGTACGGTTGCCCTGGGAAGGGCTGCTGTCCCGTAAGCATCTCGTACATCACCAAGCCCAAGGCGTAGATATCCGTGGCGGGCGTAACTTCGCGGCCCTCCAATTGCTCGGGCGCCATGTAGGCAGGGGTTCCCGGCGTCTGCCCCATCCCGCTTAGGGTAGGCGGTCCTCCGTCTGCAGAAACGACAGGCAGCACCGACCGAGCGAGTCCAAAATCAGTGATCACGGCTCGAAGGCCGCCGGCTGAAGCGTGCGAAGCAGCAGAGGTTGGGACTGAGGGTTGTGTCAGTTGTTGCGTGTCAGTGGTCGTTTGCCGCTCTCCCACCAGCATTACATTCCCGGGCTTAAAATCACGGTGGACCACACCGGCCTCGTGAGCGGCGGCGAGCGCTTCAGCCATCTGCCGGACGAGGGGCAGCGCTTCGTCCACCGTCATGCGCCCCTGGCGGCGCAACCGGCGCCCCAGCGTCTCACCTTCCAGCAGTTGCATGGTGAGAAACCAAACTTCCGGTTTGCCAACGTCGGCGGCTGGACGATGCCGTTCCAGATGGAACAGGCGGCACACATTCGGGTGGGTCACGAGGCAGGCCAACTGAAATTCCTGTTTGAAGCGCGCCAACGTTCGTGACGAGGATGAGATCTCAGGCCGGATGGTCTTCAATGCGAGACGGGTGCCGAGTTCGAGGTCCTCGGCCTCATACACCTCGCCCATTCCGCCGTGACTGATAAACCGGCGCACCCGGAAGCGTCCTGAAACGACATCACCCGGACTGAAGGTGGAAGGGGGGATATCCGCGGCCGGACCCGCGAGAGGCACGCGGGCCACGGAGAGCCGCATGACGTCTCCGGTCTGGGTACTGCCCGAAATCAGAGACTCGACTTCGTTACGCAGTTCCTCGTCGTCTTGGCAAGCCTGGGCAAGAAACTGTGACCGCTCGGGCTCGGCGAGCGCCAGCGCCGTCTCAAACACCTCTCTTGCGCGTTCCGACCGGTTAGAGTCCATCAGTTTCTGTTTGGCCGATCTCTTATGAGCTCGTTTTCCAGATATACCACACAAACGGGCAGCATTTCCGCGCTCCCGCCTGTGTTCTCGCGCAGGGCAGGCGGAGCCCGCCAAAAGCACGGGGCGATGTCACTCTTTGCGTCGTTTCTCCGCTTACAACAGTGAGGGCGGCAAATGGCTGCCCCGAACGACAATTCAAATTGGGGAAAAAGGAGGATTTATGGGAAAAAAGACGCTCCTCACCCTGGCGATGTTGAGCGCAATGGCCTTGGTGGCTGTGGCGCCCGCGTTCGCGCAGAGTCAGGAAAGAGTTGAGGCGAACATTCCATTTGCCTTCAACGTGGGATCAACTTCGTTTCCTGCCGGCCACTACGAGGTACGCCCAGTGCTCACGGAGACTCTGGTGATCCAAAACGAGGCCACCGAGCAGGCAGCGATGGCTCTAACCACGTCCGCGTCGCCCAAGCCGATTTCGGGGAATGCGGAAGCGACGCTGGTCTTCCACAAGTACGGTGACCGGTGCTTCCTGTCCGAGATCCGGACGTCAGACAACGCGCAAGCCTTATCCGCTTCGAAGCTGGAGCGCGAAGCTGCAAAAGAAGCCTCGGAAATCGCAGGCAACACGCCGTCTCGGGACGTATACGTGGCGGCATTCACTCACTGACCCCTGAACGCCAAGGGCGGGGCATTGGGAATGGGTAGGAGGGAGCGGATACCAAGCCACTACTCCCTACTTCCTATTCCCGACTCCCTGCCTTGGCCTGTGCGCCTTCTGCCTTCAGGTCGACTGCCAGCAGTCTCCCATCCGTATGCCAGGCTCCCCCGGTCGCAGTCATTCCATTGGTCAGCGGATTGGGCCGCGAGATCAACTGCACCGCGCGCACGTCGCCGCTCGCCACCAAGTCCGCTTCCACCTGGCTGCGTTCGTCATCGAGGTCAGGATCGGTGGCATGAGAGACCACACCCGGATGGATGTCAATGCCAGTGTCATGCGTGGCCGCACCTAGCCAGATGGGGCGGCCGTCAGGCGCGCGCACACTCGTCTGCCACAGCCGCAGATGGTGACGCTTGTTAAAGGTGTTCAGCATCTTTTCGAAGGCAAAATCCTCCTTGCGTCCGAACAGGTAGAGATTAGAAACCGGAGCCGCACCATAACCTTCGCCATTGATCACGGCTCGTACCGTGTCCGCGACGGATTGGGTGTCTTCCTCCTTAGCTGGGATCCAACCAGCGTTGCGAAAGGCCTGCTCGATATCCTGAGCGCTCCCAACCAGCACCAGATTAACTGGATCACCCGGCTTATTGTCTTTGCTCACCGCGCGCTGCGGAGCATCGGTGACGAGGTCTTGCAGGGAAGTGCGTAAGCTAAGGGAGAGAGTAGCAAGGCCGCTCGACGCGAGAATCTTCCCGACTGCCAGTGGTTCGGTAATGGTGAACTGAAGATCGGTTCCGACAGGGTACTCGATTGCCGTGTTTACCTGTCCGATGCGCTGCTTCTGGATTTCATCGGCGATCGTGCTGTTCTTGCTGAGCTTCGCGAGCGCGCCGCTCAGCAGCACCGCAGGTGTCTCGCTTTCGATTACTCCCACCACGGTTCCGTCGGCCATCAGGCTTTCACGCGCGTTGGCGACACTGGTTAGGTGGCCCGTTATGCTCAGATCGCCTTCGCCCGCGATCGTGAGCTTTGTGAAGTTCATCAACAGCTCAGCCCGTTCGTCGGCCGTTGTCGGCTGGGAGCATTTCACGATGGTGCCCTTCAGCGTGGCCCCAACGGGAATGGCTACGCCGCCTTGGGCCGCGACGTCACGAGACACGGTCGCCGTGATCGACTGACCCTCCTTCGAGATCTTGGTGCTCACGGCAGTCTGCAAACGGAGGTAAAGAACTGTGCCGGCAGGCAGCGGCGAGGCAGCAGCCTGAACCCGTGGAGGAGAGGCAGACGACAGAGCCGCTCCGGTGATCGAAAACCCTATCAGCGCAGCACCAAATCTGCTCGTTCTCGCGCGAGTGCTTCTCATCTTAGACATCCTCTCCTGGCTCGGACAACCAAGAGCCAAGCCTAACCAGCATATTTATCAGCAACATTCTGTCGCATTCCGGCTGCGTTCGGTCAGACGGAAGCTCGTCTCCTCGTCGTCCTTAGCTTAGCTCAGCTAGCGAAGTCATCGACCTCAAACCAACGAGCCCAACCACCGGGCCAAGCTTGGGTTCGTTTCTTGGGTTCGCTGGGTTCGTTTCCTGATTTTGCACCTTTTCTCCCCCGAAAATCAGGTTCGTTTGGGTTCGTTTTCGAACTCCAATTTGGCCTGTTTTTGGCTCTTATCCATGCTCGAATCTGCGAGTTAAGTGTTTTGGGTTCGTTTTTTTGACTCGTTTGGCAAATAGGCCACCGGACCTCCATTAACATACGCTGCAACAACATGATACAAGTTTGGGTTCGTTGCCGCACATAGATAATACCCGGGGGCGCTGCCTGGTCAGGGGCCTGGTTTTCCTCCCCCGACTTCGCGCACCCAGGGCACTGAGAGGTGGTTGCGGGCTCCGACGACCTCAAGAACTTGCTACATTTGTTCAGATCCGGCTCCACTCAGACGTCTAGCGAAGTCCTCGACCTCAAACCAACGAGCCCACGCCCAACCACCGGCCGAAGCTTGGGTTCGTTTCTTGGGTTCGCGGGGTTCGTTTCCTCATTTTGCACGTCTTCTCCCCCAAAAATCAGGTTCGTTTGGGTTCGTTTTTCGAGCGCCAATTTGGCCTGTTTTTGGCTCTTATCCATTCTCGAATCTGCGAGTTAAGTGTTTTGGGTTCGTTTCTTTGACTCGTCTGGCAAATAGGCCACCGGACCACCGATAACACACGCTGCAACAACATGATACAAGTTTGGGCTCGTTAGCGCGCACAGGTTGGTCCCCCGGGGGATGCTTTGTCGGGAACAGGTTTTTGGTGTTGAGATCCTGCTCCGATCAGACGTCCAGAAGCGGCCTGATGGCACAATTCCTCCCCGACGGAGTTCGGCCCACCACTACCTCAAACTCATTCACTACCCAAAGTCTACTACTCATCTGCTCTCCGCCTGCTATTGCCGTCCCGATGCCGGGTTGATGGTTATGGGCTGCTTGAGTGTAAAGTCGATCTTAGTCTCTGAGGGTATATGAATGCTCGATCCGTGCATCACCACCTGGCTGCCCGCACCGATGGCAGCTCCGCTGCCGGCCCCAATCGCGGCACCCTTACCCCCGCCCGCGATAGCGCCAATCAGCCCACCCAGCACAGCCCCTGCGCCGCCGGCCTCAGCCGTACGCTTGCCGCGCGAGTTTCCGTGTTGCTCATAGAAGCCGCTCTGGACTTGATATGGAACGCCGTTGACCGTGATTGAGATTAACTCCAGTTCCAGTTGAGCGCTGCCTTCGATTCTTCCCGAATCGTTGGCGGCAACCAGGCGAACCTTCGCCGGCGAGTCCTTCGGGATCGCCACCGTGCTGCCGGAAGCGACCGGCGTCTCCACCGTGGCGTCAAATTCCTGGCCGGGCTGGCTCTTGCTTGAATCAATCGAGTCAATCATCCGAACTGTTACCACCGAGCCCGCCGGTACTGCCACCCCTGCCGGTGGTGCGGGGGCGGCCGCAGCCGCAGGCGGAGGAGTCGCGGTGTCACCTGTAATGGCCAGGCTGTCGATCACCTTCTGAACGCCGGGCTCGGTGCTGGCAATTCGATCCACCGCGGTCTTTTCCAGGTGCGTGGCCACCGAACCCCGCAACGTAACCACCGCGTCCTGCGTGCTCACGCGAATGTCCTGCGTCTTTAGCGCCGAGTCCGCGAATAATTTGGCGTTGATATCGTCGGTCATGGTTTGGTCAGTTGGGCTCGACGGATCCTTAGCGCCCTGCCCAAAAAGCAGCGGCGCTGAGAACGCCAAAATGCATGCCACAATCCCTACGAAACCCCACCTGCTGCTTGCCATAAAAAGCCTCCCACCCTGCGAGAACGCCCAACCATCATCAGCACGATCTATTGGATGCCGGTCCGCACGACAGCGTCAACCCGACGGAGCGAGAGGGGCAGCCTTGGCCCGAGCGCCTAGCTCGCGGCGGTAACACGGCGACCCCGTTGAATATTTCGGGTTAGAATTGCAGTCGGCGCGCGCATCCGGCCAAGGTGATGGACATTCCCACCCTCAGTATCGTGATTCCCGTGCATAACGAAGAGGGAAACGTAGAGCCGCTGCTCGAAGAGGTGCTGCGCACACTGGGCGATTTGCCGGGCGGCGTGGAGCTGGTGATGGTGGACGACGGCAGCACGGACCAGACCCCCGCGCGCCTTGAACGGGCCGCGCAGCGGGACGCACGCATCCGCGTGGCTCACTTCCGGCGCAATCTGGGTCAGACGGCGGCCATGGCGGCGGGATTCCACTTGGCGCGCGGCAACGCTGTGGTAACGCTGGATGGCGATCTGCAGAATGACCCGGCCGACGTACCCGCGCTGGTGGCCTTGCTGAAAGATTGGGACGTTGTCTGTGGCGTGCGGTCCAAGCGTCGTGACACCTGGCTGAAGCGGATCTCGTCACGAATCGCTAACGGATTTCGGAACTGGGCTACCGGCGACAACATCGTGGACACAGGGTGCACGCTTAAGGCCTACCGCCGCGAGTGGCTGGAGGGCCTGGGGCTCTATCACGGCATGCACCGCTTCCTACCGACGCTGCTCAAAATGCGAGGCGCGCGGGTGACACAGGTGCCGGTCCGGCACCGTCCTCGCGTTGCCGGTAAGACCCATTACGGCACGTGGCGCCGGCTCTTCAAGGGACTCGACGACGTATGGGCAGTCCGCTGGATGCAGCGCAACCACATCGACTATCGATCCGTGCTCGAAGGCGCTGAAGAACCGGAGTCACGAGACGCGTCTCAGAAGCATGCGTAGCGGTCTCTCTTGCCGTTCGCCTTTCATGCCAAGCGCGGTGACGCTTAAAACTGCCGAACCGCAGCTAGCGCCCCAGAGGGATCTTGGGGAGCTGATAGGAAATGGTGAGGCTCACGATGCTGTGATTGAGATTTGAGCCGTACGGCACTGATCCTGTCGCGTATTGACGAGTGTAAGTGTAGCTAAGCCGCGTGGTGAAGCTCTCTCGAAAAGCGTGTTCGAGACCCGCCGTACCGCTCAGACTGTTAATCTTGCCCGTCCCGAAGCCATAGTCCAAAGTGTTGCCCTGGCTGCCTGTGACAGCGCAACTGCCACTCCAGCGCCGGATCAGCCGGCGGTTCAGGCCGAGTGTCGCATACGCACTGGTGAGAGTGGCAAGCAACCCTCCGCCGTCCGTGACGGCTCGCCCGGCAGCTAGTTGCAAGGAGGTCTTTTCGGTCGATTTTGAGACCGAACCGCCGGCCGTCCACGACCAGAGGCCTGGAGCATTAGTATTCGCCGGCGCCGACCCGGTCGACTCGGCAGTCACAAGTTGGTGGGCCGGGAGGTATTGTGGACCGCCAAAGACTTGCAAGGACACGCTGGGAGTCGCCTTCCATGCCAAGGACACGATGCCCGAGTGAACGGCTGTGCGTGGGGAAGACCCGACCGGCACAGAGCCTTGATACTGATAGACCTGGAATGTATAGAGCAACCCCAGGGTTGCGTGGCCGCTCAGCCTGTATGTGTACTGCATTCCGCCCGTATATCCCAGCGTGTCAAGCAATGACGCGGTAGTAGCCGGCTCCCCTGTGAACTTGAGTTGGCTATACCCGCCAAAGAACGAAACCGATGTCCGTGAGCTGCCGCGGTAAATCAAATCGAGGCGAGCGTTGTTATTCCTTTCCGGAGAAAAGGGCGTGTAGATGGTGCCATTCAATGCCGTCGGAGACCCAAGCCCCGGCACCAGGGGCTGGCTTGACTCGGTCTGGTAGGTGCCTGTCTGGTCGCTGAACGCATCTCTGAGCTGAAGCGAGAGGTGTGATCCCAAGGCAAAGGTCACGTTTGCGGCAAGGGTTTGGTTAATATGGTTGTATTGTGAGAGGTGCTGGTAGAACTGAAAATAGGGTTGATAGTCGATTTCAAAACCAGCGGGACCGTGCTGTTCGAAGAATGCGATCCGCGGGCCGAGTCCCAGGATTTCATCTCCCATTTGCGATTGACTGATCCCCAGGACGTTGTTGTCATAGGATGCAACGCTGTTCACACTTACAAGCAGAACGTTCGACGGCCCCGTAGTTCCCGTATAGCTGGGGACGGCTTGGACGCCGTTGCCGTACGGTGAGGGACCTCCTGAAAGGCCACCCAGTTGCGCGTACAACGCTGCTGGTATGACGAAAGCGACGGCTGTGCAAATGGAAGTGCGCATGGCGGCTGCTTTCAAGGCACCACGACAGTGTCGCCGCTCTGCAGATCGATATTTTCGTCAAGTCGTTTGCCCTTGATGACCAGCTTATAGTTGAACGGCAGCATTTTCTGGGAGCCATCGGGCATCCGGCGGAGCACGTAGATTTTGGTAACCTTGGCGAAGTCCTGAAAGCCGCCCGCTTGGGCAATCGCGTCGAGCACGCTGGTAGGCTTAGCCAGATCGAAGGAGCCTGTTTTCAGGACCTTTCCCACAACGTTGAAGCTCCGGCTCTTCACATCCTCTACTACAACGTTAACCTGTGGGTTTTCGATGTAGTCTTTGAGCTTCTGTGTGATGACATCCTGGAGCTTTGAGGCGGTTAGCCCGCTTGCTTGGAGCTCGCCGACGAGGGGTAACGATATCTTGCCGTCCGGACGCACGGGGAGGGTTCTGGTGATATCCGGCTCCTTCCAAACGCTGATGGCCAATACGTCCGACGGGCCGATAACGTACTCGGGTGACCGGGCAGGAGGATGGTCAACTTGTGTGCTGGGCGGGACGGCCTGCTGACCCGCACTACTCCTTCCGGAATCTGGGCGGGCTTCCGAGGGATGGCCCCAAGCCGCGCCGAGGGCTAGCAGCACACTCGCCAGAATCGAGGTCCATGCTAAGACAGCGGCACTATGGAAGGTCACCGTAAATCGTCCTTTCGCTCCCAAGTTCGATAGCCCTTGAGGAAATACTGAACAGGTTAATATATACGCGAATCAGCCTGCTGTACACCGCTCAACTCTGGACCAAGCGTGGCATTTCCGCCACCACGGCGAGCGTTAGAAGGAAGTGCGGGTTCTGTATGGGCGGGTCCAGCTTTTAGTCAAGGGCACGCCGGCGCAGTGTGCCCTCATGAGCAACATCCAGCCTCCACCGGAAGCAGGGAACAATTGATTGTGGCTGCGATGCGCGTCACTGTGCGCCGATGCTCGCAGATGCGGCAGAGAGCGCCTCACATGCGTCGCTGCCGCTGCTGAGACTCGGCTCCGACTGGAGCTGGCTAGCGACATAGAGCACCAACTCCACTCGGCTGGAAACACCCAGTTTGTCAAAGATTCGAAACATGTAATTCTTCACCGTGTGCTCGCTGAGGCTCAGTTGCGCCGCCGTTTCGCGGTTCGTGAGTCCTTCGGCCACACACTTCACCACGGCCATCTCACGCTTAGTCAAGAGAGGAACACCGGTACTATTGACCACGCGCAATGGCTGTGGTTCGCGCAACGCCGCCAGGACGTAACCCAACTCCTGTGAGTTAGCCCAGATCTGGCCGGCATGCACGCAAGCGATGCACTTCGGAAGGTCTTTCACTGACCGGGCCCGGCAGAATACGCCGTGACAGCCAGCACGAAAGGCCTGCACCACGGAGTCGCGGTCAGGGATGTCGAGCAGTATCACCACTTTGGTTTCAGTGGATTTGGCCTGGACTTCCTGCGCCAGCTTGAAGCCCCGCCCCGGCTCGCCTTCAAAATCGGCGCTGATCAGCGCCACATCCACGGCTTGATCCGCCGAAATGGCAGCCACTTCTGCCGCACGATTTGCAGCCAGCACCGTACCGAAGCGGTGCGAGCGGCGCAGCGCGTCGGCCAGCAACTGCGCTCCCATCGGATGATTATCCGCGATCAATACGCGGATGGAGCGGCCTGTCTCCCCAAAGGAGTCAGAGTTTCTCATTCGCCCCCCTTTCAGAACGAATTTAACTTAGGTGAATTGACTCTGTGCAGTGTCTCTACAGGAGTACCTGCTGTAACACGCAGCGGCCTTCGGGACTACCCGCCCCAAGGCTCTCTTGAGTCTCCTCACTTTCGCATCCGCCGAGAGTAGGGGTCAATAGCCCGAAAGTGCCAGTAACTTGGTCGGGTATAGCTGAGCGTCTTACACCATTCGTCTCTAGCGCTGAGCGTTCTCCAAACCATGCGGGCAATCCGCGTGTCCTTCGCGACCCAGGTAGGCCCTCGCGACCGTTAGGAGGAATTAACGATGCGGACGGCGTCCGGTGCGCTATCATCGTCCAGGGGACGGTGGCGTCGAGCGACCACTTCGCACAGCTCGCGGGCCGAGGAAATCGGTCGTCGCCTCCAAGGAGGATTGATGATCATGTCGCTTTGCAAGCATGATAGTTTCCGTGATGTCCGTTGCGGCTGTCCGCTTTTCTCCACAGCCCCTCACCGAGCTGTCAGGACTCTGAGACGAGAGATATTGCCCGGACCCCTACTATTTGCCCTGGCGTTCTCACTCGCCGGACCGGCCGCCCGAGCCACTGACGTCACAACGTTTCATAATGACATCGCGCGCACAGGGCAGAACCTGCAAGAAAGCATTCTGACCTTGGCCAACGTCAATTCGATCAGCTTCGGTAAACTTTTCACCGATTCGCTGGACGGCGTGGTTGATGCCCAGCCCTTGTACTTGTCGAGTGTAACGATTCCAGCCCAGGGGACGCACAACCTCCTATACGTGGTCACTGAAAACGATAGCGTTTACGCGCTCGACGCTGACTCCGGCAGCACGCTGTGGCATGTTTCCGTGCTCGAAGCCGGCGAGAGTCCGTCCGGCAATCACGGCTGTAGCCAGATCACTCCACAGATCGGAGTAACGTCCACACCGGTAATCGACCGCGCCAGTGGCCCGGACGGTACCATTTACGTCGTGGCCATGAGTAAGAAGTCCGGGACCTACTATCAGCGCCTTCACGCTTTGGACTTGACTACCGGACAAGAGGAGTTCGGCGGGCCTGTCACCGTGCAAGCCACCTATCCGGGAACGGGCGATGGCAGCCAGGGCGGAAACGTGGTTTTCGCCGCCGGGCAGTACGCGGAACGCGCCGGCCTGCTGCTGGTGAATCACGTGATCTACACCGCATGGACGTCGCACTGCGACGCCCGGCCCTACACGGGTTGGTTGATCGGTTACAGCGAGAGCACCCTGGCGCAAACCGGCGTGCTGGACGTTACGCCGAACGGCAACGAGGGAGCAATCTGGCAGGATGGCGACGGATTGGCGGCTGATCCATCCGGCTACATCTATTTCCTGGACGCAAACGGCACCTTCGACACCACTCTGACGGCCCAAGGGTTTCCCAAGATGGGAGACTACGGCAATGCAATCGTCAAGGTCTCTCCGAAGGGTGGCAAGCTGAAGGTGGCCGATTACTTCAACATGTATAACACTGTGTCCGAATCCGACGCTGATGAGGACCTCGGCTCCGGTGGCATTATGCTGCTGCCGGCGCAGAAAGACTCCAGCGGCACGCTTTGGAATCTGGCCGTCGGTGCAGGCAAGGACGGGAACATTTACATCGTCAATCGCAGTAACCTGGGAAAATTCAGCCCGAACGGCGACAGCGCCATCTATCAGGAGATCGACGGTGTACTCGGCGGCGGAATGTGGGCCTCGCCCGCCTATTTCGGCGGCAATGTGTATTACGGCCCGCAAGGCAACAACCTTCTTCAGTTCAAGTTTTCGAACGCCAAGCTCTCAACCTCACCCTTACACCAAAGCTCCCATGCCTTCGGGTATCCGGGTACGACGCCCAGCGTGTCCGCCAATGGTTCGCAGAACGCCATCGTTTGGGCCATCGAGCACAGCAACCCGTCGGTGCTCCACGCCTACAAGGCTGGCAACATTGGAAGCGAGCTTTACAACAGCAATCAGGCTTCCGGCGGACGCGACCAGTTCGGTGATGCCAGCCACTTCGGTACTCCGACGATCGTCAACGGCAAAGTTTACGTAGGCACTACCAGCGGCGTCACCGCCTTTGGATTGCTGAGCGGAAAGTAGTCCGTCTCCGTTCATAAGAGCTGGCGGACGGCGTGGACAGTTTCGCGCATGAGAACGCCCGACGGCTCCAAGACTCCCGCTGCCTTCCGAATCAAAACTGCGCAACAGACAGACTCGTCCCTCCCATCGGCATCGAGTTCCAGTCCCCACGTCACTATGAGAAAAGACCAAATATAAATATAATGACAATATCTTTATGCTTAGCCTGCTCAAAGGCTTTCTCGCTGAGGAGTGTGTTCTCACCGCACTCGAAAGCGGCGCTCACCTTGGGTGGGTCCAGGTCGCTTGGCTGTGCCATTGCTCCCCCCAACCGCTAACCGCAAGGGAAGAAGCGGCCGGGTTTGCCCGCCAATCGTCGCACAAGAAGCTAACGCCTTGGCAGCAAGAAACTAGGTGCAAGACTTGATGACGGACCATTCCGGCGAACAGCTCGTGGACGAGTTAACCGGCCAGTTGGTGGATCACTATCGCGTATTGGAGCTGGTGGGCCGCGGTGGAATGGGAGTGGTGTACAAGGCCGAGGACACACGGCTGGGGCGGCTGGTTGCCTTGAAGTTCTTGCCGCCCGACGTGGTGGCCGGCATCGCTCAGGAAGACGCCACGCCCGCGGACCAATCGCCTCATACCAAGGCTCTCGAGCGCTTTCACCGTGAAGCTCGAGCCGCTTCAGCTCTGAACCACCCAAACATCTGCACGGTTCACGATATCGGCGAGAGCGACGGCCAGCCCTTCATCGTGATGGAATACCTCGAGGGCGAGACGTTGAAAACCCGTCTCGCCGATGAGCTTCGCCCGCCCCTAAAGCCGAGCGAGGTTCTCAACTTGGCCCTGCAAATTGCCGACGGTCTGATCGCGGCGCACGCTAAGGGTATCATCCACCGCGACATCAAGCCTGCCAACATCTTTGTCATGACGCATGGCCAGGTGAAGATCTTGGATTTCGGCCTAGCCAAGCTGCCTTCAGCAGCAGCGGCTGACGGGTCAAGCGGCGACAATAACTCGCTCACGGCCCGCGGCGCTGCCGTCGGGACCTTTGCCTATATGTCGCCCGAGCAGGCTCGCAGCAAGGAGCTGGATGCACGCTCCGATGTGTTCAGTTTTGGCCTCGTGCTCTACGAGCTGGCCGAAGCGTGGCAAAGCCCCGCTGGACAGAAGGAAATGGCTGCAGCGGGAGAGGGCGAAGTCAGCATAGCAGTCGGGCTCCGAGAGGTGATTTCCAAGGCCCTTCAGAGGGACCGGGCCCTGCGCTACCAAAACGCAGGCGAGATGAAAGCTGACTTGGAGTGTTTTGGACGAACGCCGGCCGCGCGGACGGTCTCGCCGGTAGCAAAACGGTGGGTGCTGGCACTGGCCTGCGTCATGGCGGCGGGTATCGTATCTGCGGTTTACTACTTCCGCGCTGCCCGCAAACCTGTGCTGAGCGGCAAGCACTCGGTGGTAATCGGCGAGTTCTCGAACCACACGGGCGACCCCGTCTTTGACGGGACGCTAAGGCAGGCGCTTGGCGTTGCGCTCACCCAGTCTCCGTTTCTCAATGTTCTCTCCGAAGAAAACCTGACCACCACTCTGCAGCAAATGGAGCAGCCCGCTCTCGCACCGCTAACGCCCGAGCTGGCCCGCGAGTTGTGCCGGCGTGCAGGGAGTGAAGCCG
Organism: Terriglobia bacterium; assembly: GCA_035578005.1. Lineage (GTDB taxonomy): Bacteria > Acidobacteriota > Terriglobia > UBA7540 > UBA7540 > Gp13-AA77. The sequence goes on from DATJYK010000172.1 coordinate 30,417, forward strand.
TTATCAACGGGTCTATCTCGAGTTTGGGAAGCGAGTATGTTGTTGAGCTGAAGGCGACGAACTGCCTGAGCGGAGACTCGCTCGCCCAGCAACAGGCCACGGCCTCGGGTAAGGAAAAGGTGCTCGGGGCGCTCGACAAGGCCGCAGCCGGTCTGCGCGGGGAACTGGGCGAATCGCTTCAGTCGCTGCGACAACATGACACTCCCATCGACAAAGCCACCACGCCCTCGTTCGAGGCTCTGCAGGCTTTCACCCTCGGCACCCGCGCCGTTTTCGAAGCCGGCGATGCAGGTTCCATCCCATTCTTGCGCCAGGCTATCCAGCTCGATCCCAATTTTGCTTCAGCCTACGAGGCCCTGGGAGTGGCATATACGGACCTCGGCGAGGACCAGTTGGCGAGCGAAAACCTTCGCAAGGCATACGAACTGCGGAGCCATGCGAGCGAGCCCGAACGGCTGCAAATCGAAGCGCACTATTACGACTTGGTGGCCGGAGACCTGGACAAGGCGCGTGAGACCTACCAACTGTGGGCAAGCGCATTCCCACTAGACGCCACCGCGCGAGGCAACTTGGGAGTCTGCTATGCGCGCCAGGGCGACTACGACCGGGCTATCACTGAAATGCGGCGGGCGCTCGATCTCAAGCCTCACGACGCAACTTGGTTATCGAATTTAATGAATTTCTATCTGGCTTTGGGCCGCCTTGAGGAGGCCAGGTCGACTTACGACGAAGCGATCCAGCAGAAAGCGGACTCACCTTACCTGCGTTTCCTGCGTTATCAGCTCGCATTTCTTCAGCGTGATCAGGCAGCGATGGCCGAACAGGTTTCTTGGTCGCAGGGCAAGACGGGAAGCGAGGACGTGCTGTTGGCCTATGAATCTGACACTCAAGCCTTTTACGGACGTTTGCAGCAGGCTCAAGGCCTTTCCAGCCAGGCGGTCAAATCCGCTGAACGAGCAGGCGAGAAGGAAACCGCCGCCGGCTGGCAGGCCGCGTCTTCTCTGCGCGAGGCGCTATTCGGCAATGCCGCTCAGGCGCGCTCTGGCTTGAGCCGGTCTCTTTCGGCTGGCCGTGACGTCACCGCAGCGGCCGCCCTGGCACTTGCTCTTTCGGGCGACGCCCGGGCCTCAAGGCTGGCAGACGATCTTGCCCGCCAATTCCCGGAGGATACCGCCATCAAGTTCAGCTATCTTCCCGCCATCCGCGGGGCGTTTGCCATCAGCCTCGGCCGGCCCCAGCAAGCTGTCGAATTTCTCCAGTCCGCCATCCCATACGAGCTCGGTTATCCCACGGTAAACTCGCTGATGCTCAATCTCTATCCGGCCTACGTGCGCGGACTGGCGTATCTGGCGGCACGCGAGGGTCCGCAGGCCGCCGCCGAGTTTCAGAAAATCCTCGGGCATCCGGGAATCGTGGTCAATGAGCCGATTGGGGCGCTCGCCCAACTGCAGATGGCTCGCGCCCAGGCGCTGACGAATAACCGCGTAGCCGCTCGCGCCGCCTACGAGGCATTCTTCGACCTCTGGAAAGACGCGGATTCAAACGTCCCAGTGCTGAAAGAAGCGCGTACCGAATACGCTGGAATCAAAGACCGGTGAGGTTTGACCCGGCGCCTTAGCTTCTAAGACACGTTAATGGAAAACTGGGCGCTGTAGGGCTGGCCGCTAAAGCTCGCGTTGTAGTCCAGCGTCGTGCTGCCGGGAGCCACTCCGGTCGCCGAACACTGACTCGGGTTCGTGGTGGTGTAGACGAGTTTGATGATCGTCCCTCCGTCGGTGCTGGTCCATTGAGCCGTACCGGCGTCCGGCAGAATGGGGTTGTTGTTGTTATCATACAAGCCTGCGTTAAAGGTTTGAGTCTGGCCCACGGGCAGTGAGCTTGCCAGTGAAGCAACTTGTCCTGTACCTACTTTGTATCTTGGCATTTTCCGATCTCCTTCGATCAATTGAATTGAAAGGTAGTGGCGCCGTGTACTTGCAAGGGCGGGGCCGAAGAGCCTGTGTGAAAACCGAAGGTCTGTAGCAGCGGCCTCTGACCCCCTTCGGATCAACCGCTTCGGCGATCAGAGATCGCCGCTACAGCGCGCCACGACAAGTTTTCACACAGACCCTCCAGCCCACTGTTCGAGGGCTGGAATTGCCTTTTCCGCAGCCTTCGAACAGGCGGTCGGGGCACAGCCTGACCTATACCTAGCCTACATTGTGGCTTTCACACCTTCGACTCCGTTCGAACACCCTTGCCGTGAGACAGACGCACGACACCTAATGAAGGTAGCAAGCACGAATAAGAACTTGGGCACTGACGCGACAAGTGGGACTGTTTATGACATGCTTTGAAATGTGATAGATGGCCTGTGGAATAGGCGGGACTGGCGAGAAATCGCGCCAGAGTGTGCAATTCCTTTACACTCTTGCGGGGCGCGCTATGGCCTTCCCCTGAGTTGCGAAAACCCTTCCGCGAAGTGTTACATTGGGAAGCGGCCTGAGCGTTCTGTACGGCTGAGGTTTCGAAATCATCTCAAAGGATTCTGCTATGCACAAGGTTGTTCTGTTGCGGCACGGAGAAAGCGTCTGGAACAAGGAAAACCTTTTCACCGGCTGGACTGACGTTGACCTGTCGGGAAAAGGGGTGGAGGAGGCCAAGGAGGGTGGGCGCGTCCTCAAGAGCCAGGGGTTCTCGTTCGACGTCGCCTATACCTCACTGCTGAAACGCGCCATCCGTACCCTTTGGATCGTACTCGATGAGATGGACCTGATGTGGATTCCGGTGGTACGCGATTGGCGCCTGAACGAGCGGCATTACGGAGCACTGCAGGGGCTCAACAAGGCTGAGACCGCCGCCAAATACGGTGAGGAACAGGTGAAAGTCTGGCGCCGCAGCTACGACATTCAGCCGCCCGCACTGGCGGAGAGTGACCCGCGCTTCCCCGGCCACGATCCGCGCTACCGCGGGCTCACCAAGGATCAGCTTCCGCTCACCGAGTGCCTGAAGGACACCGTAGCGCGTTTCCTGCCAGCCTGGCACGACGCCATCGCTCCCGTCATTCGATCGGGCAAGAGCGTTCTGATCACAGCCCACGGCAACAGCCTGCGGGCCCTGGTGAAATACCTCGACAATATTCCCAATGAGGAGATCGTAGGCCTGAACATTCCCACCGGCATGCCGCTGGTGTATGAACTGGGCGACGATCTGAAACCTCTGAAGCACTACTACTTGGGCGACGCCGAGAGCGTCAAAAAAGCGATGGATGCAGTCGCCAGCCAAGGCAAAGTCCGAGGCAGCGCGTAGCACATCAATCTGGATCCTGCACACTCTTCCATCCTAAGGAGACACACCCACATGAAGTCGCTGCTGACAACCTTGCTCATCGTTGCTTCCAGCCTTGCCTGGGCTCAGGCTCCCAGTGACGATTTTCTTGATCCGCTGGGTCTCGCGCGCCTGAAAGACTACTCCGCGCACCGGATGTCAAGCGACAACCGTTTCGTATTCAGCAATGATGACAGCAAGCGCATCATGCCCGGCGAAACGTTTGTGATGGCCGATCTAACGGGACCGGCCATGGTGACGCACATCTGGGTCACCGTGGCAGACAACGAGTTTGCCTGGCCACGGCTGCTGCGCCTGCGCGTCTACTACGACGGACACAAGACGCCCAGTGTGGACGCCCCTCTCGGCGACTTCTTCGGTGTAGGGCACGGCTACGAGCGCGAAGTTGACTCCATGATGGCCCGCGACGCCTCCTTCGGCCGCGCCAAGAACAGCTATTGGCCCATGCCGTTCCACAAATCCTGCCGCATCACCGTAACCAACGAAGGCACCCGCGTGCTTCTCTCGTTCTACTATCACGTCGACTATCGCAGGTACGCGTCACTGCCCGCAGACATCGGCTACTTCCACGCCTATTACCGCCAGGAGCGGCCCGCCGTTCCCGGCCGGAACTACGCATTTCTCAATATCCGGGGCCAGGGCCACTACGTGGGCACCGTTCTCAACATCATCCAGACCGAAGACTCCTGGTTCGGCGAAGGCGACGACCTCTTCTACGTAGATGGAGCCCGATACCCTCAGATATACGGCACCGGCTCCGAGGACTACTTCAATGACGCCTGGGGCCTTCGCGATTCTTACGGGTTATGGACTGGAACGCCCATCGCCGAAGGCGAGCGCGTGGGATCGAAGCTTACCGGGTACCGATGGCACGTTCCTGACCCCGTGCCCTTCACGAAATCGCTTTGGGCAGGCATCGAGCATGCGGGCTGGACCTCCAATCCTGACGGCAGCGTGCGATCGGCGTTCGAAGAGCGGCCCGACTACTTCTCCAGCGTCGCCTTTTGGTACCAGGCAGGCGTGAACGAAGGCCTTGCCGAGCCACCCTACGGCGACGCGCGCCTGCCGCTGGGAAACGCCCTCCAAATCGCCGTGGAGGACTCGGTTGGAGATTGCCGCACCACAAAGGGGAAAGCGTCCGTACAAAAAGACGTTTTCTGGGGAAAAGACCTGTTGTTTTTTGAGGCGCAAGGCGAGGGCGCGCGAATCGACGTCCCCGTGGACGTGCCGGAGAGCGGGCGCTACGAGATCATCGCTGAGATCGCCAAGGCTCCTGATTATGGCAATTACACGGCCCTGCTCGATGGGCAGCCAACGAACCTGGATACGCGTCAGCCGGCCACCTCGGAAATTCCATTCCCAGGCCCGGAGGTCTATCACAACTACCTGCCAGAGGTCTATGTCGCACAAGAACGGCCGCTCGGCTGGCACCAACTCTCGAGTGGGAAGCACACTCTCACCTTCGTCTGCACGGGCAAGGATGAGCGCTCGTCCGGATACAACTTCGGGCTGAATGACGTGGTGCTGGAAAAGGTTCCGGCTTCGGCGGGTGTGCCTGAGGGGCCCACGGAGCACCAACTCGTGCCCGAGCTTCCCCCAGGGGCGCCGGCCGCCGCCGCCGCACCCGAAGGATTGCCAACCTACCGGGGACGCACACTCGCGGCGTATCGCGAGCAACTCAAGAATGCGCCGCAGGCCGATCGAGCAGACGTGATTCGCGCCACCGGCTCCTTCGGCGAAGATGCCGTGCCCGCAGCGGACGAAGTCGCAGCCCAACTCAGTAGCGGCGATGGGGAGGTGCGGGCGGCAGCGGCGTGGGCGCTCTCGCAGATTGGGCCTGGCGCCTCAGGTTCAGTTGCGAACCTGGGCGCGGCGCTCTCTGATTCCAGCCCGCGCGTGCGGGCGCTTGCGGCCGTCGCTTTGAGGGAGATGAGGGCCAAGGCGGAGCCGGCGGTCCCGCAATTGACGGTCTCGGTGAATGACCCGGTTGATTACGTCCGTGCCGCGGCCGCCGATGCGCTGGGAGCAATCGGGCCAGCGGCGGGACCGGCGGTCGATACGCTGGCTGCGCGTCTGCTCGTCAAGAGCGAGCAGATGATGGTCCTGCGAAGTACCGCCACTGCGCTCGGTGAGATCGGTCCCGGTGCCAAGTCTGCACTTCCCGCTCTTCAACAAGCCGCCCAAACCGTGCGCTTAGGCCCCACCGCCGAGGAAGCCATCCTCAAAGTCGAAGGCAAACCCGTGCCCACCTGGTGGCCCGGCCGCGAGCAAAGCAAGTAGGGCGGAGGATTTCAAATCTCTCCCATCTTCAGGTAAGCTCGCGGGAGTTGACGAGGTATTCATCCAATGAAGATCGTACTTGCGCTCCTGATTGCCGCTTTGCCTCTTGCCGATCAGCGGAAGCCAGGCGATCCGCTCGAGCACTTGCCGCCGAACATTGAGATCCTTACTCATTTCGGTGAGCGTGCGGATATTTCTCCTGACAACCAGCGCGTAGCCTTCATGGCAAAGAGCTTCGGTGACGCCATGGTGATCGATCTGAAGACACGGGTCATCGAGTGCCTCACCTGCAATGTGCCCGGCGCGGTATTTCTGCGGGTGATGCACCTGGTCACCGGCGATTACATCCTGATCGGCCCCGACCACTTCGAGAACATCCACACCAGCCGCACTCGCGACAATGAGTTGTGGTTTCTGAGCCGGCAGCCCGGATCGAAGCCCGTCAGGCTGGGTCAGAAGATGAGCGAGGGCGCGGCGATCTCGAAGAAAAGTCTGAAAATTGCGTTCTCCCAGACATCCGCCCAGGCACCGGACCTCGCGCCGGAAGCGTCCCGGCTGATGGTGGCCGAGGTCGATCTTTCTGGAGGCGAGCCAAGTCTCATCAATCGGAAGACCGTCTACCAAAGCAACGATCGAAGTTGCGTCCTTGAAGCCCAAGACTACTACGATAACGACAACAAAATGACCTTCACCTGCTATCAGCCCAATGATCACGCGTCGGTAATGGGCATTGATCTGTCAACGGGCAAGGTGATCAATTTTTCTCAAGCGCCCGGAACCTACAACGAACCCGAGGGCATTTTCCCGGATGGGCTTTACACCACCGTCGAAGCCGACCGCCAGTGCGAATCACTCGGTGGGCGGCGCGGCTCCGGCAACATCGACATTTGGAAGCTGAAGCTGGATGGGACGGGCAGAGATCTTGTTCGCCTGACCCGTTTCAACGACTATCAGGGTGGCAAGGCGTCCAATCCTGTGGTTTCCACCGACAGCCGGTTTATGACCTTTCAGCCTGCGAAGCCAAGCGACCCCGCTGGCGTCGGCTATGGCATCTTGCTCTACTGGTTCAAGCGATAGCGCCCTGAGAAACGGGCTCGGCCCCACCTTACCTCGCGTGCACGTTAACATTCAGGGGTGCCTTTGCGTCTAGGTTCAAGAGGCAGCTCGGATGATTGTGGAATGAACGTGGGAACTTGCGTTGAGGTGCATACCGCCATCGTGGGGATCGAGAGCGTGACCGCCAGCGGCGCCCATGTTTCTGAGGATACCGTCCTCGCAAGTGCCGCGCGTGAGGGCAACCGCGACGCTTTCGGGCGATTGTACGACCGCTACTCGCGCATGGTTCACGGCATCCTGCTGGCTCGCGTGCCGCCCCGCGACGTCGATGACCTGGTTCACGACGTTTTTCTGCTGGCCCTCAGTCGGCTTCGCGCCCTGCGTGATACCGCCCGCTTTGGTGCTTGGCTGGCGGCCATCGCCAGGAACCGCGCGCACGATTACCACCGGCGAACACGCGTGGTCAGCGAGTTGACCAAGGACCTCTCGACGGAGGAGTTGGACGGCGCCGGGCGAAGCGTTCCATCGGACGCGGAGGCTGTGACTGTTCTGGCGGTGATTCGCACGCTGCCGGATGCCTATCGTGAGACGCTGATCTTGAGGTTGGTGGAGGGCATGACGGGTCCCGAGATTGCCGAACGCACGGGGCTTACTCCGGGCTCCGTACGCGTCAACTTGCATCGCGGCATGCATCAGCTTCGCGACAGGTTGGGGAAGTAGAAGGTGCTAGGTGTTAGGTGCCAGGTGTTAGGTGTCAGGTGCCAGGTGTTTGTTTAGGTGTCAGGGGTTAGATTAGATGCCAGGCTTTGGAAGTCATGTGTTAGCTCTATGCGCTGGGCGGCAGGATCAGGTGTTGGGGCGATAGAGAGTGGACTTTGCTGGAACCTGACACTTGACGCCTGGAACCTGACACCTGACACCTGGCACCTGTCTCCTCGAGAAGGAACGCCGATGAACGACGATTACCTCTGGGACGGCTCCGGTGAGCCGGACCCTGAAGTCCAGCGCCTGGAAGGCTTGCTCGGCAGATTTCGGCAGAGTCGCCCGGCGCCGGAGTTCCCCGCGATTTCGCACGCTACGCCGAGCCGGACGCGGCTGTGGTGGTGGCCGTGGTGCCTGGGCAACCGCGCGCTCGTGGGGATGGCTGCGGCGGCAGCCGTCGCGCTCCTGGTTGCGGGGGCGTGGCTCGCCTGGCGCCGGACGCGACCTCCTGCGCCCTCGCCCTCCGGGTGGGAAGTGGTGCGGGTGGCTGGGACGCCCTACGTGGGCTCCAAGGCTCTCGGTCATGACCGTAACAGTGGCACGCTTCGGGTAGGTCAAACACTGGTGACGGACGCCGCGTCACGCGCCAGCGTGACCGTGGACGAGATCGGCGACGTCGACGTTGAACCGAATACGCATCTCCGCTTGCTTCAGTCGAGCTCGGACGGGAAGAGGCTGGCGCTCGACCGCGGCACCATTCACGCGGCCATCTGGGCGCCGCCCGGTGACTTCGTGGTGGATACCCCGTCGGCCGTAGCCGTGGACATGGGTTGCGCTTACACGTTGCAGGTGGAGGATTCAGGGGCGGGCTTGTTGCGCACCACGCTGGGCTGGGTGGGATTCAAGCTGGGAGGCCGGGAGGCCTTCATTCCCGCCGGAGCGGCCTGCGCCACGCGGCCTGGAATCGGGCCCGGCACGCCTTACTTTGAAGATACTTCCGATACCTTCCGCGCGGCTCTGTCGCGATTTGACTTTGGCAGCCCTGATCAACGAAGCGCTGCGCTTGGTGTGATTCTGGCCGAAGCCCGCCCACGCGACGCGCTCACGCTGTGGCACCTGCTCCCTCGCACAGACGGGAATGATCGCGAACTCGTCTATTGTCGCCTCGCCGCGCTGGTTCCGCCCCCTGCGGGCGTAACCGGTGCGGGAATACTCAACCTCGATCAGAAGATGCTCGATCTGTGGTGGAACAAGCTGGACCTGGGCGACGTTTCCCTGTGGCGCACCTGGGAGCGCTCGTGGGCTGACGCCAAGCGTACGAGGTGAGGGTCAGCGGAATGCCGCGGATTCGCAGTCAGGTTTCAGATGTCAGGTGAGTTTAAGGGCAAGGTGCAAGCTGTTAGGTTTCGGGTTTCAGATTCCAGCGAACTCTTCTCCTCGTGGTTGCGACACCTCATTCCGGCCACCAAAGGCCTAGCCCTGACACCTGGCACCTGAAACCTGACGTTAACACGCCCCTCCTTTCGGTCGTCCTGTAGTATGCAGGACAAAATAACCCGAAAGGAGATTAAGAACACATGAAACATTCATCAGTTAGTGTACAACGCTCGGTCCTCAGCCTTGCCGCCGTCTTCCTGGGATTCGCAACACTCGCGCAAGCCGGGCCACCGCTGATCTGCCATGCGATTCAGATTGGACAAGCCAAGTCGCTGCCCTGGGTGAGCGAGGGCTGGAACTTGTCAGGCCAGGAGAAATATGATCTCACGCACCTCGTCCCCGACACACTGGCGATTCTCAACCCCCATGCCGCCGTGCTGGTCCACATGGAAACGCTGCGCCGCGCCACCATCTACGCCCAGACAAATCCGCAGGTGGCGGCCGCTCTTCTCGCCGCGCTCCGCGACCGCGCCACTACCGCAGAGGCCCAAGGACGCCCGGACGCCTTGGCTTGGTTCGATGCCGGGTATCTCGTCGAAGCCTACAAGCAGGCGAATTGGCTCTTTGAGAAGGCACCCGGAATGATAGGAGACCAACATTGGGTTCGAAGCGAAAAACCCAACCCCGCGACGGGCCTCGACGGCTACGCCTGGGTGACCAAGGCAATCAGCCTGCGTGGGGATGATCCTGAGATGGAGTTTGCAGCGGCGCTCATCACGCTGGAAGGCCAACCTCAGGATCACCAGGAGCACGTCAGCAGAGCGATGGCTGGGGCGCAAAGCGATCCGCTGCTGGCGCAGAATCTGGCCGCGCGATTCAGCGGGAACAAGGGAGAGACAATCTCCGAGATGCTCGGCAAAGTCACCACGGCCAAGAATTGATTCTGACTATCCATCACCGCTGAATACCTGAGAAGCGAAGGGCACAGCTTCAACTCTCCGCTGCAAGGCCGACGGCTTTACGTCCCCCACTTGAGAGGCCGAGAGTCTGTGTGGAACCCGCACGGTAGCGGCGATGTCCCCATCGCCGCTCTCGAAATACCAAGAAGCTCGCGGTCTGGCGACGACATCGTACATGTCGTCGCTACCGCGCCCACCCAAGCTAAATCGGGCCGGCGCCGCGTTTTCCATTTGATCTCTTGCTCTCAACCAAGCCCCGCGTCAAATCTTCTGTTGACAAATCGATAAACGGTGATATCTTTACCTCTTGTGAGATGACGCCTTGTCACCAGCCCTTTGGAGGCGGGGTGGGTGCCTGTTAATAAGGCGTCAGGAGGCTACTTGTGCCGCTCGTCGAGCCCCTATCACTCCCGAAAAGCCGGCTGCCAAAAAAGGCGAAGGGCCCCTGCCCACCAGCCCGGAGGCCGAAAATAAAGCAGGGATATCCCACGATGTAATTGAAAATAAAAGGCTTAAAAAACGAGTTTTGGAATATCCCACGATCTATCAGAAAACAAACCACTTAAAAATACATCTCGGGGAATAACCCACGATCTTATTGATAATTAACAATGTTAGTGTCGCGATGCCAGGATGTTATTGAAACAAAAGGCGGTTGTTCACGATTTCGGGTTATGTCGTTGAAAATATGTCCTTTATTGCGGTACCGCCAGCAAAACAGTGGTCGAGCCTCGAAGGATCCTTCGTTATCGCATGGCCTTCGTTCATCAAAATCATCTCCCGCGCGAGAGAAGTCAGCAGTCAGGGCGCCGCGCGGCAAGTCTCTGAAGCTCTATTGCTCAGGCCCATCCGGGTCTCCCAGCCTCAATAGTGCCCATTCTGCGTGCTCGCGGACAACGGCATCTTCATGCTCGCGCGCCGTTTGCTCGAGCCAGGGAATGAATCGCGTGTCGCCCGAGTTTCCCATGACCACGCATAGGTTTCGCACCCAACCTCGATGCTTCGTCCGTTTGATAGGCGAGTCGCGGAAGATGCGACGGAAGTCGTCTTCGGTGAGGGAAGCGAGGTCTTCAAGGCGGGGATTGAACAGTGAAAAGGTTCGTAGTTCGTGGTTCGTGGTTCGTTGTCCTTCGTCCGTTGTCCGTTGTCCGTCGTCATTAGTCTGTAGTTCGTGGTTCGTAGTTCGTTGCTCATGGTCGGCAGTCGTTTGCGGTTCGCCAGCAGTTTGCGGAATGGTTCGGTGGCTTGCGCCTATGCCTTCGACGGTAAGGGGATGAAACTCCAGTCGGTCGGTCTCGGCCGCACGCCGGCGGGGCACGCGAATTTCGAGTTTCGACTCTGGAGTTTCGGGCTGGCCCAACGAACTACGAACCACGAACGACGAACCGCCGTTCCAGGGACAAACATCCTGGCAGATGTCGCACCCAAACACGTTAGCGCCGATCGCGGGGCGCAGTTCCTCAGGGATCAGTCCCTTCAGTTCGATGTTAAGGTAGGCGATGCAGCGCGAGGCGTCCATCACGTAGGGCCCAATGAGCGCACCGGTGGGGCAGGCGTCGAGGCAGCGGGTGCAGGAGCCGCAACGGTCAAAGGCGGGCGCGTCGGCTTCGAGCTCGAGGCTGGTCAGGATGACGCCGAGAAAAAACCACGAGCCGCGTTGCTGGTTGATGAGACAAGTGTTTTTGCCCACCCATCCGATGCCGGAAAGGCGTGCAAAAGCACGCTCGACAATGGGGCCGGTATCGACGTACACTCTCGTCTCGACGTCCGGCGCCAGGTTCTCGATGGCCGTGCGAAGCCGTTCCAGCCGGGATCGCATGACCTGGTGGTAATCGCGACCCCAGGCGTAGCGGGAAATCCAAGCCCGGGGCTCGGGACTCGGGCCGCGGGACTCGCAAGTCGGGGTTCGGTGTTCGGTTTTCGGGGTTCGCGACCCGGCGTCTGAGACTTGCGCATGAGTTCGGTTTGCGTAGTTCGGGCTAGCTGGAAGGGTGGCTTCAGACCGTTGCCTCCAACACTGAGTTTCGAACCCCGAATTCCGAACCCCGAACCCCGTCTTACGAGTCCCGAACCCCGAATCCCGAACCCCGAATCCCGCGCCCCGAGTCCCAGACCCCGAGTCCCGAAGGGCTTCGGTGGAGTACGGCAGCGCCGTGTTATAAACGAGTCCGACGCACACCACGGACTGGGCGGAGGGGAGAATAAGGCGCGGATCGGCACGCTTGGGGTTACGGAGGTAGGCCATTTCGCCGCCGTAGCCCTTTTCGGCCCAGGACTTGGCAAATTCAAGGTCTTGCCAGGCCGCGAGCGGCGCGACGCCGGCAAGGTCGAAACCGGCTTCGAGCGCGCTTACTCTAATCTGTTTGCTCAGCCCTGTACGGAGCATGAGGCGCATCTTACCATTAGTTTAGGGGAGGAATCGGGAGATCGGGTGATCGGGCCATCGGGTGATTGAGCGATTGGCGATTGAGCGATTCTAGTGGTCCCGGGTTTCGATGTAGTCCTCGGTGTGCAGGCAGGCGTCCCGGCAAGCACATGAAAGGACGTTCCCTATGACCTTTCATTCACTCGATCATAAATCGCCCGATCACCCGATGAATCAATCACCCGATGGCTCGGTTCAAGGTATTGATTCTGAAGAGGATTGTAATCCGTTCAGTTGAGTTTTGCTGCCGTCTGACCCTACAATGGCGCAGTTCGGCAGAAAGTCCTTAGGTTAGAGCGAGGCCTCCTTTAACGTAATATTCACGGAGTGCACGTCTGGCGCTCCGTACGTCAGGGGCAGTGAGTCAAGCGTCGCCTGCAAGTCCGGCGGCGATCCTAAATTGGAGCGAGGTAGATAACAGAATGCCTAGAGTAAAAGGCCAGCGCTTGATGAAGTACGTCGATTCCGCTATCTGCGCCACCGCCGGCGCTGCGTTTGATGGCATCCAGTTCTTCAACAAGTACAAGCCCAACCCCGCCTTCACACCCAAATGGTCTGACAAGCCCATGCTGAAGTCGTGGCAAAAGACCAAGCCGCAGCTCGGCTGGCCTCGCGTCACCGACTCCCTGTGCCCCACCTGCGTGAAGGAGGCGCGCGAGCGCATCATCAACGGCGAGCAGGATTTGGCGACGCTTCGAAACCAGAAGGTGGGCGAGATCAAGGCCCAGATCATCGAACGCGACGGCCAGGTGTGGATGGTCAAGGACTGCCCCATTCACGGCCACTTTGAAGACATGATGGCCGTTGACTCCAAGTTCCTGCAGTGGATTGAGGCCAACTTCCCCGGCCGTGACATTCGCGCCCACAATGACAAGGATCTGCACAATCACGGCTCCAGCACCATCAAACATGGCCGCGGCAGCGTATTGACCGTTGACCTCACCAACCGCTGCAACATGATGTGCGATCCTTGCTTCATGGACGCGAACCAGGTCGGGTTTGTGCACGAGCTGAGCTGGGATGAGATTAAGGAAATCCTCGACAACGCCCTCAAGATCAAGCCCCGGCGGCAGATGAGCGTCCAGTTTTCGGGTGGCGAGCCCACCATGTCGCCCTACTTCATTGACGCCGTTCGCTATGCTAGGAAGCTGGGCTACAACAGCGTGCAGGCAGCCACCAACGGGATCGAGTTTGCCAAGAGCAAGGACTACTGCCGCCGCGCCTTCGACGCGGGCTTGCGCTACGCCTACCTGCAGTTTGACGGCATCGGCAACGACGCCAACAGCCACCGCAAGGTGGGCAACCTGTTTGACGTGAAGCTGCAAGCCATCAACAACATGCACGAGGCGGGCATCGAGATCATCCTGGTGACCACGCTGGTGAACGAAGTCAACAATGACCAGGTCGGGCCCATCATCCGCTTTGCGATGGATAACCCGAAGAAGATCGCCTTTATCGCTTTCCAGCCCGTGTCCTTCACGGGCCGCGATGAGGACGTCACGCCCGAGCGGCGCCTGCGACAGCGCTATACGCTTTCGCACATGGCGCGCGACGTGAAGAAACAGGTGGGCATCACCGAGCCGACGCGCGACTGGTTCCCCATCTCGCTCTTCAGCACCTTCTCAGATTTTGCTGACCTGGCTCACGGCCCCGAATCTCAGTGGGGCATGGTGAGCTGTGGATGCCATCCCAACTGCGGCATCGGGACGGCGCTGATGATCAACAAGGAGACTAAGGAGGCGGCGCCGGTTCCGCAGTTCCTTGATATTCCGCAGTTGATTCGCGACATTCAGAAGATCAATGACGCCGGGCGCGGCAAGTGGCTTTCGAATCTCATGATGGGCCTGACGTTGCTGAAGAATTACAAGCCCTTCGCGGCCCCCAAGAGCCTGGCGTTGGTGGACCTGCTGAAGAAGTTTGACAAGAGCTTCGCGCTTACCGGCGAAACCAAGAAGAAGTACGGTGATTCCAGCCCCGATCGCACGTACGAGGACGCGCTGAAGCGCCGTTCTGACCCTTGGAACTTCCTGTTCGTGGCCGGCATGTGGTTCCAGGACCTCTTCAACTATGACTTCCGTCGCACGGAGATGTGCATCATTCCGTACGCTACTCAGGAAGGCGAGATTTCATTCTGCGCTTACAACACCGGCATCGGTTGGCGGAACATCATCGAGAATATGCACAAGAACGCCACCGTGGCCGAGTGGTACAAGACTCACGGCAAGCACGAAATTTACGCGCGCGGCAAGAGCGTGAACCTTGAAAACTACGAGCACTCGCTGGCGTTACGCGCCGACGACGTAAACGCGGTGCGTGACCGCGCCACTGATATTCCGATGACCGCTGCCGACGAAGACAAGATGCGGCGCAAGGCGGCCTACGAGGCCAAGCAGGTGCGCGAGATCTATGAGGAGATGGTGCTGAAGAAGCCCAAGCCGGAACTGGTGACGATCGGTCCGGTGGCAGCCAAAACGGGCGGCAATGGCCACTCCAATGGAAATGGTAACGGGCACTCCAATGGCAACGGCCATTCGAATGGGAACGGCAATGGTCACGCAGAGTTGGTGGGGATCGGCGAGAAGGCGACGGTGTAGCGCCACGTCGGTTCCATTGAAATCGGATATTTTCGAGGGCCGCCTGGGTGTTACGAGGCGGCCCTTGCATTTTGGGCAGCCCGAAGGCAGCGTGGCTGACAGCGGATTCGTGTACATTGTAGACGTATGAAGAACGTCGAGCATGCCCGTTTGGTTACCCGTCTTCAGCTCCGGACTCTCAACGCGCGCTTCCGCGGGTGGCTGGCTCACTTCGCGGCGCCGGGAAGCGTGCGTGACTATGACGCTCTGATGCGGCGGCTCCACCACGTCAAGGCGGGACGTCGCTTCACCCGGGATGAAATGAATGAACGGTAGCACGGTCGCTGCTTGGGAAACTTCGAGTCGAGACTTAAGCTTCGGGAATTCGATGCCAGCCACTCTGCACATCACAAACGGTGACTCGGTTCAGCTTCGCGACACCGGCTTGCCCGGTGAAGTTCTCACTTGGAAGGACGTACTGCACGAAGGCCCTGTGCCTTGCGGTCTGTCGCTTGACCAGTTGCGCCCGATTCGCGCCCATTTCCTGGCCGAAGGCAGCGGACAACTCGAGTCGACCATTCTGGGCGAACTGGAAAAGCGTGACCGGACTTTGGCGGGCTTCGCCGAGTTCGAAGAAGTGGTCCTGTGGTTTGAACATGATCTCTACGACCAGCTCCAACTGATCCAGATTCTCGACTGGTTTTCCAGGAAGGACCTCGGAAAAACAAAGCTCAGCCTGATCTGCACAGACCGATATCTGGGAATGCTCACACCGGATGAACTGCTGGAATTGTATCCCAAGCGCGTGCCTGTTTCCCCGGGCAAGCTCGAATTGGCGGCACGCGCGTGGGAGGCGTTTTCCGCGGCGGACCCGAACTCGATCGTCGAACTCTTCCAGGAGGACACCTCCGATTTGCCCTATCTTCAGGGCGCACTGCTGCGGCATCTTGAGCAGTTCCCATCCACTCGAAATGGCCTTTCTCGAACCGAGCGGCAAATTCTGGAAATTGCTGACGCGGGCTTGTCGCGCGTGGGATCGGTGTTTTGTGCCGACCGTGATCGAGAAGAACGAATTTTCATGGGCGACCTGGTCTTCAATACTTACATGCACCGCTTGGCAAACGCCCGGGTTCCGCTGGTGGAGATTGATCGGGACGAGAAGCTGTTCTGGAACGCTGAGGTCGCGATCACCGCCGAAGGTAGAGCCTTGCTGCGAGCTGAATTCGATAACGTTCGTGTCAACGGAATCGATCGTTGGCTCGGCGGCGTTCACCTGCATGGCAGCCGCGTCTGGCGCTGGGACCGCGAACGTGGCAAGCTGGAGTTCGCCCCGCCTCTCGGGTGATAAACTAGAGCCCGGATGCGCGACTTTCCCTCCGATTCTGAAATCCTGAAGGTATTTGAGCGGGATCCGGCAAAGACCTTCCGGCTGCGCGAACTGGTGGTTGAACTCGGGTTGCGCTCAAGTCAGGCCCGCGATCTCAAGCATGCCCTCAAGGAGCTTTCCAAGCGCCGCATCATTCTCTATCTGAAGAAGGGCCACTTTGCCCTGCCTCCGAGCCACACCGCCAGTCGTGACGCGCCCTCGGGGCCTGTGCTTCACCGCCATGGCACAAGCGTGTCAATGTCTTCAGCGCCCGCCGCGCGCGGAAATCGACGAGGGCTGGTGAGTGGCCGATTGATCGCCCATCGTGATGGTTACGGCTTCGTGGTGCCCGACGATCCACGCATTGGCGCCGACATCTTCATTCCACCGCTGGGCATGAGCTCCGCGCTGCACGGCGACCGCGTGGATGTTCACGTGATCGAGAAACGGCTAGTGCCTCCAAAGTCACGTCGCTTTGGCCAGCGCTCTGAGACGGGGTCTAACCGCGGCCGGGATCAGGGCCCGCGCTTGGAAGGGCGGATTGTAAACGTCACGGAAAGGGCGCAGAAGACGGTGGTGGGCGAATTCCGCTGCGGCGCACGATCGAATCACGTTGTTCCGTATGACCGCCACTTGCCCTTTGAGATCATCATTCCGCACGGTCAAGAGTGGCCGCCTGAAGGACCTCACGTGACGCCACGCCGTCATCGCCAGTTCCGCGGCGAATCGGAGGCGGCGCCGCTTCGCGACCGCAGCAGCAGTTGTGACGGGGCACGCAGCGCCCTCGAACTTGATCGCCTGATTGTCGACGTTGAACTCACGACTTTCCCCGATCCGGTGCATGGCGTTCCGCCACGCGGCCGCGTGATTGAAGTGCTGGGCCGCCGTGAAGACTTCGGCGTCGACGTTGAGATTATCATTCGCAAGTACCATCTCCCTCACCGCTTTCCGGACGAGGTCCTGGCAGAGGCCGCGCAAGCGCCGGTCTCCGTTCCGGAAAGTGACTCGGCGGCGCGGCGCGATTTCCGACGCTTTCCGATTATCACCATCGACGGCGAAACCGCCAAGGACTTCGACGATGCAGTCTTTGTGGAGCGCTTGTCGAACGGAAACTACCGGCTGGACGTGCACATCGCCGACGTCGCTCATTACGTGCGCCCAGGCACGGCGATCGATCGCGAAGCGCGGCTGCGGGGAACCAGCGTTTATTTTCCCGACCGCGCTGTGCCCATGCTTCCGCTTGAGCTTTCGAACGGCATCTGCAGCTTGAATCCGCACGTCGATCGTCTCACCATGTCCGCCCTGATGGAGGTCGACGGCGAAGGCCAGATTGTGGCATACGAGCTCACGCCCGGCGTGATTCGGAGCGCCGAACGAATGACGTACACGGCGGTGCATGCCGTGCTGTCGGGCGACGCTGAAGCGCTTGGCCGTTACGCCAGCCTCGTTGAGCGCTTCCGCCTGATGGAGGAGCTCGCACTCATCCTGAACCGCCGGCGCCAGGCGCGAGGCTCCATTGACTTTGACCTGCCCGCGCCCGAAATCGAGTTTGACGAGCAAGGCCGCATGGTGGGCGTGACGCGGTCGGAACGAAACGTTGCCCACCGCATCATCGAAGAGTTTATGCTGGCGGCCAATGAGGCTGTCGCCGCGCTCTTGGAGCGCTGCGGCGTCCCAACGCTCTACCGCGTGCACGAACAACCCGACCCCAAGAAGGTGCTGGAGTTTGAAGAGATCGCCGCCTCCTTCGGCCAGTCGCTGGGGATCGAGCTGCCCGCGGCTCACCGGCAACGGGTGCACGCTCGCGAGCAGCGCGACCGTCATCCGCGCTTCGAGCAGCAGGTCGAAGCGGCAACCTTTAAGATCACCTCGCGGCACTACCAGCGGCTCACCGAGCGCATCGCAGGCAAGCCCGAAGAGCGTATTCTTTCCTACCTCATGCTGCGGTCGCTCAAACAGGCGCGTTATTCTGAAGAGAATCTCGGCCACTTCGCGCTGGCCTCGCCCACTTACACGCATTTCACCTCGCCTATTCGCCGTTACCCGGACCTGATCGTGCACCGCACCCTGAAGGCGCTGCTCGCCGAGCAGGGCGGATCAGCAGCGGTGGGCCGCGCCAGCGCGGGGTTTGCGTTTCACAATCTCTGTGCCTCTTTGGGGCACGATGTTGCCGCCCAAGCTGCCCTGAGCAACAGCGTGCCTGGTTGCGAAGGTGGCGTAAGGCTACAAAATGCGGCGCTGCAGGCGCTGGGCGCAGAGACGTCCGAGTGCGAGCGCCGCGCGGCCGACGCCGAACGCGAACTCATGGATTGGAAGAAGGTTGTCTTCATGTCGGAGCGTCTGGGTGACGAGTTCGGTGCACTCGTCATCAGTCTCACCCGTCACGGCTTTTTTGTGGAGCTGACCGAACTCTTCGTCGAGGGGTTTGTTCCACTCGACGCGCTGCAGGACGACCGCTATGTATACCGCGAGAACCTGCGCGCTATCGTGGGCTTGGACTCGAAATTCGCCTATCATCTCGGCGACCGCGTGCGAGTGCGGCTGGATCGAATCGACCGCGTGGACAACCGGCTGGAATTTTCGGTGATCTAAGCCCCGCAAGACTGAACCCTCAATCATCGGAAGAATGAGCGTCCGATAGCTGCTTTATTCAGTCTGCTTTTCCGCAACCAGGCGGTCAAATTGTCGATCAGCTTCACCCCAACCCTTCCCATGCAGGAGATTTTATGATGAAATCTCAATTTCGTACTGATTTAAGAGCATCCCCGTCGCGCCTGCGAACGCGCGGGAGCGTCAGGACAAAGTAATGGGCTCTACAGAATACTCGACCATCGAAATCGCCTGTCCCTGTTGCGGCGCCCGCCTAAAGGTTGACACGCTACTGGGCCGCGTGGTTGCGCACGAAGATCCGCCCAAGCCCAAGCGGCCGGAAGCCGATCACCTCAACCGCGCGAGCGAAGTCCTCCAGAAGCAAGCGGAGCAACGCGAAGCTCACTTCCGCAGCAGCGCTGAAGAAGAGAAGATCAAGTCCGATTTGCTGGCGCGCAAATTCGAAGAGGCGTTGAAGAAGAGCCGCGGCGAACCGGTTACGCGACCCCAACGCGACATCGACCTCGACTGAAGACTGAAACAAATCAACCTAAAGGAGAAGAAATGACCAAGAAGAGATTCACCGTCTCGCTGGGCGCCCTTGTGCTGCTGTTTGCGTTCATCTTTCCCTTGATGCACCGTGCCTTGGCTAAACCGGCGGTTCCGCCGTCCAACCATCCCAATATGGACGCCGCCTTACACTCGCTCCAGGAGGCGCGGAAGCATTTGGAGCAGGCTGAGCCTCGCTCGGCGGCCATCGCGACGCTGCTATCAAGCACGTCGACGCGGCCATTCAGGAAGTGCACGCCGCTTTCCGCGACAACCCGTAGACAGCCTGCGGCGCTTTGGGCTCGCAAGAACAACATTGAAGCTCGCGCCTAGCCCGTGCCACGCCTCAGTTCAGCAAGTCGCTTGAGCAGACCGCGAAGGAATTCACAGACGCTCCATGCGTGGCGAATTTATTTCATCTCTCGCCTGGTCAGCGAAAGTGAGAAGATCACAAGACGAAAACCGCGGACCCGGGGATAAGGTCCGCGGCTCGCCGTTTAGGTGCCGCTCGGAAGGAAGTACATTTCAAACTTCAACACCTCGGAGGAGCCGCGCGGGTCCTTCTCGGGAGGGAACACCATCGTGCCGTGCTTTTTACGCAACGTGTATGCAACCACGGTGCCCGAATAGAAATCACGCACCAGGTACTCGCTGCCGGGCGCGAGCGGTGGCAGTTTCTCCATTTTTCTCCTGGCCTCGGGCAGGTCGCCCGCAGACCCAATCCACTTCGGAAATGCGTCCGGTGGGAACTCGAACAGGTCATACCTCGCATCCATGGACGGCCTCCTCTACTGGCCATATTTTGGACGGGACGCGCGGGCGTCCGCTGTGCGCACCGTCACATCGACATGTGACGCAGATCACACGCAATAGAGGCCAAGCCCCGAGGCAATGGAGCGGAAGCCGCGCCACGGCTCAGCCGTCCTCAATAGCTCCCAAACTTCAGCGCACCTCCTTCCATCGCTCACGCAATCGAATAGCCTCGTCGAAATCCTGCTTGAGACCGTCATCGTCGAGATGCTGCTTCATACCCTCCAGCTTGCGAATCAGCGACTCCAGCGTCGACTTCAGATTGTCGGCGTTCGTCAGGCAGACGTCGCGCCAGACGGAATAAGAGCTCTCGGCGAGACGCGTCATGTCGCGAAACCCCGCTGCCGCGAGTTCGAGCGGAATGGCCGCGAGGCGGTCTTCATCAGCGATCAGACTCGCGAGTCCCGTGGCGAGCAACTGCGGCAGATGGCTCACGAAAGCGAGAGCGCGGTCGTGATTCTGTGCGTCTGTCATGAAGGGACGCGCGCCTACGTTCTCCACCAGTGCCTGAAACGCCTTCACGCGCGCGTCCTCAAGGTGCTCGGGCTCGACCGGAGTCAAAACGTAGCGTGATTCCCGGAACAATGTTGCGCTCGCATGCTCAATGCCCGAGATCTCTTTGCCGGCCAACGGATGACCGCCAAGAAAGAGCGGTTCGCCTACGAAAACTTCTCGCGCCCGCTCCAAAATGGCGCGCTTGGTGCCGCCCGCATCAGTCACCAGTGCTCGAGGCGGCGCGGCCGCCTTGATGCGGAGCAACTGCTCCATGATCACGCCGACCGGAGCGGCGAGAATCACCAAGTCCGCGTTGCGCACCGCGTCGGAAAGATCCGTTTGGCTCTCGTCGATCGCGCCCCGTTCGAGAGCGCGCTTGAGAACCTGTGGCCGGTCGCAACCGATGATATGGCCGCCGAAGCCGCAGGCTTTCAGCGCTAATCCCCAGGAGCCGCCGATGAGGCCGGTACCGACGATGGCTACGCGAGTGAATTGGGCAGGCATTTTGTCCATGCTGAGCACGCAAGCTCCGGCGTTGGCCCTCTCGCTTTGGTTTTGCTGCAAAGACCAGAGCGAGATTTCTTGCGGCGCCGCCGTTGGCCCTGAGCGTCATCGAAAAGAAGAGCGCGGCGGCGCTCGAAATGACAGGTTGGAAATTCGCAGAACATATGCACCGTTCGTGGAACGCCCAAACCTCCAGTTGCACCCGGGCACTTCGTGAATAATCCAGTCAGAGCGTCCGCTCGACCGCGTGCGCGATCAGGTGCAACTGCGCCATCAGCTTTTCAAAGTGCTCGGCGTCCAGAGCCTCGGGACCTCCATCGAGCGCCCTCTCAGGGTCTGGGTGGACCTCCACCAGGATCCCGTCCGCGCCGGCCGCCACCGCGGCTCGTGCCATGGGCAGAACTTTGTCGCGGCGGCCTGTGGCCTGCGAGGGATCCGCAATGATCGGCAAATGTGACAACCGATGAATAATGGGAATGGCCGACACGTCAAGCGTAGCGCGCGTGGCGCTCTCGAAGGTGCGAATTCCCCGCTCGCAGAGAATCACGTTGTAGTTGCCGCCGGTCATGATGCACTCCGCCGACACCAGCAACTCCTCGAGAGTGGCCGCGAGGCCGCGCTTAAGGATCACCGGCTTCGGCGCCTTGCCGAGTTCGCGCAGCAGGCCGTAGTTCTGCATGTTGCGCGCGCCGACCAGCAAAACGTCCGCGTATTCCAACAGTAGCGGCACCTGCGTGTGATCCATCACCTCCGAAACCACCACCAGGTTGTACCGGTCAGCGACGCGACGCAGATATTCGAGTCCCACGCGGCCGAGGCCTTGAAACGAATAAGGCGACGTGCGCGCCGGAAAGGCGCGGCCACGGATTACGCGCACGCCCAGCTTTGCCAGCAGCGCGCCGACCGTCTCCATTTGCTCTAAGTTCTCCACGCTGCAAGGCCCGGCCATTACCACCGCTCGCTTGCCGCCCACTTCCACACCCTTGCCCAGGCTCACCACGCTTCCTTCAGGGCGAAAAGGCCGGCTGGCCAGCTTGTAAGGGGCCACGATGGGATGCGCTTCCTGCACGCCATCCATCAATTCCACTTCGCGCGTGTCAAATTCAGCCTTCGCGCCCACTCCGCCGAGCACGGTTTGCAGCGCACCCGTGGAACGGTGGACGTCAAATCCCATGTCCATCAACCGGCGGATGACAGCCTGCACCTGCTCCTCGCGCGCGCCCTCTTGCATCACCACAATCATTCCGCTTTACTCCTTACCGCCTTTGCCGCCCGTCTCAGAATCCGGTTCGATGCCCTGTCTGACTGGCTCTGAACCGGATTGAGACTTCGCCTGTTCCATCACTCGCCGCTCAAGCGACCGTGCCTCATCGATGATGCGTTCAAAGAGCCGGCGAATGGCGCCGTTATCGAGCGGTCCAGGATTCGACTCCACAACGTGACGCAACACCTCGAGTTCGCGCTCGGGCTGATACGCGGGCAGATTCACCTTCCGCTTGAAGTGGCCGATTTCCACCGCGCACTGCGACCGCTGGTTGAGCAGCTTGAGCAATTGCTCATCGATTTCATCGATTTGTTTTCGCCA